>CAZVXA010000099.1:0-22932 GCA_964630955.1 uncultured bacterium | reverse complement strand
GTCTAAGTGCCTATCCGAAATCCGAAAACCCAAATTCTGGCAGGCGCGACGCTATAGCGTCGCGCCTGCCAGAATTTGGGTTTTCGGGTAGGCTCTTAACATTTTTTTGCAGCATGACGACGCAGCAGCAGAGAATTGGTCACCACACTGACAGAACTCATCGCCATCAAAGCGCCTGCTGCCGAGGGATTGAGGCTCATCCCTGTCAGTGGCAGCAGCAAACCAGCGGCAATGGGAATGCCAACCAGATTGTAGGCAAATGCCCAGAACAGATTTTGACGAATTTTGTTAAACGTCGCCTGACTCAGGTCAATGGCATCGACCACATCCGAGAGGCGATCGCGCATCAGAATAATCTCTGCCGTCTCCATCGCCACATCCGTTCCGCTGTGCAGGGAGATGCTGACATCGGCCTCCGCCAGTGCAGGGGCATCGTTGATGCCATCACCCACCATCGCCACGGATTGGTCTTCCTGCCGGAGTTGGGCGATCGCTTCTACCTTGCCCTGGGGAGATACCCCCGCGAACACATCTGGTTCAGGGATGCTGAGTTGAGCGGCGATCGCCCCTGCAGCGGCAGGCTGATCACCCGTCATCATCATCACCCTCAGCCCTTTCTGGCGCAGTTGTTCCACGGTTGCCAGGGCATCGGGACGGAGGGTGTCTTGTACCGCAATTAATCCCGCGAATTGTCCATCTACCCCCACATACACCAGTGTTTTGCCTGCTGAGGCAAGCTGCTGCGCCTGGGTGTGGATTTCCTGGGGAATGGCGATCTGATGTGCCACAAACCACCGCTCCGTGCCCAGCATCACCTGCTGACCTGCCACTTCTGCAGACACGCCTGAACCCGGATGGGTCTGAAACGTCTGAGCTGAGAGCAGCGGCAACTCCTGTCGGTGGGCCTGCTCCTGGATCGCAATTGCCAGCGGGTGATTGGTGCCGCTCTCGACAGCGGCGGCCAGTTGCATCAGTTTATCCGCAGTCAAACTCTCCATCGGCAGGCAATCCGTCACGATGGGATGGCCGGTTGTCAAAGTCCCCGTTTTGTCAAAGACTACCGTCTGGATGCAATGCACCTTTTCCAGCACATCTCCCCCCCGGATCAACAGTCCTTGTTCTGCACCAACGCCGGAGCCAACCAGAATCGCGGTCGGGGTGGCCAGTCCCAGGGCACAGGGGCAGGCAATAACGAGGACGGCGATCGCCAGTTTCAAACTCATTAACAGCGGTGTGGCGTGCGTCCCGTGCAGGTGAGTTTGCCCCATCAGGCCGTGATTCATCGAGATCGACCAGTGGGTAACCTGGTCATGCCACAGGGGAATGCCAATGAAGTACCAGAAAAGGAAGGTAAGGAGGGCGATCGCCATCACGCCGTAGGTGAAGTAACCTGCGACGAGATCCGCCAGTCGCTGAATGGGGGCTTTGCGAGTCTGGGCGGCCTCCACCAGGGCAATGATTTGTGCCAGGGTGGTTTGCTGCCCGGTGCGGGTAGCCTTCAGCACGATAACGCCACTCTGGTTGAGCGTGCCTGCCGCCACAAAATCCCCTGCTTGCTTCGATACAGGCAGAGATTCGCCCGTCAGCATGGCCTCGTTGACGGTGGTTTGTCCAGCGATCACCTCACCGTCTACGGGAATCTTTTCTCCCGGAAGCACCCGCAACAGTTCACCGACTTTGACGCGATCGGCGGGAATTTCGGTAAAAGGGGAATTGGGAAGAGGGGATTGGGAATTGGAGGGATTTTGGAGGGTGGCGAGTTGGGTGGGGTCCAGGGTGATGAGGCGGGCCTGGGCGGGTTGGAGGGCGAGGAGAGATTGCAGGGCTGCTGCTGCTCGGCCTCTGGCCTGCTGTTCTAGGGTGCGGCCCAGGAGTATGAAGCCGACCAGCATCACGGGTTCATCGAAGAAGCACTCCCAGCCCAACTGGGGGAACAGGAGGGCGATGTCACTGGTGAAATAGGCGGTGAGGGTGCCCAGTCCCACCAGGGTATTCATGTTGGGGGCGTTGCGGCGCAGCCCCCGCCAGCCGTCTACAATCATGCCGCGACCGGGGAACAGCAGCGCCAGCGTTGCCAGCCCCCAGTGGAACCAGATATTGCTGAGGCCAGGGATGTAAATGTTGAAGTGCTCCAGGTGGCCAATAGCGGAGAAGATTAGCAGGAGAGCGGCGATCGCCAACTGTTTCTTGCGCTCTGTTGCCTCCACCTGTTGCCGCTCTGCCGGGGTCTGGATTGTCTCCCCCTCTGGCTCCTCACCGGGTACCCAACGGGGCTGACTGGGAAAGCCTGCTTCCGTCAGACGTTGCGCTAATGCCTTCGGATCGACTTCCCCTTCATACTGAACCAGCGCCACCTCGGTTGCCAGATTTACCGTCGCAGAAACGACCCCCGGCTGCTGGGTCAATTCTTTCTCAACGGCCCGCACGCACCCGGCGCACTTCATGCCGCCTACGTCGATTGTGAGGGTGTGTGGCTGGGTGTGGCTGGGTATCGCTGGAGCTTTGGGAATCAGTTGCATAGAGGCGCGATCGAGGTTACGGATCAGAGGATATTTCTTGAGCGTAGGCGATCGCCCGCAACTTTGGCCGCTCTAATCAAGATTTCTCCAGTTTTTCTGGATCATTGCGCCGTTGGAGTGCCTCATGGCGGGCGGTGCCGGGAATTTTTCCCATCCAGTAGAGATATAGCAGATACAGCGTTCCGCCCACCTGTATCGGTAGCAGGATTCCCAGGCTCTTTAGCAAAAAGCCCGACTCCAGGGTGGAGACGGAGCTGAAATAGCCCATGCCGATGAGCATTAGCAGGATGACAAAAAAAGATCTGTGGCGTTTGAAGCGCATGGGAGGGAGCGTTTCTGGTTGAATACAGGCCGCAGGTTAAACTGCCATCTCAGTGAGGTGCCACCGGGTCAGGCTGCTACCCTCCCAATCTTACGCTCTCTTAAAACGAATCCGTCAGGGTATCGGAAGCGGGGAGACTGGCACCGTTAACGCCCACCACACTTTCATAGGCGGCGGCCATTACGCAGTAGGTAATCGGGAGCGTAAACAGAACCCCCAATCCCAGTAGTAACAGGCCACCCAGGTTCAGCAAAAACAGCAAGATAGCCAGCCCAAAGAAGGTGAACCAATTTTTGGTGATCAGGCGGCGGCTGCTCTCCATTGCCTCCCAGAAATCGAACTTGCGTTCCACAATCAGGGGGATGGTGAACAGATAGGAAACTGCCAGGTAGATGCCAGGGATGATTAGAAGTAAAAACCCGATCGCGATAAAAATCGACATCACCAGGTTCGCCAGGAACAGCGGTACAAAGCGGTCAAACCCCCGAAAAAAATCACCAAAAGTTGTTGACTGACCCTTAATTAGCTTGAAGGCAACAATGAAAAATCCAGCCATCAGTGGCGCAGAGATCACCAGATTGATCCCACTTGCGGCAGGTCTCAGCCGATCGGGAAACGCTCCCAGGACAATGAAGATAATCATCAGAACCAGTGTATATAGGACAAAACAACCAAGATTCTTCTTGAAGATCTCGAAACCCCGGCTAAACGTTTGCCCAAGATCCAGTGAGTAACCCTGCTGGATCAGGGAATCAATGCGATTTCTTCCAGTACTATCCATCATCTTGCTCCGGTGAATTGATAATGCATTTCTGATCAGGCGACAGGGAGTGCAGCGGCAGGACAACACACGGAACTACAGCTCCTTCCTATGGGGAAAAATCAGATTCGTCTGTTGGCAGACTTCCCTCAATCTGCACCCTTGCCTCTGGACGATTAAGTGGAGGGTGTAAACACCAGTCTGGTACTTGAGAAAAAGTATAGGAATGCCAAATATGCTCTTTAGGAAATTTAAAAAGTATTAATGCTCAGGGTGATGAGCGTGGGAACCGAAGACCCCGGAAAGCCTTTCACCCGTTGCGCGGGCGAAAGACTTTCCGGGGTTTCCAGGATTATTACTCTGACTTATTCACCCGACTTGCGACGCAGGAGCAGCAGATAGAGGAGCGTCCCAACCTGAACTGGAGCGATCGCAGCAAATCCCTTCAAAGCGAGATTTATCTCCCAGGCAGAGAACACGGCACAATAGCTTGCTCCCAGGCCCATGTAGAGTAACACCAGAAGGAATCGCTTTTGTAAAGTTGGGCTGATGCGCCTCGGCTGGGATGTCATAAATATAGCTTATAGAGCTTTTGCGCCTGCAACGATGAGTTGCCAGAACTCAGACTGATTAAGCCATGCAGGGGATAGGCTATAGCGGACGTAGAGCCGGACTGCGTAGTACCCCAGAAAAGCGACAGCCAGCACGGCAACCAATGAGGGAGTTTGAACGATGCGGGTGAACGGCGTACTGAGCGATCGCCCCAGGCCCAACTCCAGTGCCCAATGACAGAGACTGACCAGAAGTGCCAGTAACAGGATGGGGCCAAAGAGGTGATAGAAAAGAGCCTGGTGCCAATCTCCCTGGATCAGGGCGACCAGAGAGCGAGTGAGACCGCAACCAGGCCCTGGAAACCCAAAGGTCTTCTGAAAGTAGCACTGCACAAAAGACGGCTGCCACCCCTGTGCATAAAGCACGATGGTAAGGGCGGCAGCGCCTCCAAACCCCAGAGCAACAGAACGAATACCCCAATCAAGCTGGGATGAGAATCGCCTTGACTGCACGTTCAGCATAAACGTTCAACATAAATAGATGGAATTCAGGGTGCTTAAAACCAGCCTTTTTTGTTCGTCACGTAGGTTCTAACAAACTCTTCATCACTTTTGGTGAGATAGATAATGCCCTCAATCAAACCAATGATCCCCATCGCCATCGTGGCAAAAATGGGAATTACAAAACAGGAAAGCACAATACCGACCACACTGGTCACCAGCATGATCACCCCTTCTGTGGTGTACCCCAGAATAAACTTGTGAATTCCTAATCCACCCAGCAGGATTCCAAGGATACCAGCGACAATCTTTTTCTCAGCACCGGGGGTAGATGGAGAGTTTGACATAGATTTAGAGTTTCCTTTGTAGAAGTTAAGCGCTGCTGTTCCATAGGGTGCCCGCTGATCAGCCGAATGCGAACAAGATAGTTCAAATACACCAGACACCCCAAAGGGCTTTCTGACACCCTTGTCCCTTACTGGACTTTTGACTATTTTTTCTGTAATGCCGCGAAACACTCTCGTAGAGAGCGTTTCGCGGCATCTTTGGTTTTGGTGCCTTTTTTTTGAAACGCTGACACAGTCAGCGTTTCAAAAAAAAGGCGCAATTTAGTCAAAAGTCCAGTCCCTTAGGGATCTGCTGTTTAATAAAATCCCAGGTTTCGCTGGGCGCGGCTTCGCTGTGCCCAGCGAAACCTGAGATTTTATTGGGATTTTTTTATGGCAAGCCCCTTAATTCTTCTGTTTACAGAAGGGCCGTCAGTAAGATTTCAGTCAGTAGGCGGGGAAAAAGTCAAAACCCCAAAAGCTGTTTCGCCCTGAGCGAAGTCGAAGGGCGAAACAGCTTTTGGGGTTTCCACCTGAATCGTACCTACCTGCTTACCCTACCTATCGGCGTCTACCAGGGCGTCTACCGCCCTCGTCATTACTTCCTCCACGAGGTCTCGAGTTTCCGGGATCGCAGCCTTCGGGACCATTGCCAATGCCCTGGTTGCAGTTGCGTCGCCTCCGCCCACGACGATCGTCGTCATCGTCATCGTCGTCATCGTCGTCATCGTCATCGTCATCGTCGTCATCGTCGTCATCGTCGTCATCGTCGTCATCGTCGTCGTCGTCCCAGTCTTCCCCCCGATCTCGGTCAATCACCACCTCATAGCCATCGCGCACCTGATAGCGCTGGTAGTTGACAATGAGCTGGCGCACCTCGTAGATCGAAATGCGCGTGGTACTGACGCTGATCAACTGCACGATCGTTCCAGGAAGGGAAGTCAGCACATTGGACAAACTACGAGTGAAGACGCTGATCGTGCGGCTGACGAGGGCAAAACTGCCCCGTGAGAAAGAACTTGTATAGGTGCAACGGTTCGGTGGGGTTGGCAATCCCGCAATCTGAAACTGCCGGATATTCACACTGCGAGTTGTTTCCAGGAAGGTGACGCGGGATTCACTCAGCGTCGTGCCACTGACCTGGGTAAAGTAGTCGTAGACCGTGCTGCGGGCATCGATGGTGCCATTGCGATCGCCATCCACTCCATAAACTGTCCGCATCGTACCGTAGCTGTTGGGGTCGCTGGGCAGCACCAGGGAAACGGCGGCATGGTTCGACAGCAGTTCAAACTCGCTGTACCCCAGCAGTCGATTGTTCAATGAAAAGACCCGGACCACGACGCGATCGCCTGCACTCAGCCCCCGCACAAACTGCGCTCGCTGGTTCATTCGATAGCGGAAATCTCCCACAAATTGTTCAGAGAGAAAACGGTTCGATCGCTTCGGCTTCAGCGATACCCGCACAATCACTTCAGGGAAGGTCACCCGCTCCTGGCGTACCGCGAGACTGAAGGTTCCGGCGTTGCGGGTGGCCCCAGGTCGGATGGGAGTCACGGGCGTGGGACGGGTCGTCGCGATCTGCGGGGTGCGGGTGAGGGCGATCGCACGATAGCTCTGCACCTGCTCCCATTCCACCCGGCGATCGCGCTGCCCGCCCCGCACGTCATAGCGGATTTGGGCGACAGCTTTCAACTCGGCGGTTTCCAGGTCAACCCCCAGCGTCTCAAAGGAATCTTTTAGCTTGTCAATAGGGATGACTTCTGGGGGCAGCACTACCCGCTCACGACCAGCGGCAATCAGGCGTGCTCCCTGGTTGGTAAACACCTCCTCCCAGCGTCCATTCACCCGCGTGAATACCTGATACACCACGTTGGCGTAGCTTGTGACAGGCTTTTCCAGCACCTCCAGTTGCAGTACCAACCCCGTGATCTGTTGCCGCTGGTTCACCAGGCGTGCCATCCGCAGGTTGCAGTTCCAGTCGCGTTGCCGCTGACTGAGCAGCAGCGGACTGGGGTTCGCCAGTACGGGCAGGGGGGTGCTCCCCAGGAGCAGGGGGAGCGTGAGGAGGGCAATGACTGCTCGATGAGCCAAACTACAATTCTTTCCGGATCGGGTGAATGAGGCTGTGTTCATAGAGAATGGATCGATAAAGGTAAATAAAGCTAACAGAAACACTCTGCGGGGGCGATCGCAGGTGCAATCCTCCGCAGTTAGATGACAGGCTCAGGCTGCGGCTGATTGCCATGACCCAACAGGCCCATCGGAGTTCCAATCTTTTGTTAAAGAATTTGTAAAGTTTATACCCGCTGAGTCAGGCAGACTCTCAGTAGTTCCCTGGAATTAGTTCCATCAGTTCAATGGCGATTGATGCAACTTTTTTGTACAGTGCCGAGAAACGCTTTTGCAGAGAGCGTTTCGTGGCGAATTTAATTTTCGCGCCAATTTTTCCAAAAACGCTGGCAACGTCAGCGTTTTTGGAAAAATTGGCGCGATTTTAACGTATATAGGCGCGATTAAGCTTGAAACCCAAAAAGCGATTCTGCCCGCGCAGCGGGCGGAATCGCTTTTGGGGTTTCGACTTTTTCCACGCCCACTTACTTAGTCAAAAGTCCAGATGGGTATTTTGTCCTTCAGAAATCGCCTAAAATCAAAGGCTCAGAGAGAGAGAGAACCGATGGAAGTAATTCCCGCAATTGACCTGCTGGAGGGACGCTGTGTGCGGCTCTACCAGGGCGACTATGCCCAATCCCAGGTGTTCGATGAAAACCCGGTCGCTGTGGCCCAGCAGTGGGTCGAACAGGGGGCAACCCGGATTCACCTGGTTGATCTGGATGGGGCCAAGTTGGGACACCCTGTCAACGGCGCGGCGATCGCCGCTATCGTCGAGGCGGTGAATGTGCCTGTGGAGGTGGGGGGTGGACTGCGCGATCGCCAGAGTGTGGCTGAACTGCTGAACCTGGGCGTCCGCTGGGCGATTCTGGGCACGGTGGCGGTGGAGCAGCCCGACCTGGTGCAATCGTTGTGTCAGGAGTTTCCTGGCCAAATTATCGTTGGCATTGATGCTCGCAACGGCAAGGTCGCTACCCGTGGCTGGCTGGAGACATCAGAAGTAGACGCTGTTCCCCTGGCTCAGCAGATGGCTGACCGGGGAGCCGCCGCCATCATCTATACCGATATTCACCGCGATGGCACGCTGCAAGGGCCGAACCGGGAAGCGCTAAGAGAACTGGCGGAGGCTGTTTCCATTCCCGTCATCGCCTCTGGCGGCGTCAGTTCTGTGACTGATCTGCTGGGACTGCTGGCGCTGGAACCTGCTGGGGTAACAGGGGCGATCGTCGGTCGTGCTCTCTACACCGGAGAGGTTTCTTTAAAGGAAGCGGTGCGCGCCGTAGGTCAGGGGCGCTGGCAGGATGTGCCACCCGATTTTGGCTCGGCGTTGGCTTGATTGGATTGATTTAAGTAAGTGGGCGGGGAAAAAGTCAAAACCCCAAAAGCTGTTCCGCCCGCGCAGCGGGCGGAACAGCTTTTGGGGTTTCAAACTTAATCACGCCTATCTACTTAAAGGGCTTGCAACATGGGGCCAATACAGGTTTGTGTGTGTGAGTCGTGTGGAGCGCGGCTCTCTCACAAAAACCTGTGGTTTGCTGGAGCGCGAAGCGCTATATATATTTTGTAGTTGTGGAGATTGGTCAGTTTGCAGTACATCACCCTTCCCAACGGAGTGCTTCCTCCGGTTGCTCCCTACTGTCACGCCGTCAGGGCAGGAGACTTCTTGTTTGTCACAGGCCAACTGTCTGAAGATCCCCAGACAGGGGAGGTAGTCGTCGGTTCTATCGAAGAACAGACCCACTGTGTTATGAACAACCTGAAACTGGTGCTGGAACACGCGGGAGCCACATTTGACCAGGTGGCGATGGCACGAGTGTTTATCACCGATTTCCGCTGGTATGAGCAGATCAATGAAATCTATCGCTCTTATTTCTCTCCCGGTCATTTACCGGGACGGACTACCGTGGGTGTGACGGCACTGGCCGGATATGGCGATATCGAGATCGACCTGATTGTCTACTGCGGTCAATCCTGACGAGTGGGGCGTTTCAAGCCCCCGATCGCCCACCATGCGTTAGGCTAAGAACAAAGACTGCTGAACCGTGAGTGACAGCCCAGCCAGTTAATTAAGGATTTGCAGATGAGTCAGACCGTTACCCCACCCCAAACTAACCTGAGCGAAGTCGCCCTGCGTCCGGCGGGTAACAGGGCGTTCGCCCCCCAATCTGAATTCAGCGAATTTCTGCAAGAGACCATCGCGCTCACTCGCCGCCTGTTCATTCAGCTCCAGCGCCGCCCGACCACGCTGATTGCCGGACTGATTCAGCCCGTGATGTGGCTGGTACTGTTTGGGGCGCTGTTTCAAAATGTGCCGCAGGGGTTGTTTGGCGAGAGTCAGAATTATGGTCAGTTTCTGGGGGCTGGGGTGATGGTGTTCACTGCCTTTGGGGGTGCCCTGAATGCTGGCCTGCCTGTCATGTTTGACCGTGAGTTTGGGTTTCTCAATCGGCTGCTGGTGGCTCCACTGGCCTCGCGTTTCTCCATCGTGTTTGCCTCCGCTATTTTTATTGCAGTGCTGAGTCTGCTGCAAACGACGGTGATTATTGCGGCCATTGCTTTCCTGGGTGCAGGTTTGCCTGATCCTGCAGGGCTGGCTCTGGTGGTGGGGATCGTCATGTTGCTGGTGCTGGGCGTGACGGCGCTGAGCCTGGGATTGGCCTTCGCGCTTCCCGGTCACATCGAACTGATCGCCGTAATCTTCGTGACGAACCTGCCCCTCCTGTTTGCCAGCACCGCCCTGGCTCCCCTCAGCTTCATGCCCGTCTGGCTGCGCTGGATTGCCAGCCTCAACCCACTGAGCTACGCCATTGAACCGATTCGCTATGTTTACACCCATGCGGGTTGGTCGCTGGGCAGTGTAGTCATGCAGGCTCCCTTTGGCGCAGTGACGCTGGGGGGGGCACTGCTGGTGCTGGTGGCCTTTGATGCGATCGCTCTGCTTGCGGTTCGTTCTCTGTTGCGCCGCAATTTTTCCTGATGCAACCGTGTCGGCAGCAGTCCGAGCGATACGATCTGGTAGATTAGTCGCAGTGGCGGGAGCAAAACTGCCTCAATCGTCGTCAAATTATTCATCGACCTTCTGCGAAGAACTGTGATGACTCCTAACCCCAATCGGATCCTTTTTAGCTTGCTGGCATTGGGTGGCACCACCCTGGCGCTGACGGTTCAACCCGCTACCGCTCAGACCTACGGTGGCTATAGCACGGGTACAACCGCGCCTGCGCAAGACTTACCGCAGAACCAGAACCAGAACAGCGACCCCTTTTCTCGCAATGGCAATATCGAATCGATGTTTGACCTGATTCACCGGGCAAACTTTGGCCAGATTCGTAGCCCCGGTGAGTTCCAGCAGGATCAGAACCAGAGCATCAACTCCGAAGCAGAGCGTTTTCGCCAGCAGCGGCAGATGCGCCTCCAGCAAACTACGCCCCAGGGAACGACCGTCCCGCAGCAGGCTCCCCCGGCTCCGGCTCAACCCCAATAGTGCCCGCTGCAATGACACAGGCCGACGACATCCTGCACTACTGGTTTGGCCCTCCGGCAACCGAAGACAGCCGCTACGAGGTGCGGCGCAAACTCTGGTTTGGAAAGAGCGAGGCAACCGACCAGGAAATCCGCGATCGCTTCCTTCCCACTTACCAGCAGGCCGCCGCAGGTGATCTCGATTCCTGGCAAGACACCCCTGAGACCTGTCTGGCGTTGATCGTGCTATTCGATCAGTTTCCTCGAAACCTGTTTCGAGGGATGCCTCAGGCATTTGCCACGGACTCGAAGGCGTTGACGGTGGCGAAGGAGGCGATCGCCCGTCAGTTTGATCAACAATTGCTACCGCTCCAGCGACTGTTTGTCTATTTGCCTCTGGAACACAGCGAAAACTTAGATGACCAGCACCAGTGCGTCGCTCTAATGAAGGAAGCCGCTGACTTCAGCCCTGAACTGGCCGATGCTTATGATTACGCGATTCGTCATCTGCGGGTGATTGAGCAATTCGGACGTTTTCCCCATCGCAACGCCATCCTGGGGCGAAGGAGTACTCCTGAAGAAGTGGAGTTCCTCAAACAGCCCGGCTCATCCTTCTAACAAAAAAGCCACTTGGTATGCAATCATCAATTAGTCCGTTGGTTACTATTGTAATCAATTTGGCTAATTTCCCTTCTAAATATGCATTAGGCGTATGGATGGCAAACGGTTTATTCAAACATTAAAAATCAAAAACTTTCTCTCTTATGGCAGTGAGGAAGAGGAAATTAGATTAGAACCACTCAATGTCATTATTGGTACGAATGCTTCAGGAAAGTCAAATTTAATTGAAACGATTGGATTTTTAAGGGCATTACCTCAAGATCTAACTGCTCCTATTCGGGAGGGAGGAGGAGTTGGTGAATGGCTATGGAAAGGCACTACAGGTATTCCAACTGCAACTGTAGAGGCTTTAGTTGACTATCCAGAGAGTAGGATGCCCTTACGGTATCGTCTGCAATTAACGATGACAGGTCAAAGGTTAGAAATCGTTGACGAAGCAATTGAGAATGAGCGTCCTAATAACCCTTGGGAACAGGATGTATTCTTCTTCTACCGTTATCAGCACGGTACACCCGTAATAAACATTAGAACAACACCTGATGCCCAAGTCGGGGAGAATAGTGGACGGAGCCATCGGTCTTTACGAAGGGAGGACTTAAAGCCTGATCAGTCAGTCTTATCGCAGCGCAAAGACCCTGACCAGTACCCAGAGTTGACTTACTTAGGCAATAAGTTTTCTGAAATTAGGTTATATCGAGAATGGAACTTAGGTCGCTATACAGCACCTCGAATGCCCCAGAAAACTGATTTGCCTGGAGATTTTTTACTGGAAGATGCTAGTAACCTGGGACTTGTCCTAAACTACTTTGAAACTCATCTAGACCCGAACCCCATAGTTGACCAACTAAAGAAGTTTTATGAACCAGTTAAAAACATCCAAGTTAGAATTCTTGGCGGTACAGTCCAAATTTTTTTGAGGGAAGAGGGGTTGCTTCAGCCTGTCCCGGCAACTCGTTTGTCTGACGGCACGCTTCGGTATTTATGTCTGTTGACAATTCTGTGCCACCCAGAACCTCCTCCACTTGTTTGTATAGAAGAGCCAGAGTTAGGTCTACATCCAGATATCCTTCCAACCCTTGCAGAACTACTCATTGACGCTTCTCAGCGCACTCAACTAATTGTTACTACTCATTCCGATTCTTTAGTCTCAGCGCTTAGTGAGATTCCTGAAGCAGTTTTGGTTTGTGAGCGGGATCAGAATGGTACACACCTGCACCGACTTAGTCGAGAGCCTTTGGAGAATTGGTTGGAGAAATACTCTCTTGGAGAAGTCTGGAGAATGGGTGAGATTGGGGGTGTTCGGTGGTAAAAGAAATCCGAATTTATGTTGAGGGAGGGGGAAATCGCGGCGATACAAAAGCCGTGTTTCGTCAGGGAATGAGCAAGTTTCTCTGTGAATTAAAGAACTTATCTTTGAGTAGGGGAGTCAGATGGCAGATTATTGCTTGTGGTTCCAGAGATAGTGCCCTACAAGATTTTCAGAGTGCATTAAAAAGCCATCCGACTGCTTTCAATTTACTCCTGATTGACGCCGAAGCGCCAGTATCAGTCCCAAGCGCAATTCTCCACCTCCAGCAAAACGATAAGTGCAGCTTGGGCGGCATCACCGCCGATCAGTGCCATCTAATGGTTGAAGTTATGGAGAACTGGTTCCTGGCGGACATAGCTGCGTTAGAAAGCTTTTATGGGCAGCAATTCAATCCTTCCGCGATCCCCCCAACACAAAATGTAGAAGCGATTGGGAAGGCACGGGTAGAGGCGGCATTGGAAAACGCCACTCGTGCAACTCAAAAAGGCAGGTACCATAAGATTCAGCATGGCACCAAGCTGCTAGAAAAGATTAACCCCACAACTGTTCGAAGTCGCGCTCCCTACTGCAATCTTCTCTTCGAGAAGCTCAAAGAGAAGATTGAGTCCTAGCTGTACCCGCTCTCTCAACTTACTCCCGATTACGAAACTGCCACGCCAGATCGAGCACCTGCACCCAGCGTTTCTGTACCTGCTTGGGGGTGCATTTGAGCGTTTGGGCGATCGCCTGGTCACTCACCTTACTTCCCTTCAATTGCAGGAGCTGCTTTTGTTCGGAGGTGAGGCCGTCCTGGAAGGCTTCCCACTGTTGTTTCGGCATTCCCAGGTTCTGGTCGAGGTCGGCTCCGAGCCACTGGTGGACCAGTTGCCAGCGGTGGGAGCGGGCAAACTTCTCAACGTGATACTTGAACCGCTGCTGCAAGTAGTCCCGCTGACGGGGGGTGAGACCGAGAATTTCGTCGATTTCGGGAGCGGAGAGATCCTGGAGTTTCAGGGTCAGGTAGTCCACGCAGTCCTGCTGATCCTGGGATTCCAGATAGCTGATCAGTTCCTGGATGACGCGATCGCGCAGCACTGACTCCGAGGGATCTACCGAATCGGCCACCATCTGTTCCCGTACCTGCTGCATCAGGGGAGAGCGGCTGTAGGCTTCGGCCTCCTCTGTTTTGCCAGACTCGACCGCCATCTCGATATCCATTGAGGTTTCGATGGGCTGACGTCGGGCAAAGCTCTGGGCACGCAGGATGATGAGTTGCTCGTTACGGCGTCCTCCCAGGCTGATCCGGCGCTTGGCGTACTGTTCGGCAAAGGCCATGTACTCCGCCAGTTCCAGCCGTGTCCTGGGGCTATAGTCCTGGGGCAGGCCGTTTTCCTTACGGAAGGACTTCATCACTTCGATGTAGAAGCTCTGGAGGAAATCCTCAATTAAGTTGTACCGTCCCTGAAATCCGAGCTGGGTGCGGGTGGGGGCAACGTGGCGGTACACCATTGCACTCAGGTAGCTGTGCAGTTCGACCCGTCCCCGGCGTGACCCCTGCTGAAAATAGGTGAGACATTTCTTGAGCCGATGCTGGGCCAGGGTAAGCTGCCACGTCTGCACCTGTCCTGAAGTCTGGATGCGATCGCTCTTGGCGCAAATTCGCTCGACCTCGATAACAATCCGTTTCACCACAGCCTCGGCGCTGGCGGTATTCGTTTTCGTTTCTTTTTGCAGTTCCGTTAGGAGTTGCTGCACCAATCGTAAATTCTGGATCTGAGGCAGTTCCGGTGCATCGCTGGCATCAATTGGGCTGATTTCAATCGGGGCGTCTGGAGTCGGTTCATCCGGGCCGTAGCCCGAGAGGTTCGCGGGTTCAACGTTCATGGCTGGGTAGATGATGATGCACAGTGGGTCGCCCGCTTGAAGATCTGGCTCAGGGAGTCGGGAGAATTGCCCCGATGATGCCGGATGTTCAGGCGGGGTGGAGGTAGAGCGGTGGTTAAGGACGGGAGGATTTCGCGGGTCATCCCATTTGGGTGTGTCTTCCTTAACTGCCATAAGCTTCTACAATTTAGCGCTGAACGACTACGGGGAAAACCGATTTTGGCGTGTCAGTTTCTCAGGTGGCACTTCCAGCCGCAGTCGCAGCTCCAGTTACCCCAAAGATTGCTGGCACTCCTATGTTCTCTCACAGGAGCATGAATCGATGAATCTGAGACATTTTTTGAGGAAAAGCACAGGTTCTCCCCAGAAGATGTCGCAGGAGGATTGCCACCCCTATGATGATCTGCCCCTGGTATAAAGGGACAGTTGCGGCACTGGAAAAGTTCCGTGGGAAATAATCGAGCCGTTTGTTACACCTCAGCCAGGGCAAGGGGGGCGATCGCCTCCCAGCCCAACCCCCGTCGAATCACTGTCGGCTCATCCCCGGTTAAATCCAGCACCGTTGAGACCGCATAGTGCATCGGGCCATCGTCCTCAATTATCACATCGACTATGCGCTCCAGTTCGTCGAACAGTTCTGCTTTTGAGAGTCGAGTATCAGGTTTGTCAAAGGCGGTGGAAGCGGACGTAGAAATAATCGGGTTATCCAGCGATTGCAGCAGTGCCTGACAGATGGCATTGTTGGGTACCCGGATACCTGTTGTTCGCCGTTTGGGATCCATGACGATGCGGGGAACCAGTTTGGTCGCAGGTAGCAGGAAAGTGTAAGGTCCAGGAATCAGGCGCTTGACCAAACGGTAGGACGCATCTCCCACATAGGCATAGCTGGCAATGTTAGAGAGCGAAGAGCAAAGAAACGTCAGGGGTTTATCGCTTGAGAGCTGCTTAATTTGCCGGACTCGCTCCACCGCCGATTTGACATTCATGTCACAGCCGATCGCATAGACCGTGTCCGTAGGATACAGCATCACCGCTCCCTGTCGTAGGGCATCTCGAATTTGCTCCACCTTGCGCGTCTGCGGAGTCTCCGAGTGAACTGTATGAATAACCGCCATGCTTCCCCTCCAGCGAACTTTGGTTGCGCAATGTTCAACATTCTATAGAAGATCCCCTCTTAAATTGAGACGATCCTTCAGAGTTACTTTCGTCCCACTTGACTAAATCGCGCTGATTCTCCTGAAACGCTGACGCAATCAGCGTTTCAGGAAAATCAGCACTAAAATTAAATATGCCGCGAAACGCTCTTGCAGAGAGCGTTTCGCGGCATTGTAGGAAGGAATAGTCAAAAGTCCAGTGACGTAGCTAGGTGCGATTAAGCTTGCAACCCCAAAAGCTGTTCCGCCCGCGCAGCGGGCGGAACAGCTTTTGGGGTTTAAGGGCTTTAACATAAAAGAGATCTGTCGCCAGAGCTGCCACCAGCTTTACTCCCTGCTGCCATGACTTTCATTGCCTACCTTCAATGCTCTACCGGAATTGCAGGCGATATGTGCCTGGGAGCGCTGGTCGATGTAGGCGTCCCCCTGGACTATCTGACCCAACAACTCGGAAAACTTAAAATCTCCAGAGAATTTCACCTGCGAGCCGAATGCGTCCAGCGCAACGGTCAAGCCGCTACCAAAGTCCATGTCGAGCTACTCACTCCCGATACCTCCCACGATTCTATCCAGGCGGCTTCTGCCACAACCTCCATCAGTAACTCCGACACATCTCCTCAAACTGTCTCTCCCCAGGCTCACCCCCATTCCCATGACCATGACCATCACCACTCCCACCACGACCACCCATCCACCCATCCACCCGATACAGACGTTCCACGGAACGTCTCTACCCATCCACCCATCTACCCATCCACCCATCCACACTCCCCCACCCGTCACCTCCCTGAAATCGAACACCTCATCCGCTCTGCCGATCTCCCCAACCGTGCAGCAACCTGGAGCCTTGCGGTTTTCCACCAACTGGCTGAAGCCGAAGGTTCGGTCCACGGCATTCCAGCGAGCCAGGTGCATTTTCACGAAGTGGGAGCTACTGATGCGATCGTCGATATTGTTGGTACCTGTTTGGGACTGGACTACCTTGGCATTGAGCAACTCTACTGTTCCCCCATGCCCACGGGTGGCGGCACGGTCTGGGCTGCCCACGGACGGCTTCCAGTGCCTACCCCTGCTGTCCTGAAGCTCTGGGAGATGCGCCAGGTTCCCATCTACAGCAACGGTATCGACCGGGAATTGGTCACCCCCACGGGGGCTGCGATCGCCACCACCCTCGCCACTGAATTTGGTGATCCCCCTGCCATGCGATTGCAAAAAGTTGGGTTAGGAGCAGGTTCTCATGACCTGTCAATCCCCAATATTTTGCGGCTGTGGATTGGGGAGTCAGACCGTCAGGGGACTCAAGTTGGAGTCAGGCAGGCAACTCCCATCGTTTCCCATCCTGCTGCTGAGGGGCACCCGTTACAGGAGACCATCACCGTTCTGGAAACCCAGATTGATGATGCCAGCCCCCAGGCGATCGCCTACGCCAGTGAGCGGCTGTTTGAAGCGGGCGCAGTGGAGGTATTTTCGCAGGCAATCGCCATGAAGAAGTCCCGTCTGGGGACGCTACTGACGGTGATTTGTCCGCCAGAGGTGGCGAACAAGTGCGAATCTATTTTGTTTCGAGAGACGACTACCCTGGGAGTGCGGCGCTTGACCCAGATGCGAACCATTCTGCACCGGGAAATTCAGACTGTGCAGACGGAGTTTGGTGCAGTGCGGGTAAAGGTTGCGCGACGGGCAGCAGCAGCAGCGGTGCAGAATGCACAGCCAGAGTATGAAGACTGTGCTCAACTCGCCCGACAGAGTGGTGTTTCCTGGCGGGAGGTGCAGCGGAAAGCACTGGAGTGTTGGCACGCTCAAAGCTGAAGAAGGGTGGCATACCATGTATGCCACCCTTCTTCAGCTTTGAGTATGCTTAGGAAACCAGCGGGAAGCGCGATCGCCCACGTCCCTGCTTGCAAAGCCGCAGTTCAGTTCCCTGAGCATTCCAGTGAACCTGATCAAAAACCTGGTGGAGAATGTAGAGACCCCGACCGCAATCACGCTGTTCATGCAGCGGCTTATCGCCACAATCGAAGTGATCGGAGCAGGGGGAGAAACCTGCTCCCTGATCAGAAATGACCCACCAGTACTCGTCGTCAAGAATAAAAAACTCTACTAGAACAGTCTTAGTCGGATCTAGCTTGTTGCCGTGCTTTGCAGCGTTGACTAGAGCCTCTTGAAGACCGAGGCGCAGCTCGGCATACCATCTTTTGGGCGTGTCTGCCAGCAGGAGATCCAAAACGGGGCTCAAATGCAGAGTAGAAGCAAAGCTTACGGTTCCGCAACGGCGTCCAGTCGAACGCGGTGTGATAGCAATCACGCAAGAACCCCCACAACGAGTATGTGCTGAAACTGGCTCTGTGTGTCCGTCGGACTATACTTATCGTAGCACAGCGATCTGGCGGTTGTCTTCCCTCAACACCAGGAAGATTGTCAGCCATTCATCTGTTCCAGATAATCTCGATACCCCAGTTGCGAGAGCTTGTTCTGCTTCGCTGCAACCGTATCCCGCAGATTTTCACGGTACTGCTGCACCTGATTGAGCAGCTCCGGTTGAAAGGCCGCCAGGATCTGCACAGCCAGCAGCCCGGCATTCTGGGCGTTGCCGATAGCCACGGTTGCTACTGGAATTCCGGCAGGCATTTGCACAATCGAATAGAGGGAATCAACGCCCAGAAGATGGCGACTGGGAACAGGGACTCCCACCACCGGAAGTGGCGTCATAGCGGCCACCATCCCCGGTAGATGCGCTGCCCCTCCAGCCCCCGCGATGATCACTTTCAAACCTCGCGTGTGGGCGGTTTTGGCGTATTCCACCATGCGTTCTGGCGTGCGGTGGGCAGAGACAATTTCAACCTCACAGGGAATCTGAAACTGTTCGCAGATGGCGATCGCACCCTGCATTATGGGCAGGTCGGAGTCGCTGCCCATAATAATTCCAATAAGGGGAGAAGTCATGGCGCAAACCGCTAATCGTCATCCATCTGCGCGAAGATAATGGCACAGAACCCGAAAGCCATCACCAGCGGCATGGGTGATTCCAGCAGGTACACCAGCGCAGCTCCTGTCACTGCAGCAACCCAGGCCGCAGCACACCATAGCCTTTCCTGCGGACTCATTCCCTTACGAGCCTTCAGCACCTGGAGATCCTGTGTGGGAATCGGTAGCGGCATCACAGCATGGGGTGGAAACGCCCAGTAAGACTTCCGTTCCTTGAACGGATCAGTCCAGCCATTGTCCCGGCACCACTCTTCAATCCACGCTTTACAGTACTTGTTCATGATTCACCCAACAGGGGTAACGCTGATGGTCATTCGAGAAAATCGAACCGCAAAGCAGGGGAACGACGTTCCTACCACCAAAGACGGAGTTTAGAAAAGCTTTTTCGTTGATACCGACAACGTATCATTCTCTAATCTCTGTAGCCTATCAGAGGTAAGCAGAGGCTCAACTGCTTATGACATCAAATGTTACGTGGAACTGCCCACAACCCTCGTCTTTCGTAAGGTGAGCTTTGGAAAGGCGTTAAACTCTGTAATCTGGAGCAGCTAAAACTTCATAACTGGAGTTTTGACTATTTTTCCTTCAATGTCGCGAAACGCTCTCTAAGAGAGCGTTTCGCGACATCTTTAGTTTTAGCGCTGATTTTTCCTGAAACGCTGACGCAGCCAGCGTTTCAGGAAAAATCAGCGCTAAAATCAAATATGCCTCTAAATGCCCTCGCAGAGGGCATTTAGAGGCATTGAAGAAAAAATAGTCAAAACTCCAGTACTTAGAAGTAGACGGGGTGACTGTTTTCTAACCAGTCAAAAATGCGATCGAGCTGAGTCAGGCTGACCAGGCCATACTGCCACAGGATCATCGGCAGCAGACTGGGAGTTTGTTCCGTGTGCTTCAGCGCCAGCTTGATATCGTCCCTCGGAATCATCAGTTCATCCTGCAAAAATTGGATCAGCTGCCGCTGTTGATTCACTTCCATTATAAAAACCCCGCTGCTCAACAATGGGGGAACGCTACCCCCATCAGTACTTTCTCCCGCAACTCAATCCAATACCCGAAACGCCAAATGATACAGCGCTTTTCAAACGCATGGAAACCAAGAATTTAGTTGAGATCCGTGCTCAGCGCGGATCTCAACTAAATCCTTGGTTCCATCCCAGCGCAAAGCGCTGTAGAGAGGAACTGATTGCTAAGAGCGTAGAGGAGAATAATGAGGAAGTTGTGAGGAGGAGTTGAGGAGAGGGTAAGAGTAAGGCTGTGTCATCCCCTCATCCCCTCACCTGCAAGTACAACCGCAATCCCGTCTGCCAGACCAGGTAGCCGTTTGGGTTCAAATGTAATCCGTCGGTGCTCAGATCCATGCGCAGGTTGCCCTGGGGGTCAGCGAACAGGGGGTAGAGGTCGAAGAACGAGGCACCGTTGGCGATGCTAATTTCGGCAATGCGCTGGTTCAGAGTGCGGATGCGACTATTCGGAACCAGCAGCAGTCGATCGCGCCCTTCCCATGACGCTTTCACATCTCCGTGGGGCAGGATCGACTGCACCACGATTTGTGCGTTGGGGTGGGCAATTCTCAGGTAGTGGACGATCTGCTGGTAGTTGTTGAGAATTTCTTCGTCGGAGATTCCCCGCAGCAGATCGTTAATGCCGATCATCACCAGAATGGTCTGGGGTCTTGTTTTGTCTAAGAAGCTCAGGCGACGGAGCAACCCGGCAGAGGTCTCACCCGACAGGCCCTGATTCAGCCAGGTGCGATCGCCCAGCAGCAGATTGGGGGGAAACCACTGGCTGATCGAATCCCCCAGCAGAATGGTGAGGTTTGTGGGTTGCCGATAGGCAGCCACATTGGCTTCCTCCCGCAGCAGGTTTACCCACTCCTGGTAGTTGAGGTACAGACGTGTCCCCAGTGCAGCAGGGGGAGTAGTAAGGGCAGGTGTCGCTGTTCTGGAGGGAGTACTGGCGTAGGTTGCTGGGGCCACATTAAGTTGAGCCTCCCGCATCAGGGAGTAGAGGATCGCACTGAGAAAAAAACCGTTGGCCAGCAAAGACAAAAACGCCCATGCAGGCGTCAGGCGCAGTGCTCGTCGCTTGAGCTGAACCAGGTAGGTAATGAACTGTTTGTGGCGATCGCCCATTACGAAGTGCAACACATCAATCCCTGTAGCATCTTGGCAGCAAGCTCGGCCAGACGCAAGGGGCTGTCCCCAGATTCCAAACCCCGATGAGATGAAGTCCTGTGCGCAAAGCGCACAGGACTTCATCTCATCGGGGTTGATCGAAAACCCTAGTTTGCACTGGGGATGCTACCGCTGGAGGTACCAGATACGGTGCCGATACCACCGGGAGCACCACTGGCGTCTTTCACAAAACCAGCGTAAGCTTCCATACCGTGCTCGCCGATATCCAGACCCATGAGTTCCTCCTCTGCAGTCACCCGAATACCCAGCGTGGCTTTCAGAATGACCCAGAAAATAGAGGACAGCAGAACCGTCATACCGCCTACAGCCAGCGTACCCAGCAACTGAGTGCCAAACTGTCCAAAACCGCCGCCAAAGAACAGTCCTGCATTGGGGCCAGCAGAATAGATTGCACCAGGCTGGTCGCTAGCACCGGCTGCGAACAGACCTACTGCAACTGTTCCCCAAACACCATTAACCAGGTGAACGGAAATCGCGCCAACCGGGTCGTCGATCTTGATCTTGTCAAAGAAACCAACTGCAAAGACAACCAGGATCCCACCAATGATGCCAATGATGGCAGCGGAAGGCAGGTTGACGAATGCACAAGGCGCAGTGATTGCCACCAGACCTGCCAGGATACCGTTGATAATCATTGAAAGGTCGGGCTTACCCAGTAATGCCCAGGCCGTAATCGTAGCTGCAACGCCACCAAAAGCAGCAGCAATGTTTGTCGTGAGTGCAATGTGAGCGATCGCAGATCCATTGCCCACTCCCATTGTTGAGCCGGGGTTAAACCCGAACCAGCCCAGCCACAGGATCAGACAGCCCAGGGTCGCAATACTCATATTGTGACCAGGCAAAGCATTGGGGGAGCCATCCTCGTTGTACTTACCAATCCTAGGACCCAGGAAGGCTGCACCCATCAGCGCTGCCCAACCGCCCACTGCGTGGACAACGGTGGAACCTGCGAAGTCCCAGAAACCTGCATTGTAGAGCCAACCACCACCCCATACCCAGTGACCTGTGATGGGATAAGCAATGCCAACCAGTAGCAAGCTGAAGATCAGGAAGTCTAAGAATTTGATGCGCTCGGCAACTGCTCCAGAAACAATTGTTGCTGCGGTTCCGGCAAACGCGAGTTGGAAGAAGAACTTGGCGGCCAGAGGAACACCTGTCCAGTTCAATGAGCCAAAAATACCCTCGTAAGCATCCCCAATTGCAGGGCTATTGTCAGCTCCTGCCAGGAAGAAGCCACCGCTTGTTCCGACGAATCCATTGCCATTACTGAACATGAGGCTAAAACCAATTGCCCAGAAAGCAATGGTAGAAAGCGCAAACACAATCAGGTTCTTTGACAGCACGTTGACCGCGTTCTTCTGACGACAGAAACCTGTTTCCAACATCCCGAAACCGGCGTTCATGAAGAACACCAGCATCCCGGCAACCATCACCCACATGGTATCGAGACCAACGGTGAGGGTGCTTGCGGTTTCCGCAATGCTTTCGAGGGTTGGTGCCTCTTGAGCAGAAACCGTAACTCCGCTGACCAGCACCAGCAACAATGCCAGCGGAATACAGGCTTGCCAGGTCGGGGAAAGTGACTTCACATTTTTGAGGTTGTGCAGGAGTTCAGAAGCAACCCCGCGAACACTCGCGGTCGAGCGCCTGCTCTTCCTCTTTTGCAAGGTTAATCTAGACATTTGTGGACGTTCCTTAGGACTGAAAAATCAAATCTGACTTCTGTTGAGCGCAAACGATCACTGGTGGAGGAGACCCTTACTCGGAAAAACCTATTACCTGGAGGCATAGGGGTAAATTTGCATCGATACCGTATTTCTAAAGGAGATCGGGGTGAGCTAGAACTCACCCATTTGATTTCCCCTGAACAGGAATCTGCAAACCCTAAAAAGGAGTTAAACGTAATAAAGATTTCATCAATCTATGACAACGAAATCTGTATTCTGTAATACAATTCCTTTGAATCCGCTTCTAAACCCAATGTGCGAATGGGGGTATAACCGTTCATCCATTGAGGCTTGTCGATTCTTGCGACAGAGATACAAATTTCCGTAACGAAAAAGTGATTCCGATTATTTGATACAATGCCAGCGAAGTAACCACGGATTTCTAAGGGGGGAAACGCAGGAGATCTGTCAAGGTGCTTCTCACATGGACTGTTGACTAAATTGCGCCGATTTAGTCAACAGTCCATGCCCTTAGGGATCTGCTGTTTAATAAAATCCCAGTTTTCGTTTGGCGCGGCTTAGCCG
>CAZVXA010000098.1:0-22944 GCA_964630955.1 uncultured bacterium | reverse complement strand
GATGAGTCGCCGGGATGCTGCCAGTTCTACAGGAGGGCGGGCAACGATCCTGGGGAAGAGTCTGTTTGTAAAGGTAAATCAAGCTTCTTCTGAACTATCTTGCCCTTTCCGGGTTCGTCGATTCTTGGCAAGGATAAACCCTCTCCCCTTCTCCTCTCCTTCAATTGCCATTGGTCTTTGAGAAATTTCCACCTCACAGTCGTAGGCGGCTTTCACCTGTTTCTCCAACTCCCCCCGGTATGCCTGGTCTGCTAATACCTTTGCCACCCGACCGTACAACTCTAATAGCGCTGTAATCACCACCACTGCCGCTTTGCAATCGGCAACATTTGCAGTACTGACATAACGGCACAGCACATTGCCCATCACATCTACAAGGATGTGATGCTTGCGTCCTTTCACCTGCTTGAAGCCATCAAAGCCAATTTCCTCCCCCCTTTTTGCCCCAGTCGTACCGACTGGCTATCGACGATCACCAAACTGGGTTCTGCCTCCTGTCCTGCCTGTCGTCGTACCTGTTGACTCAGGGGCAGATTGACTTGCTCCCAAACCCCTAACTTCACCCACAGATTAAAGTAGCCATACACCGTCTGCCAGGCTGGGTAATCACTGGGTAAGTTACGCCACTTGATGCCGTGATCTGCTCGATAGAAGATGGCATTGACTATTATTCTTCTCATGTCGCTTATCTGTTCGCAATTGAGGAATTAAAGCAATATTTGTTTACAAACGGGATCTAAAGCGCCTTGCAGCCTCTCTTGGCAAAGGGAGGGCTGGGGTGAGGGTTTCCCTTACCAAGGACGTTCGGCGAGCGCTCAGTCGAGCCGTCGAGCCGGGGGATTGAGGGGGGTGAAGTTATTAATTTACAAGCCCTTAGGGGTCATCGGCGTTGCAGAAAGAAGAGAGGATTCCATCTACCGTGTTAACCGATAGCAACGGGGGGGTTTCCCTGTCCAGCGTTTGAAGGCTCGGTTAAATGCACTCGGCTCTGAAAAGCCTAGCAAGAACGCAATGTCGTGAATCGAGAACTTCGGGTCTTCCAAATGCCGCAGCGCTAATTCTTTCCGAGTTTTATCGAGTAATTGCTGAAACGAGGTCCCTTCCGCTTGTAGTTCTCGCTGGAGCTGGCGGATGCTAATCGCGAGTTCAGAGGCGATCGCATCAATTTTGGGGAGTTCTCCTTGAAGATGCTCTGCAATGAGATAGGCAACTTTTGAGGTGTAGCGATCGCTCCCATTCAGTGTGCCTAACATCGCATCTGCCTGTTGCTCAAAAAAGGATAGTAAATTCGCATTGCTGGACAATACGGGCCAGTCCAGATACGCCGCATTAAAGACTAGACGATTGAACGGCATTGAAAATTGTAGATCGGTTTGAAAAATGCGTTGATACTCCGATATATCCACAGGGGAAGCATGTCGAAATGAAACCATTGATGGACAAAGCTCTTTACCTGTAAGTGACTTAACAGCGGCCAAGGTGGAGACGAACGTGCATTCGGCATCGTAACGCGACTCTTCTAGATGGTCATGCTGAAACGTAAATTCAGGACTAAAACTGCATTCAAGAAAAGCCTTACCTTCTGAAATCGAAAGTCGGCTGGGAACTCCCTGGCAAAAGAGATAAGTGTAGCGACAATATTTCTCGAAGACATCGGCCAGAGTCTGACAATTAAGCAAAATGTAGCCAACGATGCCATAGCTGCCTACATTAAAGGCTTCCCCAAAATGGAGACCCAGATTCTCATCACCCATTTGTTTTGCAACCTCTCGCCATACAGCGTAATGGACGGAGGCCAGGATTCGTTGATCTGGTGTTGTCAACACGATTGGATCAAGTCCAACCTTAAAACAAAGCTCCTCGATATCTATCCCCTGATGAGCTGCAAACTGAATCAGGCTACGGGTTAGATATCCAGAAAAAGTTTTTCCTTGCATCGATCAATCCCCTGTTAAACCCGAACAATGACTTTTCCAGTCACCTGTCTTTGTTCAAGTTGGCGAATCGCAGAAGGCAGATCCTTCAAGAGATACGTTTGGTCAATCAGAGGTGCGATCGTCCCTGACATCAACCAGTCCTTCAAGATTTGGAGGTCGGTTTGCCTGGGGGTAGAAGCCAATGCGGTGATTTTGCGGCGACTGAATCTTGAAATCAGAGACCCAAAGAGCAGAATTTGAAAGAATCGCGCAGTGGAACCCCCAACCAAAACATAGGTTCCCCCCGGTTTCAAGATGGAGAAATAGTTGAAAACTGAACGATAGGCAGCCGCATCCAGAATCAGATCAAAATCGACGCCGCTTTGAGTCACATCGGCTTGAGTGTAGTCAATGACATGATCGGCACCGAGCGATCGCACCTTATCCATTTTTTTCGTGCTGCACACAGCCGTGACTTCCGCGCCAACGGCTTTGGCGATCTGCACTGCAAATGAACCCACGCCACTCGATGCACCGTTAATGAGAACGTTTTGTCCGGGCTGAATGTGTCCACAGTCTCGGAGTCCCTGCAAGGCAGCCAACGCTGCACCAGGAACGGCTGCTGCTTCCTCAAACGATATTATGTCAGGTTTCAAAACCAACGCTGATTCTTTGGCACAGACGTATTCAGCAAATGCCCCAAAGCCACACTCACTAAGATCGCCAAAAACTTCATCCCCAGGCTTAAATTGGGTGACATCTTGGCCCACAGCTTCAACTCGTCCGGCAATGTCAAAGCCGAGAATTTTTAACTTGGGCTGACGCAATCCGCCGTAGATCAGGCGAACGATAAATGGCGTGCCTCGCATCAGGTGCCAGTCTCCCGCATTGACTGATGTGGCCTCAACCCTGACCAACACGTCACGAGCCGACATAATGGGCTGATCGACCTCTTCCAGGTTCAACACATCTGCCGAACCATATTTAGAACGGACGATTGCCTTCATTTTCCCATTTGCTTCTTCACGAGCTGAGATTATCCCTGAGGTGCGGATACGTGAGGATTTTGCTGCCATAGATTTTTAAGATTTCAGGAAAATGGATGCAAAGCGGACTTGTCATTTCCGAGCTAGACTTACAGTGTACGTATACTCACATATCAGTATAACTTACGCTGTAAGTCTGTCAAGTATAGTCATGCTGAGATCTTGTACCAGAAACCAAAACCCTGATTCTGCCGCCGCGGAGCGACGGCAGAATCAGGGTTTTGGTTTTTCTTTAAGCAAGGTGCAAGATCTCAGCATGGAAAAACTTATGCCAGCAGAGGCTGGAACGATGATTTGTAGGGCAATGCGAAGTAAAATAAATGGCTAAGACAGGTACATCCAACACACCATCCCCAGCCCCGTTAAGTCGGGAGCGGATTTTTCAGGTAGCGCTCCGTCTGGCAGACGAGGGAGGGCTTGAGGCGCTTTCGATGCGAAGGGTTGCCCAAGAATTAGGTGTGAAAGCGATGTCACTCTACAATCACGTTGCCAACAAAGACGACATAATCGATGGCATGGTAGATATGGTCGTCAGCGACATTGAACTGCCTCGCTTTGATCTCAATTGGAAAACTGCCATGCGGCAGCGGGCACTCTCAGCCCATGAGGTATTGCTGCAACACCCCTGGGCCGTCATGGCGATCATGTCACGCATCAACGTAGGGCCAGCGATGCTGCGCTATGTCGATACCACGATCGGCTGCCTGCGGGAAGCAGGATTTTCATGGGAGATGGCGGACCACGCATGGAATGCCATCGACAGCCACATCTACGGGTTTACCCTCCAGGAACTCAACTTTCCCATCGAAGCCTCAGAATACGCTAAGACAGCCAAAGGCTTCATTTCGCATATCCCAGCAGACCAATATCCCTACATGCACCAACTGTCGCTTTATATCATTGATGGCAGCTATGACGGTCTGCATGACTTTGAGTTTGGCCTCGATTTTATTCTGAATGGGCTAGATCAATTGCGATCGGGCATTTGATTTAAGGCGGGAAAGTGCAGCGCTCCGCGCTGCACTTTCCCGCCTTAATATCCCCGCCTCAAAGTAGCAGCCGCGATCGCCAGCGGAAAAAGGCACAATTGGTCAATTTCTTGGCACCAATGGTCAATAAACGAAAAATCGAATTGTTTAGCATAGTGTTCGTTGATGCTCTAACATTTCCGCGAGAGCATTACCGACAATGTCTCTCGTTCATCATGTGTGATCGGGTGAAAACTGATCACGGCTCAGCGATGCACAAACCAGCATTGCTGACAGTTTTCCATGTTTATTTCTCAATCCCCAATCTATGTCACTTACAGACAATACCCTCGCAACCGCCAACAATTTGGGAATCCTTTCAGGCTCAATCAATTTTTCCGATGTCATTGGTGGGGCAGATCGAGTCTCATACTACAAATTTACCCTCTCCCAAAATAGCGATATCGCTGGAACCGTTGACTGGGCAGTTGGCTCAGGTAGCCCTGCATTTCTGCGGTTGGTAGTCGATTTTAATGGCAATGGCATCACTGAAACCAACGAGCGCATTCGAACCCTGTCGGCAGGTGGAGATACATCATTTTTCCAACCGTTACCCGCTGGAACCTATTACCTCGAAGTCGATACCAGTAACTTTTTGACGCGAAATTATAGCATTCAACTGGGTGCAACCCCTAAGCCTGGTAATATTGTTCCCGATCCGGGTAGGACTTTTGGTCAAGCCTTTGACCTGGGTGTACTCTCAGCACAGCGTGTCCTCCGAGACTATATTAGTAACGCTATCGACCCCGTTGACACCTATAAATTCACCCTTTCTCAAAGAAGCAATATTGGTGTCTTGATCAATGGGACGACAGAAAACCTGAGAGTTTACTTTGCGTCAGATGCCAACGGAAACGGGGTCTACGATTCGAATGAAACCGTTACCACTTTTGGCGGGGGGGCTGGCACAACGTCCTCTGTGAACCTGGCACCAGGGACTTACTTCTTGCAGGTTGCCACCCCTCCCGGATCTAGTTTTACACACGCAACTCAGTATGAGTTAACCCTCAATCCGGTTCCTGATTTCAGTGGCAATGACACTTTGTGGGGAACATCTGGCAACGATCTATTAAATGGTTTTGCTGGCAACGATCGCCTGATCGGATTTGCAGGCAACGATCGCCTGATCGGCTCAACTGGTAATGACACCTTGTTGGGTGGTGCAGGAAATGACACCTTATGGGGCGGGGCAGGCAACGATGTAATAGATGGCAGTATTGGCAACGATCGAATTGAGGGAGGCGCAGGCAGAGATATCATCACCACCGGAGCAGGACGAGACATCGTTGCCATTGGTCTGCGAGATGGCGTGGATATCGTTCGAGACTTTAGCGATGGACGCGATCGCATTGATCTACTAGGACGGTTGTCGTTTGGGCAACTCATCATTCGTCAAAGTGGTAGAAATGCCATCGTTGGAGTTGGTAACGCTACCCTTTTGGTGCTGCAAAATGTCAACGCTAACTTACTAACCCGATCTGACTTCATCTAGCGATCGCCTAAGCTTAGACGCCCCTCTTATTACTCCGGCAATTGAATAGAATACTGTGTGTGGGCGCACTTCGCGCGCCCACACACAGTATTCTATTCAATTTTTGTATTCTAAAATATTGCCGAGGTAACAACTTCTTTGAGACAAGAGGTAGGGGGGAGCGTTCTCACTAATTCTTTCCGAACTACTGCTAAGTAAGCAGGCGCGACTAAGCTTTTGGGGTTTCAAGCTTAATCGCGCCCACTGACTTACTGGAGTTTTGACTATTTTCTCCATAACGCCGCGAAACGCTCTCTGAGAGAGCGTTTCGCGGCATATTTAACTTCATCGCTGATTTTCTCTGAAACGCTGACTGAGTAAGCGTTTCAGAGAAAATCAGCGCAATTTAGTCAAAAGTCCAGTAACTTAGATTCATTACAGTACAGCAGGATTGTGAGGCTTGCGCCCAAAGACTCTAAAACCGTTCATCCCGGATCGCAGGGAGTACAAGCTCGCGTACATAAGATACAGCAGATAACCGAAGGAACAAGTCAAAACTCCAGTTACAGAGCTTTGTAAGCGCGTGTGGTACAAAGTTTTTGTTGAGAGCCGCGCTCCGTGCGGCTCTCAACAAAAACTTTGTTTCTAAGTAAGTGGGCGTGGAAAAAGTCGAAACCCAAAAAGCGATTCCGCCCGCGCAGCGGGCGGAATCGCTTTTTGGGTTTCAAGCTTAATCGCGCCTATCTACTTATCTCAGCGTAAAGCGCTGTAGTGACCGAAAGTGGAGAAATCATCGACAGCGAAATTGGGCAGGGAACTGTCGAAGCCTGGAAAACTGTTTATGCCAATTACAGGGTTTTTCATATCGGTGAGGTACGGGGTGCAGGGGCACCCCGTACCTCACCAGGACGAAAAGGGCTGTAATAGGGATCTATGGTGGCTTATCTGCTTCTACAAAGCGGAGTTTCGCATAGCGGTAGCCTCCCAGTCCCACAGCTATCATCCATAAAGCTGTCAGGGCAAATAGGAGGGCAATGCCCGCACCATTCTCTGTACCAAAAATTATGCGGAAACCTGGTTGTAGACGGTCTGTTTGCAGGGCCGGTTCAAAAATGGTTTCGGCCAGGGGGCCTGCAATCAGGGTAGCGATCGACCCCACGATTAAACCAATCAGTTGATCGACCGCCAGAACACGCCCCTGCATTTGCAGGGGTACCCTGGCATACCAGATCGCCGTGGCAGAACTGATAAATAGAGGAGTGTGTAGGGCAGCCAGAAATTGGGCGGTGATCCAGAGGCTTTCAG
Organism: uncultured bacterium; assembly: GCA_964630955.1. GTDB lineage: Bacteria > Cyanobacteriota > Cyanobacteriia > Elainellales > Elainellaceae > CAZVXA01. The sequence continues at coordinate 16,178 of CAZVXA010000098.1, read as the reverse complement.
ATTGTCCCAGGCTAAACAACAGGCGGGCAACTCCGGCTCCGATAAAACCCAGCAGCATACCGTGAATACGGGACTGAAACCCGCCCCAAAGGCTGAGGATGATGGCTCCCAGCAAACCACCGACTCCACCTGCCGCAGTGACAATTCCCAGGAGTTGAGCATCCCCCCCGGTGCGGGCCAGCATCAACGGGTTGTAGAGTGCTTGCCCCAGATCATTCGCAATCGCAAAAAGGGTATAAGTGATGACCATGGCTGTTAAGCCGGAGTCCTGGTAAATGTAGCGGATGCCAAACCCCAGCGCTTGCCAGAGAGGAGGGCGATCGCTCCCTCCCTTGTCCGCATGGGGAAGAGGAGGAACCTGGACAACCAGGAGGGTTCCCAGGGCAACGCCGAAGGTCAGTAGATCCAGGCCCACCATCCCTCCCAGGCCGATAATGGGGTAGAGAACACCCGCCAGGGCAGGAGCCACGATCACTCCTGCGAAACGAATCGCACTATTCAAACTATTGGCACGGATATGGTGCTGTTGGGGAACCACCTGGGCGATCGCGCTGATATATGCCAGTTGTTGCAGTTGTGAGCAGCAGGCATGAATGGCAACGGCTACCCAAAAATGCCAGATTTGCAGGCGATCACTCCCATACAACAAGCCAATTGCTGCCGTACAGAGAGCGGCATTGAGATCGCCAATGATCATTAAAGTCTTACGATTCCACCGATCGACGATCCCCCCTGCAATGAACGACATCGGAATACGGGGCAGAATCGAAAAGAAACTGATCACCGTTAAGGCAGACGCCGATCCGGTGCGTTCCCAGACCCAGAGAATGACCGCAAACACCGTCATGTAGCTGCCGATCATCGACACCAGTTGACCGCACCAGATCACAAAGAAAGTACGCATGGGCGATCGCCTAAAACTCCCAGCGAATGCTTCCGGAGACGGTCAGCGGTTCCCCTGGAATCACCCGTACATTATTTCGCGCACCTTCGTAATACTCCGTATCAAACAGGTTTTGAACATTCAACCCAATTTGAAAATTCCTCCGTCGGTAAAACAGTGCCGCATCAACACGGAGGTATCCGGGCAAATCAAAGGTATTGTTCAAATCCCCCGATCGCTCTCCCTGAAAGAATAAACCAAGGCCAAACCCCAACCCCCGCAAATTTCCTCGCTGAATCTCATAGGTGCTCCACAGACTGGCCGCATGTTTGGGGGCATTGGGTAAACGGTTACCTTCCTCAAACTGGTTATCGCTTGTAATTTCGGCATCGGTGTAGGCATAGCCAGCAATGATATTCCAGCCCGGCAGAATTTCACCCACCACATTCAGTTCTACTCCCCGACTGCGCTGTTCGCCCACCTGCACGGATGAAAGCGGACTATCCGGTCCCTGGGTGACAACATTCGTGCGTTCAAGCTGATACAGGGCCAAAGTTGTCAGCAAACGGCCATCCAGCAGATCCGCTTTGACCCCTATTTCATACTGAGTGCCACGTTCCGGCTCAAACAGATTGCCAATGCGGGTTTGATTGGTGACGGGATCGAGCGATCGCTCCCGTCCAATCACAGGTTCAAAGGAGCGGATATAGCTGGCATAAAACGATAGGGTATCGCTCGGTTGGTACACCAACCCAATTCGGGGACTAAAGACATTTTCCTGGCGATCGAAACTATCCGATGGATTCAGAGCGTCCTCGTAGGATTGATTCACCAGATCCAGACGACCCCCCAACACCAGAATGACATTCTCAAAAAGGGACACCTGATTCTGAAGATAAAGTCCAACGGCATTGGTTTGGGTTTCGGTCTCAGTGAATCGTAAACGGTCCCTGGAAAGGCTTTCAGGGCTGTAGACTGGATCAAAAATTTGAATGGGATTCAGGAAGCGAAAGTTAATGGTGTCGTCCAGGCTTTCTCGCGTCAATTCTACCCCTACCAGCAGCTCATGGTTGATGGAACCCGTACGGAACGTGCTGTTCAGACTCGTATTCAAGACCAGATTCTGCTGACGGCCTGGATTCTCGGCGAACAATCGCACCAGTGTTCGTTGATCAAGTCCTAAGCGGGTTGGAATAACAAACCGACTGTCGGGAGTATCTCGAAATGCAGCCAGAAGTTCATGGCGCAGAACCAGGTTGTCATGAAATTGGTGTTCAAACTGATATCCCAATCGTGTGACCTGGCTTTCAGTTCTGGATAGGGAGGGTTCCCCCAGATTTACAGTTCGACCGACCGTTCCATTTGGGTTATCCAGGACGGTTCCAGCAGCGGGCAGTTCGGGTGCATTCCCCCAACTACGCCCCTGGTAATATTCCAGATCCAGAGTGAGGCTCGTGGTTTCGGTGTCGATCACTCGGAAAACAGGAGATACAAATATCGTCTCCAGTTCCTCAAAGTCTCGAAAGGTATCGCTATTCTCGTAGGCTGCATTGAACCGATAAGCCAAACCTCTCTGGTTTAGCGGCCCTGTCAGGTCTAAAGCGATGACTTGGCGATCGAACTGGCCCAAAGTGAAGGCGACTTCATATCTCGACTGATCCAGGGGTTGCTCGGTGACCAGATTCAGAGTACCGCCCAGGTTGCCCTGGCCGTAGAGTACGGAGGCAGGACCTCGCAGAATCTCAACTCGTTCAACATTGCTGAGGCTGGTTCCAGCGCCGAATCCGAAGGTTTCATCGCGCAGCCCATTTCTAAGCACATTTTGGGTTTCAAAGCCACGGATGACTGGAACCAACGATTGGTTGTCGGTCGCCACTCGCCCAGTAGACACCCCGGCAGCATTACGAAGTGCTTCGTTGACCGTATTGACACCCTGCTCCTCAATGACCTGTCGAGGAATGACCTGGACGGATTGGGGAATGTTCAGGAGCGATGTGTTGGTTCTTGAGCCAAGGGTAGAGTCGGGGACACGATACGGAGAAAGTGGGGGATTGTCTGCAGTGACGACAATGCGCAAACCATCGGACTCCGGAGGTTGATCAGGGTTTTGGGTAGAACTATCTACAGGAGAGAGGGGGGTGAGGGCTGAAGGGGTGATGGTTAATCGAAGGGTGCAATCACCCACCTCCACCTCCACCCGTGGAGCCTCGATCACCCCCGTAACCGTAATTCGCACCATGTTTTCATCCAGGGGGGAAACCGCTACCGAGGCAATCCCTGGAACTGGATTATCCTCCTGAAAAGAGGTCATGGAGGATAGCCGAAGCTGAGTGCTGGGAATATCCGTGACAACAGTTCGGCCATAGCGCGCTGTCGTGGGTTGGAAGCCTTGGTGACATGGATTTTCCAGCCGTAGCTCCAGACCATTCTCAACAGCGTTGAGTTGAACATTGGTAATCGAAATGATCTCTGCCTGCACTCCTTGAGCACACATCAAAACCATGAACCCTGTCATGCCAAGGAGATGCCATTGTCTATTCATCCATTTTCTCCACAGACCATCGTTTTATTCAGGAAATTGAAACCGTGCAGATTTCATCTTGCTGTGATACGGCGCTTTTCATGCTGTTGAGGTATGGGGTGCAGAGGTGCCCCCCCTGTACCTCAGTAACCCACGGTCAGAACACAAAATCAGCACGGTTGATCGTACTGGCCTGCACACCTACCAGTAGCGCTAAAACATCACTCCCTCGACGGATCAAGGTACTGTTTCCCTGCTGTTGGATGGTCAATTGACCCAACCTCAAATTACCCGTCAATCGCAGTCGATCCTGATTGCTAAAATCCTGAATTCTTGCTTGCCCTGCCCCCTGTTGTAAAACAAACGTGTCGCGCCCTTGCCCTCCAATTAACGTATCGTTCTCCGTTCCACCGATCAGAACATCGTTACCCGCCCCCCCAATTAATGTATCGTTGCCCATTCCACCAATGAGAGCGTCGTTACCTGTTCCGCCAATGATCAGATCATTGCCGATTCCGCCAATTAGTCGATCATTGCCGCTTTCTCCATCCAGCCGGTCATTTCCTGGGCCACCATCTAACCAATCGTCTCCTGCTCCCCCAATTAACCGGTCATTTTGTGCCAGTCCAATCAGTCGATCATTGCCACCGAATCCCAGGATAATGTCTGGGCCAGACGTTCCCTGTAAAGTATCGCGTCCATTGGTTCCTGTAATACGATTCGGGGTTAACGGTGGAGTTGGAATTGGCGGGGGGACTGGAATCTGGCTTGGATTATCGGCATAGTTGATCACAACAGCGGCGAATCGAGGATTGACGGTATACCCACTGCCCGCCTGGAGCGTGTATGTGACGGTACGTAAACCATCGTACAGAGGGTCTGCGCCTTCGGGATTATCGAAGATGGGTGCTCTGACCGTTGCAATGCGATCGCGAATCGTAAAGCTAAATCCCGAAAAGTCGAAATCACCGACTGGAAAATCCCCACCTGTCACACTGAGATTAAATAAATCCAGATTATTCAGGGATTGTGGCCGATTTCCGGTGACAGTAACCGTCACCCCTGAAGCAGGCGGAGGTTCACTTAGTTCAAACCGAAAGGTGAGGACCGTGCTCTCCGATTCAACTAGATTAATTGGGGTGGCTGTCAATTGAATATTGGGGGCCAACAACCCGGCATAAGATTGGCAAACCGCCTGGGAAAAAACAACGTTCGCCCGAACCCATTTCCCAATGCGGTAGTTCAGATGCCAGTGACCACCCAACTCAGTACTGCCAACAGGGTGAGTCGAGGCGGCGATCGCCGCCCCCGTTGCCTGGTGCAAGGCAGACAAGAAGCACTCACCTATTTCCCCTGCGGCCACCGCACAGCCATACAGCACCAACGTTGCCCCTGATAACTGTTGGGACCAAAGGTCGCTATGGTCTGGATTCTGCTTCAAGGTCTCCAAATTCAAGACACTGGAACCCAGATAAAGGCATCCCGGAGAGCCGTGGCAAACGAGATGCAGTTGGGACAGAGGGCCATAACTCCGTAAGATATCAGTCAGTTGGGACAAACCATCCTGGTTGGGATCGAGCAACACAATATCCACATCGGGCTGAATCCCTGACACAAGGTGATACAGGTCATTTAGACCTGCATCCAGAATGACGAGCGATCGCTCTGAAGACATTTGGACAAACGAACCTGCCTCGCCAGGTTGGGAGCAGGCCGGGGTGGAAGTCAACATGACTCAATCCCTTGAACGAGAGATCTATTGAGAATAAATATCAATTGTTATACCAGGAAAAACCTTTTAAGAGAATACTTTCAAGAAAAAGAGGGATCTTAGGGATCTGCTATTGAATAAAATCCCAGATTTCGCTTGGCGCGGCTCCGCCGCGCCAAGCGAAATCTGGGATTTTACTGGGATTTTATTTTATGGCAAGCCCCTTAGAGGGTGTTTGAGAAGCACATCTGTGGGGCGCAAAAGCCTTAAACGAAGTCAGACTCGACTTGTGTGTACACGGTAGCCTTTTAAGGGGGGCCAGGGGGTAACTCCCAGTGCTAAGGGTTTGGCGGGTTAATAAAGTCCCTAAACACGACAGACCCTCCCTTTTCAAGCATCCTCTAAGGGGAAATATCACTCCAGGGATGACTCATCTGACATTGAGTGACATCCTCTCCCGCTAACCCTTGCAGGTCTAGCAGGAGAGCTTCTCCCAATCTCACGATTGAGAGTTGCTGCTTCGCAGGCATCCCAATGGATAAGCCTCCACAGCCAGAAAACGGTCGTCCAACCGTCCTGTAAGCCCGTTTATTAGACGACAATTACTTTTGGGCAAAACGACAACTAGAACAAATGCTCAAATCCTTACTGTAGGCTCCGATCGCTTCTACGTATAATTGACGCGAAGGCAAAAAGTAATTGTCGTCAGACACCCCCTCACCGCCAAACGCTATCGCGTTCTGGCGGGAGTACCTCGGAGTAATGAGATGGGGATTGAGAGGGATCAAAGACTTTGTAAACTGACAGAACCCAAAAACCCGCTTCTGCCGCCGCGAAGCGGCGGCAGAAGCGGGTTTTTGGGTTCTCTTTGGGCAAGGTGTAAGATGTCAGCCTCTAAGGAACAGCGTACCGTTCGTTTAGAGTGCCAGAAACACAACTGTCGCGTCTATGACTACAATCGCCAACTTTTAAAGTGGATTAGTTTGTGTTTCTTGAGAGTTTACAAATCAGCCCTGAAGAGAGATGTCCTCAACATCAGCATAAAGAGACGTGCTCAAACTTCCTTGCACTCCATGAAAATTGGTGATACGGTCTACAGGTATTAGTAATTAGTCTCAATAAGTCCTCTATGGTGGTGATCGTATCTTATGAGTCGCCTTGAACCTCAACTGTGGCGACAGTTCTGGCCGATTGCAAAACCCTACTGGCAATCCCAGGAACAGCGAGGGGCGATTGGCCTGCTCTTGGTATTGCTCCTACTGGCGATCGCCAGTAGCGCGTTCCTAGTACTGGAAACGTTTCCGATTGGGGAAATGATTTCTGCCCTGGCTACCCAGAACTATGCTCGATTGGTTCAGGGGCTTGGCTTTTTCCTGGGGGTTGCGGTTTTGAGCATCCCCATCTATGCCTCGAAGAATTGGGTGCGCGATCGCCTCAGCCTGGACTGGCGGCGCTGGATGACCCATTCCTTTCTAAGGGTATACTTTCACCCAGAATCTTTTTATCCTCTGCACAACCACCAAGACATCGACAATCCAGACCAACGGATTGCAGAAGACATAAAAACGGTGACGCAGCAAACACTCATTTTCCTGATAGCCCTACTAGAAACGGGACTTCAGGTCGTTGCCTTTACAGGCATTCTCTGGAGCATTTCTCCGCTCTTGATGGGGATATTGCTGGGCTATGTAGGGTTGAGCACCGGAATCACGATTGGAATGTTTGGGCCAATCCTGACAGCAATTAATGTTGAGCAGTTAAAACAGGAAGCTAATTTTCGCTTTGGTTTGATGCGCGTGCGAAACCACGCAGAGTCGATCGCCTTTTACCGGGGGCAGGCAGAGGAAGCACAGCAGGCGCGCCAGCGATTTGTCAGCGTCTTTCAAAACTTCAGTCGGCTTATTCGCTGGCAGTTGCGGTTGAATCTGTTCCAGAACAGCTATCAATATCTAACCCTCCTTCTGCCCATCGCAATTCTGGCTCCCCGTATCCTATCAGGGGATCTGGAGTTGGGGGCAGTTACCCAAAGCCAAATTGCCTTTGAACGTATTGGATTTACTCTGGGACTGGTCATTCACCAATTTGCGCAACTCAGTGCATTCGCAGCAGCAATTGAGCGGTTAGCAAGTTTGGAACAGGTCGCTGTTGCAGAAAAGCGGTCACTTCTCGCTTTACCGACAGCTCAAACCCTGCAAACCCAGATTGAAATAACCGAGGATTCTCATCTGGCGCTTCATAAGCTTACGCTCAAGACACCCCACCATGACACAACATTGATTGAAAACCTGTCGATTCTGGTGTCTCCTGGACAATCGTTATTGATTGTAGGGGCCAGCGGTGTGGGGAAAAGTTCCTTGCTGCGAGCGATCGCCGGACTCTGGCGGAGTGGAAGCGGTCGCATTGTTCGCCCACCTCATGCACAGGTGCTATTTCTCCCCCAGCGTCCATACATGACGTTGGGGTCTCTACGAGATCAACTGCTTTATCCCAGTAGGATTGAGGGAATACTCGATATGAACCTGCGCAAAAGCCTTCAATGCGTCAATCTGGGATACCTGGAAACACAGTTTGGAGGATTGGACGTTGTCGAAGATTGGGAACAAGTCTTATCTGAGGGAGAACAGCAGCGCTTAGCATTTGCTCGTCTGTTGCTAACTCAACCCACTTATGCTCTTTTGGATGAAGCAACAAGCGCTCTCGATCTATCCAATGAGGCAAACCTTTACAAACAGTTGCAGACTAGTTCCACTACCTATGTCAGTGTAGGGCATCGGCTTTCACTGTTGACTTACCATACCCATGTTTTGGAATTGAAGCAGAGCCAGGAAGCAGACCACCCGCCAGTATGGAAGCTAATGCCAGCAGACAAGTACGAAGTTGCAGAACTGAGTGTTCACAACCCTGGAGTGTGTTTTAACGCCCAGTAGATTCTTAACTGGAGTTTTGACTATTTTTCCTGTAATACCGCGAAATGCTCTCTACAAGATTGCTTCGCAGCGAACTTAATTTTAGCGCCGATTTAGTCAAAAGTCCAGTTACTTAGGGCCTGTAAATTAATAACTTCATGGATTGAACTGATCCCACCCCAGCCCTCCCTTTGGTAAGGATCGCAAATTAAATAAAACCGAATTGTTTTTGAGAGAGGCGCGGCTTAACCGCGCCTCTCTCAAAAACAATTACAGGTTAATTTGTTCACGATCCTAATGCACGATTGAGGGAGGTAAAGTTGTTTATTTAAAGCACCTTAGTAGTTCGCCAAGCGAACTACTAGGGTTTCGGGAAGGTGATGTGGAAGTGAGTGCCATGCTCACGATTGAGCGTAATGATTCCATTGATTTGACTGACCAGGCCAGAGACGATCGCAAGACCCAGGGATTCAGTGGTTTCGAGGTCAAGCGATGGGGGAATACCGATACCGTTATCTGAGACCGTCAGAAAGACAAGCAGCCGTCCGTTCGCTTCATCTGAGGTGGAGTAAAGCCGAATGCGAATTTCCCCCGCCTGCTGATTTGGAAAGGCATACTTGAGTGCATTGGTAACCAGTTCGTTAACAATGAGACCGCAGGGAATGGCAGTATCGACCGAGAGCGTGATGGATTCTGCTTCGATGGCAGGAATAACCTGGTGGGAATCTTCTCGGTAGGAGCGAAACAGGTTGGTGATCAAGGACTGGAGATAATGACTAAAATCAATGCCTGCGAGGTCAGGTGCTTGATAAAGCTGCTCATGAATCAACGCCATAGAATGAATCCGGTTTTGAGCAGTCCTTAATAAATCAGCAAACTGATGATTCTCAATTTGTTGAGACTGCATCCGTAGCAGACTGTTAATAATCTGCAAGTTATTTTTGACTCGATGGTGAATTTCTTTGAGTAATACTTCTTTTTCTTTTAACGATGATCGGATCTTTTCTTCTGCTTGTTTGCGATCGCTGATGTTATCGGAGCAGCCAATCAGTCTAATGGGGTTCCCTATTTTATCGTAAACAACGGAAAGGCGTAAACTGACATGGATTAGCGTTCCTGATTTCGTTAAATTCCGTAGTTCAACCTGATGGCTCCCGGTTGCTAAGAGTGGTTGAAAGACTTCTGTTTGCATGAGTGAAAGATCTTCAGGCGGGTACAGCATCGAAACATTCATCCCGATCGCTTCTTCTGCTTTGTACCCATAGAGATTCTCTGCTCCCAGATTCCAGGTCTGAATCGTACCATCAAGGCTGGTTGAAATGACAGCATCATGGATTTGATTGAGGATCTGGGCCTGGAGCTGAAGGATTGCTTCACTTTGTTTGCGATCGCTGATGTCATACAACATTTTGAGCAGACAAGGCTGTCCGCCCAATTCAATCAGCTCTAGTGCAAGAATGCCCGTACCCATGATGCCAGCAGAGTTACGAAACTGCACTTCCAGGTTGCGCACCGACTGCCCCTGGGTTAAAGCTTCCATCCAGTGGTTACGGGCCTCAGAGCTGTCCCAAAGACTCAATTCCAGCGTTGTTTTTCCGATAACTTCATGCCGTTGATACCCCAAAAGCTGAAGAAAGCTTTCATTGGCATCTAATAACTGACTTCCGGGGAAGGTTGTGATAGCAATTCCGATGGGACTGGCATGAAAGACCTTAGAAAAGCGTTCCTGGCTCTCATTCAGGGCAAGTTCTGCCTGTTTTCGCTCAGTAATGTCCATCGAAATGCCAGCAATTTTTATGGGCTGGCTGTGTTCATCAAAGATGAAAGAGGAGCGGGTATACCGCCAGCGGATGGTGCCATCGAACCAAATATTCCGATGTTCGTATTCCCAGGGTTTTGTTGCAGATTTCTCCCCAGTCGATGTGCTCTCAAACATTTGCTGCTCATGCTGAATCAGACCTGGAAGATCGTCTGGATGAACGCAGCGCTTGAATAGTTCGAAGGTTGGGGCTGGGCTAAGCTCAGTCCCATTCTGGTCTAGAACTCGACCTTGCTCATCCGTGCAAAAGCCGAGGAGCGCGTAATTCTCAGGTGACCAGTACTGCTGATTGGTCACAAGATCCGCTTCCCAGATGCCCATCTTGGCCGCAGACAGAGCCAGTTGAAGCTGAGTTGTGTGTTCCTGCACACGCTGTTCCAGTTCCTGGTTGAACTGTTGAACCTGCTGAAAAAGACTCGCCTGGTGGATCGCGATCGCAAGCTGATCCACGATCGCCTGAGCGATTTCAACTTCCCAATCCTGCCAGGGCAGCAGGGGAGAGCGCATGAGCGAGAGACTCCCCCAAACGTGATGATGATCAGTGATTAAGTTGGGTAAAGGAACGAGTAGGCGGGCTGAGGGATGCTGCTCGACAAAAGACCAGTGAACCTCGTCAGTTAGAAATTCGGTATCAGCAAGACGTACAACCTTTCGTTGTTTGAGTTGATCGGCGACTGGGTTATTGGCATCTGGGATAGGAGTCAGTTGACTGTCCAGTTCAGGGTGGCGAAGGTAGCCTGCTGCGTGTACCCAAACGCCTTGCTCTGGCAGGTATTGAATAATGTAGGCGGTATCAGTTTGTAGCACCTCCCCGATCTCCCGGGTAGCAGTCGTGAAAATTGAGTCCAGATCGAGGGAATTGTGAATAGCTTGGACAACTCGGTTAATTGCCTGTTCGCGCTCTGTTCGTTGCTGGAGGGCTGCTTCTGCTTGTTTGCGTTCAGTAATCTCTTGCACCATCACGTTCACCCCCAGGACTTCATCATCTGCACCGATTTGAGGGTGAAAAGAGACTAGCCAATCGTGCGCTACTCCTGGTTGAGCAGCCGTTGTGCCACGTACTTCGATATTCAGAACAGGGCTACGAGACTCAAGAACCTGTCGGTAAATTGGCTCCAACTGGTCTGCAAGCCCTGGTAGAACTTCATGCAGGGTACGTCCAATATGCTCTGCGACAGAGAAACCGTTAAACTCAGCCAGCATTTGGTTAATGCGGACATAGCGCAAGTTGGTATCAAGGAAGCATAGCCCGATGGGAGCTGATGCATAAATGGCTTCAATCTCTGCTAACTGCCACTGGATAGTTACCTGGCTTTCTCGCAGTGCTGCTTCTGCTTGTTTGCGGTCAGTTTCAATCCACTTTTTCCCAGTGACATCAATCGCAACAGTTGTCACAATCCACCGTTGAGCCTGTTCATCCCATCGAAAACGACAGGCTTCGGCGATCCATCGAAGGGAGTTATCCTTGTGAAAGAACTGATATTTACGATTTATTAAATGCTCGCCAGAGAATACTTCAAGGGTGGGTGGAATGACCTCAGCCAGGTCTTCTGGATGAATTCGCGAGTACCACAGGTGTTTGTCCGCCAAAAACTCAGCAGCGGTATAGCCAAAGACTGATTGGCATCCGGGAGAGACAGACTCTAACTGCCAGTTTTGGTCAGGGTAGAGGTAGAAACAGCCGATAGCAGCGATCGCATCCTCAAAAATGTTGCTCAGCCCTGTTCCAGTTTGCTGCTGCTGTTGCACTCGATCGAGTTCAAGCCGACAGTCTTGCAACTGTTGTTCTAATTCAGCAATACGAGCCTGGAGCGTGGTATTCAGAGTCTCGTCATGATCAGGAGAGTAGCGAGAAGATAACATAATTCGCAAGAGCAGACGTCTATCAAGGTGAGATTTTCAGGGATAAACAGCCCCTTCCAGGTCAGTTTGTTTCAATCTAGACTTCCTCCAGTGTTGCGAACACTAAAGCTTGTCAAGAAATAACGTCATCCCCATTTGGCTAAGCTCACGTCGAAGCCTCAGTCCCCCGGCTCGCTCCCTCGGCTTGATCTCAGGCCGAAAGCCGAGGGGGAAAGCAGCCGAAGCTCCTTTACCTCTTACAAAACTTTCGTTTTGCTGCACTGAGTAGGTAGGCACACTTAAACTTGAACCCCCAAAGGCTGTTCACCCCTTCGATTTCGCTTAGGGCGGAACAGCCTTTGGGGGTTCGACTTTCTCCACGCCCACTGACTTAGATCTTATCCTGATCTAACTTTATCCCTTTTGTAGCCAATTTTTTTAAAGTGAGCTGGTAGGCACAACTAAGCTTGACCCCCCAAACACCGTTCTGCCCTTCGACTTCGCTCAGAGCGGAACAGCCTTTGGCAGTTCGACTTTTTCCACGCCCACTGGATTTACTGGACTTTTTGCCTGAATTGCGCCGATTTTTTCAGAAAAAATCGGCGCTGAAACTAAATATGCCGCGAAACGCGCTCGTAGAGAGCGTTTCACAGCGTTATGGGGAAAATCTTTAAAAGTCCAGTAATCCTCTCAAGTAGTGTGATGATCCCCTAGTGTTGCGATCGCCTGAGTCAGGTTTTTGCCGATATAGGAACTGGTCATTTTCTTACCGTTCCAGTGGTAGGCGTACCAGTAGGGGCCGTGAAGATCGCCCTTGCTGCATTTGCACTTCTTCTTGCCACATTTGACCTTTTCCAGACGGTACACAGTGGTTTCAGTGTGTCGTGTTTCCACCACCTCTCGCCCCTTCTTGAGGGGGATCTGCTCTGAGGCCGCCTGTTTCTGCTGCTGCTTAATAGTCGCCTTCAACCAGCCCAGCAGGATCTCCTTGTCCTTCAGGCTCAGACCTTGAACTTTCTGCTGAATTTCTTCCCACAGAGAGAGGGAGGCGATGGGGTCAGAGTGTAACACTAAATCTTATGTAGAAATTTATAGAAATTTTAACCAGCATCGGTTATACTGTCATTCTACATAAGAAAATCTATTTACCTGTTGTTGTGATGTTACAGTCCACCATCCCTACAACATCCACCGAACGAGTGGTTGCCCGATTAACCTCCGAAGGTTGGATTGACTGCCCTGATCTAGGCTTTCCGGCCCTCTGTCAACACACGCTCCCCGACCTCCGTTCCTTTGTTTTAGACCAGCTTCAGCAGAACGACAACTGGGCATGGGAGGTTGATTTGCAGTTGGCGACCCTTGTGTTTTCGATGCCAGCGCATGAGTTTCAGTTCCATCCCCATCTCAATCGGGTGCTGAAACAACTGGAAGCTGACAGAGTAATTGAAGTTCAGGAGTTTGAAAAGCGCAGCGAGAGTTGGGTGAAGACGGAACGCGCCATTCTTCTGAAAACGGTCAACATTGCCTGAAAGAGGCGTTTGAGCAGATAGAGGGGCTTTGGCAGCAGCTTCAATTGAGTCAGCAGGGGTTAGGAATTGGTGGACCATCAGGAGGGGAAACCGCTTAATCTATCAACGCTTGATCGAATCCATTTGACGTACTGCCTGACAGTAAAGGGACTTCACCTTTCTTACTAAGGATCGCGAATTAAATAAAACCGAATTTTTTTTGAGAGAGGTGCGGCGAAGCCGCGCCTCTCTCAAAAAAAATTACAGGTTAATTTGTTGACAATCCTGAGGAAATTTCTAGCAATCTCCCAGGTCAGGGGCTAAGCCTCTTGTTGGTTGCATCCTCATATAGCAATCCGATATCACCCATATCTCTGTAGACCCTCCAGGGGCAATGATTGCGGTACAGTAGCGAACCTCTGCGAGTGACACAGATTGCGACAGAAGCATCCTCCTTTGGACCATGAAACAGCGTTGCTGCATCATGAACGTCACCCTGGAGATCATATTGGTTGCAGAAAATCTCCTTTTCTACAAAAATGAACGTTTTGCCCAGCAATCGGCAATATTCCTGAATATTTAGCAGACGTTGTCTAACCTCTTGCAAACAATCGCTGACAGGTAGTTTTTGGGTAGTTTGCAGGATTTCCTGAACTTTCAAGCGTAATTCCTGTTTGATCTGCTCCTGTCGATGGAAAGCGGAAATACTGGACTGTTCATCAAATTGTTGTTGCTCCTGCATCAGTTTTAAGTTCAAGATCATCTCTATACCTCAAGGGCGAACAGTAACCGAAATCGACAACTGGAATGGGTCAAATGAATTAGTCCGGGATCGTCCAGTTAAAATCAATTGATAAGACCCTGGATCTGGAAAAGTAATGCGTGTTGTAATTGGTCTTTCATGTCCCGCGACCTCTGTCTCCGCAAGTTGAGGCTGCACCAGGACTTGGTTCTGATCGTTGTAGACCACCAGAGAACAGTTGCAATCTGATAGTGGAATGCTTACCCCATCTGGGCGTTTCAGATGAAACCAGGTAAAACTGGGAACTCTGGCCTGGGGAGAATCTTGAGGATCTAAATGAACCGTTGCCCGGATGTTTCCAAAAATCAGCTCTTGATGGGCGATCGCTCTCGAAGCATTGAAGGGGAGTGCGATCGCAAGAAGTAATCCGAAGGATAGCCAAAAGCAATTTCGACGCATAACGCCTCAACTAGAAAATTCATTGATGGTACAAGCCTGAACACGGCGGCAATGAGATGGAGCCACCGATTGAGATTAACTGGAACTACTTCTTTGTTCGGGTTCCAATCAACGAAATCCGGACGGTGGGGTTGAGGTTTAGATTTTCTTTAGCGAACCTGTGCCTAAAAATTAAAATGTCGTGTGCTGATAGCCAGATCTGGCTATCAGCACACGACACTCGAGATCAAACTCAGGTACTGGAGTTTTTCAGCGCATTTTAGTCAACTTACAATTCAAGGGCATCTGCATAAACCAGGCGAGTCGCAGATCGCTGTTCAAACAGCAGATACTCCTCCATAATGCTCCATAGAAACGCTCTCAGTGTCTTGCGGCGAGATGCTGTCGGAATTGAGTAATCAAACGGAGAATCGCAGGGCTTAAGTTTTGCCAGGTGGTTTTCACAACCGCAGCCATGCTCTATGAAATAGCCATAGCGGCTTGAAATGCTGTCAATCAAACGGCGCAGCATCGAGACGTAACCACCGTGCAGAATGGCATCAAACTGTCGTGCAACTGCAAGATCCTGCTCGCTGAAGCGGAATGAACGAACTTCAAACAGGTTGGTCCGCTGGAGGGGATGCAGGAACGTCCAGTAGAAAGTGGATGGAACGTCATAGCCCAGTTCATCGAACAGATCGCACACCACATTCACCAATGCCATACTCTCATTTTGCTCGGTGGTGCGGGACTCAACCTGCTGCCGAATCTGCTGGAGATCTGGATAGCTCTCTGGCAGAAACGCTTCGCCGTAGTGAGATACAGCCTCCCACGCCAGTTTCCCGTTTCCTTCCCGATAAGCGGCTTGCAGGTGAACGGTGTCAGGACGTTCCAGAAACAGAATATGCCCGCCCTGATTCTTCGCCAGAAACACCTGAGCCATTGCAACATAGATACGCGGTTCCGTCATCCAATCTGCATCTGAAATCCGCTGCCAGCTTTCTGGCATATGTTCCAATGCAAGGGCCGGTTCCCCCGCGATCGTGGTCAACATCGAAGCAGTGAGCGTTGCTGGCATATCACCCTCTCCTGATTGAAAGTATTAGAAAACCGAAGCAAGCAACTGCCTGCAAAGATTTGCTTTAAAATCTCCTTGAGGGTAAACGACATTTGCCAAATCAGGCAAGTATATGAAGTTTTTTTTAGAATCGGTGGAGCAACAGAACATACCTGGGCATCGCTTACAGCGCTTTGCGCTGGGATCGAACTAACGCACCATCCCATACCTGGCCCATGCCTGGAATAAAAAAATCCCCGATCGGATTACTGTGAAAGTTGCATTTCGCGACAGTTCTTCATTATTAGCAATACTGTCTTCAATTCGCGCAATCTATGACGGTTCGTCATTTGACGGGATCAGAGGCATTTCCCAGTATGGGGAGAAAGTGTTCCCGGAAAATCTTTATGACGCTACTTCGCTCTCCATCTGACTCCTCTATGGTTCGTTCGGTTGTTCCAACACAGTGGTTTTCGAGATGGCGATCGCCCTTACGTCTGTTCATTCTCTCTTGAGTGCGACGCTTCTTCGTTTCCAGCCAATCAAAGGGTAACAGGATTGCAACATTTGACAGATTGTCTTTTGACTCGATCAAACCATCTCCCTTAATGGTGGAGTAGTGGATCCGGGCGTTGCTTAGTTCAGATATGTTTTTTGGTTGAGTGGGGGGGGGGGGGGGGGGGGGGGGGGGGGGGCGGGGGGGGGGGGGGGGGGGGAGGGGGGGGGGGGGGGGGGGGGGGGGGGGGGGGGG
>CAZVXA010000097.1:0-23045 GCA_964630955.1 uncultured bacterium | reverse complement strand
CAAGGGGGCAACGCCCCCTTGACCCCCTTCTATTCAATTCAACTTCACACAAAATGGGTACAAGCCCCTAATGAAGGCGTGTCAGAGTGCTACAGCAGGCCGCTTCGCAATCAATTGGGCTGAGTGGTTGACAGTTAGACCGAACGGACGGTACAGTTTTTGCGTTGCTTTGCTTCTGCTTTCTCCAACCTGACGATTCAGACAATTCCCAACTGAGTGATCTGTAATGGAAACGAAACCCCCACTTCCTCCGTTTACGCTAGAAACTGCCAAAGCGAAGGTGCAAGCGGCTGAAGATGCCTGGAATACCCGTGACCCGGAGCGCGTTGCCCTGGCCTACACGGAAGACTCGGAGTGGCGCAATCGCGCAGAATTTATCAGTGGACGGGCTGAGATTAAGGAGTTTCTCAAACGCAAGTGGGCAAGAGAACTGGACTACCGCTTGAAGAAAGAACTCTGGTGTTTTATGGAGAATCGGATTGCCGTCAGATTCGAGTACGAATGGCATGATGATTCAGGTTTCTGGTACCGCTCCTATGGCAATGAGAATTGGGAATTTGCGGAGAACGGTTTAATGATGCGGCGCTTTGCCAGCATCAATGATGTTCCGATCAAAGAGTCCGATCGAAAATTCCGCTGGGAGCGTTAGTGATCCAGTCCCGGCGCTTAGGGCTTGTAAAGAACATCCTCATGGCTTGAATGGACCCCACCCCAACTCTCCCCTTGCAAAGGGGAGGGAGTCCGGACTTCCCCCCTTTGTAAGGGGGGATTGAGGGGAGTGAAGTTGTTTATTTACAACGCCTTGGCACCGCGCCTCTTCAAGGTTTTGATTAGCTCTTAGACGAGAAGCCCCACGTCATAATCGTCGATTTGGCGTGGGATGAGAGTCGCGGCAATCGTAGTAGACAGCGGAGATTGCCATTATTAGCTGGGCTATTCGGGACGCTCCTGCTGCTCAATGTATTCCTTGAGCTTCGAGATAGTGACACCACCACAAGAGGCGATAAAGTACGAGCCATTCCACAACACATCTTTGTGATAGAACCTGTCTACCTGCTCACTGAATTCCTGCCTGAGTTTTCGACTGGACACCGTTTTGATGTTATTCACCAGCTTACTTAACTCAATTCCAGGATGGTACTGAAATAACAGGTGAATGTGGTCAGCCTCACCGTTAAACTCCACCACTCTGCACTCCCACTGCTCCAGGAGCGCTTCAAGCACCTCATGCAGTCGATTCAGCATTTCAGATGTCAGCACTTGACGACGGTACTTCGTGGTTAACACCAGATGAGCTTTCAAGTCTGAAACCGAACGCCCACGGGCAATAAAGTCTTTGGGTTTCTTCATTAGTGTAGCAATATTAGCCTACACTAAGTATATGAGACTTGCCCACCAGTACCGACTGTTGCCCACTTTGAGCCAGGTCAGAACGTTTGACCGATGGCTTGATATGTTGCGTCATCAGTACAACTGGATGCTGGCAGAGCGGTTTCAATGGTGGGAAGAAAACCGCTGTCCCGTCAATGCCTGTCCGTTGGTATGCCCGCTGCCTGAATTGAAAGAACAACCTGACTACTACAGCCAGAAGCGGGCGCTGGTGGGGTTGAAGCAGGAGCGTCCTTGGTACAAAGAGGTTCATTCTCAGGTGCTTCAGGATATGGTGAAGCGGGTCAAGTTGGCATTTGACCGCTACATCAAGGGAGATAGCAATGGCCATCGGAGCGGGAAACCCAGGTTTAAGGGCATAAATCGGTATCGCTCATTCACCTATCCTCAAGCCTCGATTGATTGGATAGACGGGAATAAGATTGAACTGCCCAAGATTGGAGGGGTTAAAGTCATCTGGCATCGTTCTCTTCCGGCTGGCTTTGAGGTCAAGACTGCTGGTGTGTCCAGAAAAGCGGATGGGTGGTACATCACGCTGACGCTTGAGGATGTGTCGGTGCCAGAACAGCGCATCGACATTGAGCCAGCCTGGGAGAACTCGATTGGGGTGGATCTGGGTCTGGAACATTTTGCGGCAGACTCGGAAGGTGAGTTAATTGACTACCCCCGGTTTCTCAGGGCATCTGAGGCGAAGCTGGCCAGGTTGCAGCAGAAGCGAGATGAGCGACCCAAAGGGAGTATTGCCAGAAAACGGTTGAATCAGCGAATTGCAAGACTGCACCAGAAGATAGCGGGACAGCGCTATCAATTCCACTGTGAGACAGCGAACAGGCTTCTAGAGAAGGCGGATGTGGTCTTTTTGGAAGACCTGAGAATTCGCAACATGAACCGCAGATGTCAGCCAAAACAGGACGAAGAGGGGCGGTATGTAGCAAACGGACAATCGGCAAAATCGGGATTAAATAAGAGCTTTGCTGATTCTGGGCTGGGGCAATTTGCCAATCAAGTCCTGCCGTTCAAAGCTGAAAAAGCTGGGAAGCAGGTGATTCAGATTGACCCATCTGGAACGAGTCAGCACTGCTCTGTTTGCCTGAACCGGGTTCCGAAGACGTTGGCAGACCGTTGGCATTCTTGTTCCAACTGTGGGGCAGAGATGCAGCGAGACACCAATTCAGGAATCCTGATCAAAAAAGTGGGGTTGGGCATCGCCTCACTCAAAAAAGCCCGACCAGCTAAGGCTGAGAAGGGAAGCCCCCGCCATACTGCTTAGCAGTTGGCGGTGGGAGTATGTCACCCCTCGTTAATCAGCCGCAGCAGTTCGTCAGTGGAAACCTTACCGCTCATTTCAGAGCCTTCCAGCAGGCTGTCGGCCAGATCGCGCTTATGGCGATGCAGATCGACAATCTTTTCTTCGATGGTGTGTTTCGCCACGAGACGGTAAATCGTAACGGGGCGCTGCTGGCCGATACGGTGGGCGCGATCGCTCGCCTGGTCTTCCACTGCCGGGTTCCACCACGGGTCCATATGGATCACATAGTCAGCAGCAGTCAGGTTCAGTCCGGTGCCTCCAGCCTTGAGGCTGATCAAGAACACGTCACCTTCGCCGGACTGGAAGGCATCCACCCGTTTCTTGCGCTCGGCAGCAGGGGTACTGCCATCCAGGTATTGATAGCGAATCTGTTTCGCGTCGAGGTATTGACGAATCAGATTCAGGTGATCGACAAACTGGCTGAACACCAGAGCTTTGTGGTTGTTGTCCAGTAGTTCGCCCAGCACCTCACCGAATAACTGCAACTTGGCGCTGGGTAGCTCCATCTCCGGGCGCACCAGTTGCGCATTGCAGCAGGCGCGACGGAGGCGCATGATTTCTGCTAACACTTGCAGGTGTTTGGTTCCGGCGGTGGCGTCGGATTCCGAGAGTTTGGCGATCGCCTCCCTGCGCAGTGCCTCATAGAAGGCCATCTCTTCAGAACTCAGCTCCACCTGGAGCAGAATTTCGGTGCGGGACGGCAGCTCATCCAGCACCTGACTCTTGGTGCGGCGCAAAATGAAGGGCTGGATCAGTTTTTTTAACCGATTGCGGGCGGTGCGATCGCCATACCGTTCAATCGGAACTGCGAACTTCTCGTTAAAGCTGTCCAGCGAACCCAGCAGACCCGGATTGATAAACCGGAACAGGTTCCACAACTCGCCCAGGTGGTTCTCGATCGGGGTACCCGTGGTGATCAGCTTGAAGCCACTTTGCAGGTTCATGGCGGCCTGCGATCGCTTCGTTGCAAAGTTCTTGATCGACTGGGCTTCGTCCAGTACTACCGTTTGCCACTGGACTTTGGCCAGCATTTCCGCCACTTCCTCCTGCTGCAACAGGCCGTAGCTGCACACCAGCAGGTCAAAGGGCTTCAGGTTGTCCAGGGTTTTCTGGCGATCGCCACTCCCCAACTGAAGCACCCGCAAAGTGGGGGCAAACCGTTCGGCTTCACTGAGCCAGTTCATACAAACGGAGGTGGGGGCAATGGCCAGCGTCGGCCCCTGGGGGGCGCGGGTGAGGATCAGCGCCAGGGATTGCAGCGTTTTGCCCAGCCCCATATCATCGGCGAGACAGGCTCCCACGCCCCAATGGGCCAGTCGAGCCAGCCACTGGAATCCCTCTAATTGATAGTCGCGCAGGTCTGCCTGGAGCGTGGAGGGTAGCTCAGGTTCCAGGGTCTGCACTTCCTTCAGCCGCTGAATGTGCTGTTTCCACTTTTTGTCGGCCTTGAGGTCGCCTACCTCGTCAATCCAATCCTCCAGAGTCAGCGCTGCCAGGGGATGAACGCGCAATCCTTTGGCGGACTTCTCGGAGAAAGCCCGCAGTTCGTCCAGGCGCTTGCGAAACTCCTGGGTCAGGGCTACAAACTCGCCGTTTCCCAGCGGCACAAAGCGGCCAGGGGTGCCCGCCAGCAGCTCCATCAGCCGTTGGATATCGAGCACCTGCTCGTCATCCAACCGCAGTTCCCCGGTGGTGTCAAACCAGTCGTTCTGACTGCGAATATTCAGCTTGAAGTTCTTGAAATCAGCCCGGTAGCTTACCCGCAGCTTTTCGCCCTCCGGCCACTCGATGATTGCAGTTGCTCCCAGGTCTTGCAGTTCCAGCAGCAGCTCCAGACAGTCCTGTGGGTCGGAGATCAGCCACTCGTTGTCCTCCGGAGTGTAGCGGGAGAGCGTGGGGAGAGCGGCGATCGCCCCATTGGCCAGTTTTTTCTCCTCCTTCAGATTTCGAGTGGTTTGCAGACGTTTTCCGTCAATTTCGGCGATCACTGTTTCGCCGCCTGTACCGGGACGGAAGTAGGGGCCACCCTGAGCAAAGGGACGGGCCAGCACCGCCACCTTCAGCCCTTCTCCGGCGGGCAACAGGTGGACGTGAGGCTTTGTATCGGACGGTACTTCCTGGGCACTCTGTACCCCGCCGCCAACGTCGGAGTGGACGGTGACAATGCTGGAAACTGCACTGATCGCATTCAGCACTTTCTCCTTCGCGGCAGCGGGCACCTCCAGTTTGTTTCGCTGCCCCAGAATTTCGGCGATGCGGCGGTGTTCAGCGGTGATCTCAATCACCTTCAGGCGAGTCGGGGTTTCTTTTTCGGTATGCAGGTTTTTGCTGTTCTTGATGGCCGGGTGAAATTTCAGGATGAGCTGGTCGTCTTTGCCCTTTGTCACCCGCAGTTCCGGTTCCCCTTTGACAATCTCAACGCGGGTGGTGGGGGAATCTTCCCAGAACACCAGAGGATGGCCGACCAGAGCGGCGATCGCCCCCTCACCAAACTCATAGCTGGCCTCTCCCCAGCCGTGATAGGAAGCCTCAAGGTGGGTACATATCTGCAAATCCTGCGGTGTCAGGTAGGTGAAGGTGGCTGCCTTCGTCGCCAGTCGTTTCAAAGCAACGGGTCGCCCCTTGCTCCACTCCCCTTTGGCGCTGAAAGACTGTTCGCGGGGTTGCAGGTAGAAGCTCCCGTCACCGTAATAGGTGAGCAGCCAAACCAGGCGCAGACTGGACTCCCCACGGGTTGTTGTCGTTTGGGTTGCTGGTTTTTGCAGGTTGGTCAGGGCGTTCAGGGCCAGTTCCCATGCCTCCTGTCGCTGGATAATCTGGGTCAGCGGCGGAAAGCCCATTTCTGCCCGCAGGGCTGCCAGTCGTTTGGCTTCTGCATTGCGTAGTTGTAGCTTCGTCAGCAGTTCTGCGGTTTCCATCGTCAGCCACTGGTAACCCGCTGTGTCTGCTTGCTCCAGCAGGGTTTCGAGAGATGGAGGCAGGGTTTCTCTGGCCTCTTTTTTGTCAAGCCAGTAGATGCAGAGAGATTGCACGAGGGTGTCGATAGCATTCTCCCCACCCGTCATTGCGGTCAATAGCACGATGTCCTTTTGGGACATTTCACCCTGCTGAAGGCGGGCCAGTCTACCGAGGAGTGCATAGGTTTCCATGTAGGTACCCCGCACCTTCTCACCCAGTCCGGCGTACTCCACCGCATCCTTGAGGGACTGTGCGGTTCCCTGCCGCAGCAGTGCCAGGATGAAAAATACGCCGTTGATGGAATGGAAGTAATCCTTGCGCTTGCCGGAGTTTTTGCGGAGGAACTTGAGGCCGCTGAGAAAATTGGCGATCGCCTCCTCATCCTTGCCTCGAACGAAGGACAACCAGCCCCACAGCCCATCCAGGTTGTGTAGTGTCCGCAATTGGGTAAAGCGATCGAGCGCGGCTTCTGCTTCCTGAAATTGCCCCCGCAGTAGGAACTGCTCAATCAGGTAAACGTGATACATGACGGGGGCGGGTGGTTCAGGCTGGGCACAGGACTGCTTCAGCATCTCAAACGCTGCGTCTACAGGGGTGAGAAACTGCTCGGAGTCTTCAAAAATGGCAGCGATCGCCGATGTCTGAAAATCCTGAGGGAGTGTTTGCAGCCATTCTGCATCGAATGGATTACTGCACACCATCAACAGGATCTCGCTAAAGCCAATCTTGTCGTTCCGATAGCTATAGCGGTAGTAATCTTCAAACAGTTTGTTGATTTGTTTCTGGTCGCCACGATAGATGGCAAAGCGGACTTCCCGAATAAATGTATCTTCACTGTTGATGTTATAGGGGCCGCCCTTCCAGCGCTCTTCGAGGGGCAGTTGCTTGGCGATCGCCTGAAGGAATTTTTCTAACTGATTGGCCCGTTGCACATCACGGGCCGCGATTTCTCGCACCAGTGGGTTACACTGTGGCCCACGCCCAGCCGTCTGCACCAGCAGTCCCAGTTCCAGCAGGTCGTCTACGTAGGATTTCAGGGTTTGCGTCGTCAGAGATTTGCCCTGGGGATCCCGACTCCCGACTCCCTGCAAACAGGACAGCAACACCGTGCGGCTCACTGGTTCGTAGATCACAGCAGACATCTGGACGATTTGCTGCTCCAGCGGTGGCAGATGGCGGTAAATCTCAACCAACTGCGTCTGGGTCGCAGGAGTCTTTGAGGATGGCAGGGCGGGTTGTTTGGGCATGGAGCGATCGCTGTTCTGGTTGTGCTAAGTAGAGTGAACCGGATAGCAGCACATCTGCCGGATCTCTTCATAGTACCGTTAGATTTTTGGGAAGAAAACCACCAGAACAGAGAAGGTGTACAGCGGTTCTCAGTTTGATGCAGCAAAGGGTTACCTGAGCACGAAGCACTGTATCAGTAGATAGGCGTGATTAAGCTTGAAACCCCAAAAGCTGTTCCGCCCGCGCAGCGGGCGGAACAGCTTTTGGGGTTTCAACTTTATTCCTTCCCCTATAATGCCGCGAAACGCTCTCTCAGAGAGCGTTTCGCGGCCTGTTCAATTTAGCGCCGATTATTCCCGAAACGCTGGCTGCGTCAGCGTTTCGGGAACAATCGGCGCGATTTAGTCAAAAGTCCACTGACTTAATTACCCACAAGCCTACAATTCTCATAGAAAATTTGGCTTCACTGTGAGGGTGTACAAGTTCAGGATACGAAGTATGAAACCATTCAGCGTGGCCCTTGCTCTGCTCCTACCCGTAGTCCTGACGGGTTGCGTGGCGCAAACACAACTAGACGAAAAGCGGTACAACCTGTGTCGGCATCTGGAGACGTTAGACAATGCGCTGGCTACCGCCAGAAGGGTGATCGATGTCTCGGCGACAACGGTGGCGAATGTGAGGCAGGCCCAGGTTCAGATTGAAACAGCATTTAATTCTGTCAAAGGGGCAATCCAGGACATCCCACCAGAAACGCAGTCGGAGGACGTGAAGAAGACCTATCAAGAGGTGGAGAGTACCTACGGGGAACTGGACAAAACCGTGGATGAATTATCTACACCGCTCACCCTGGAACAAAAGAAGGCGATGCTGAGGCAGCATATTGCAACGACTCAAACGGCATCGACCAAGCTACAGATTGGCTTAAGCTGTCGTCGGGTGACGCGATCGTTCTTCACCCGATAACGAGCTACGGCGCTTCTCAAGGAGATGTGACGCTCTTGAGATATGCGCTCAAGCATTTTCCCAGGGCTTGACTCAAGCGCTCAATGCGGATTCAATTTTGATTAATTCATAAAAGATATGCTCCTATTCATAACTTGATAAAATCTTGCATTCAGGATCTCCGTACCATGTTTAACTTTCTTGATCCCGAAGCCTCCAACCCGACTCCCCAGGAGGTTGCCAGTTCCTTTCGCTGGATCGGCTGGATCGGGTTCTGGCTGCAGGCGCTGTTGGGCTTTATTCCGATTTTTGTGGTGATCGCCAACGGGCTGTTTAGACCCGGTATCCAGCGAACTGGAGCGAGTTCGTTTAGTTTTTTTCTGGCGATCGCCTGTGCTATTGCCCTGCTGTTCAGTACCTACTGGACATTTCGCTATACGCAGATGGGCAACAAACTGGAGATTCCCGACCTGCGCCCTGCGAAGAGCGAGGTAAAGCGTGACCTGAAGATTGGACTGATTACGAATCTGGGGATTATGATCGCGGCGGTGATCATTGCTCTGCTGCGGGTTGGCGAGTTGACCTTTAAGATGCTGAGTGTGCCGCAGGGATCAACCGTCATTGCCCCCGGTCAGTTGGGAACCACGATTAATCCCGGAGCGTTAATTACCCCATCGAACATGATCGCCATTCAGGCAATGGTGAACGGGATCGCTGCTGGTCTGGTTGGAACGATCGTCGCATTGCTGCTACTCTACCGGGTAGGGCAACATCGTAACTCCTATGAGTAAATATGACTCGTTCCAACGGGCCGGAAGGAAACCCTGATAAAGATAGTTCTCATCAACGTCAAACCCGTTCATTTTTAAGAAGTCGTGCTGCTTTTACCGTGGTTGGTGCCGCTCTGGTGGTGGTCACTGGTGGCACATTGTGGGCCTGGGCCTGGATTCACCGTTCGCTGGCTCCGCTGATTCAAACCAATCTCGAACAGGTGCTCCAGCGCCCTGTGCAGGTGGGGAAACTGGAGCAGGTGACGCTGACCGGATTGCGATTTGGCCCTTCGGAGGTGCCCGCCACTCCAACCGATCCTGATCGCTTTGGTGCAAAAGCGATCGACGTTAATTTCTCGATTCCGCGTCTGATCTTCGATCGCACACTGGAACTGCAAATTTCCCTGGAGCAGCCGAGCGTTTATATTGAGCAGTCACCCGATGGGGAATGGATCAGCACCCGATTGAATCTGCCCGAACAGGATCCCGGCCCGATCAAAACCGAGTTGCAGTCCGTCAGTTTAGAGGATGCTCAACTGACGCTCTTGCCAACGCCGCGTCCCAATGCGCCTACCGGGAAAGTCGCCTTGAATGATGTCAATGGCGTCATCCGCATTTTTGATGATAATCAGCGGTTCCAGTTCTCCCTGGCAGGACTCCCCGGCAGCGGCGGCAGCATCAAACTGGAAGGGGAACTGGAACCTCAGCAGCGACAGACAGACCTGACGATCGCTGCTGAAAACATTGCTACCCCCGATTTCAGTCGCCTGGTGGAACTGCCCGTCACTTTCTGGGCTGGTAAGGTGAGCGGCGATCTGTCGCTGCAATATCACCCTGACCAGGACACGCAGTTTAACGGTACGGTTTCGCTCGATCGCCTCAAAATCCAGGTGCCCGAAGTGCCGCAGATGCTCTCCGGCGTGACGGGCGATTTGAAATTGCAGGGACAGACCGTCACCACCGAGGGCATCAAGGGGCAGTATGGCAGCATTCCCCTCCAGGCACAGGGCAGTATCAATACGGCAACGGGCTACAACCTGACGGTGAATCTGCCTGCTACGCCTGTTTCGACCCTGCTGGAGACCTTCAAGGTGGAGGTTCCGATTCCCCTGGAGGGCACGGTGAAAGCGGAGGGAACCGTGCAGGGGGCGATCGACCGTCCCGTGGTGGCAGGCAGCGTTGCCACCGTTGGATCTGCTCAGGTTGACCGGGTGGCGTTTCAGTCGATGTCAGGGCAATTTGAGGTGGTGGTTGCAGAGAACGACTCGAAGGTGACGCTCTCGAACCTGCTGGCAACGCCTCAGTCTGGAGGACAGATCAGCGGGGGTGGCACTGTTCGTTTTGATGACGGAGGACAGACCAATCTCACCCTGGTGGCTCAGAATGTCTCCGGGGATACCCTGGCCCAAACTTACGGCGCGCCGACCAACACAAATTTCCAGATTGGCAACGTGGGGGCGATCGCCCAGATCACAGGCACTCCCCCTGATCTGAGAACCGTGGTGAATGTGGATGCGCCCCAGGCGACCTTCCCCACCCGTGGGACGGTGGTGGTGGCGGGCGATCGCATCCTCCTGGAACAGGGAACTGTCCAGGTGAACGGCGGCACCCTCGCAGCCAGCGGCCAGTTGGTGGATGGCCAGTACCAGGCGGTGGTGAACGCCAACCAGGTGCCCCTCCGTCCTTTCTCACCCCAACTGCGGGGCCAACTGAACGGGGAGGTGCGTCTGGCCGGAAATACCACGTCGCCGGGACTGGCCGGACTGCGCGCCACGGGGCAGATGCAGCTCTCGGAAGGCGTATCGGTGATCAATGGGCCAGTCAATGCTGACTTGCAGTGGAACGGGCGAGAACTGGTGGTGCAGCAGGCCAGCGCACCGGGGCTGAGCGCCAGCGGCACGGTGGCGGTGCAGACCACAGGCACGCCTCAAATTGGGCCGATTAATCTGGCGGTTCGGGCGGACAACTACAACCTGCGCGATCTCTCCCCCCTATTGCCTGACCCTATCGCGCTGGAAGGTGCGGTCAACTTTGATGGCCGCGTCACAGGTACTCCCGCAACCCTGAGAGCAGCAGGCGATTTGCAGCTACAGGATTTTCGGGTGAACGATCTGGCGTTTGATCCCGTTCTGACGGGAGCAGTCGATGCCCAGGTGAACGGCACGACGCGGCTGCGGTTAGACGGCGAACAGGACCGGATTGCGCTGGCGGTGAATCCGTCCAGCCGGCAGGGGCAGTTCTTGCTGCGGCGGCGGGAGGCGATCGCCCAGGGCAAGACCGAGGGGGACACCCTGCGCGTCAGTATGCAGTCGATTCCGATTGGCATTGCTCAATCTTTTCTCCCGGCAGCGGCGTCTGACTTTGGGCCGCTGTCGGGCGACCTGACGGGGGCACTGGCTGTGAATTTGCGAACGATGGCAACGGTGGGGGATGTGGCGATCGCCAACCTGCGCCTGGGGCGGTTAACTGCCGATGCGGTGCGGGGGGACTTCCGGTTTACCGACGGTACGATTGTATTGAACGACGGGATGTGGCAGCAGGGAGCCAGTCGGATTGCCTTTGGGGGACAGTTTTCCACTCGTCCCGATGGCCCCATCCAGGCAAACATTCAGTTTGATCAGGCTCGCGTTCAGGATGTTCTCACCAGCCTCAGCATCTTTGATTTCAAAGACCTGACGCCGAGTTTGAAGCCCCCTGAGTTGGGTGCTGCTGCCGATCTCGATGTGGCTTCGGTGGATTTATCCAATCAACCGCTGATCGTGCAGCTACAGGTAATCGCCATGCTGGATGCATGGCTGGCCGAACAGCGGGCAAACCGTGCCGCAGAACCGATTCCACCGCTCTCAGAATTGCGAGGAGAACTGACGGGGGCGATCGCCATTAATGGAAATTTGCAGGACGGCCTGAAAACAGAGTTCAAAGCAGAAGGACAAGACTGGACATGGAGAAATTACAAGATTGAGAATATCATCGCAGAAGGTTCCGTTGAAGATGGCGAATTAACCCTGCTGCCGGCACAGGTGACATTGCAAGGGGGAACGATCGCTTTTGGTGGCACGATTGGCCAATCGATGAATGGACAGATCAGGGTGCAGGATATACCCACGGATGTGCTGAATCCCTTTGTGCCGGATCTCCCGATTCAGATCGCAGGGCTACTGGATGCCACGGTGACTCTGTCGGGTGAACTGACCAACCCCAGTGCTGTCGGAGAAATTAGCCTGGTGGATGGCAAGCTGAATCAACAGCCCGTCCAGGAATCAGTTGCCCGGTTCAACTACAGCGACGCCCGTGTGAGATTTATCAATAACACATTGCTATCGGGCGCGGAACCGATTCGGATTATGGGCAGCGTCCCAGTAGAACTGCCCATTACCGCCAGCCGCATCACCGATAACTCCATTCAAATTGATGTTCGTGCGAAAGACGATGCGCTGGCGCTGGTCAACGTATTCACCGATCAGGTGGCCTGGAAGGACGGAGAAGGCGATCTGAACGTGGAGGTGCGCGGGACGCTGGCTCAACCCGTGGTACAGGGCAAGCTGGCGGTGGACAATGCTACGGTTGCGCTGAAGGCAGCTCCCGAACCGTTGACGGATGTGACGGGGACGGTGAATTTTAGTGGCGATCGCCTCTCGGTCGAAACGCTCACCGCCCTGTATGACGGTAATCCCATTACCGCCAGCGGCATTCTTCCCATTTTTGATGAACCCGATGCGATCACCGCCGCGCAGGCTGAACCCCTCACGGTGAACCTGGAGGATCTGTTCCTGGATTTGCCTGTCTATGAAGGTCGTCTGGTGGGAACGCTTGTAGTGCAGGGGACGGTACTCACCCCCAGGATTTCTGGCAACCTGGATCTTAACAATGGTCAGGTGTTTCTGGTGGCTGCTGAGGGGGGCACCCCGAACGGAGGCACAACTGCTACGGGACAGGCTGCTGGTCCGCCGATCGCCCTGGACAATCTGAAGGTCGTTCTGGGAAACAACCTCCGCATTGTGCAACAGCCCATCCTGAATTTTGTGGCAACGGGGGCGATCGACATTGGTGGCACTGTGGATCGTCCCCGACCATCGGGGCAGGTGCGCCTGGTGCGGGGGCAGCTCAACCTGTTCACCACACAGTTTTTGCTGGCGCGAGGCTTTGAGCAGACGGCTACCTTTACCCCCAGTCAGGGACTCGACCCCACGCTCAATCTACGGCTGATCGCGCTGGTGCCGGAAATTACTGGAAGTCTGGTGGTGAGCAATCCCCAGGCCAATGAAATTGCTATTTCACTGGAGGACAGTTCCGGTCGATTGAACACAGTGCGAGTGACAGCAACCCTCAACGGCCCTGCCAGCCAAATTAACAACAATCTGGTGTTGACCAGTGAACCCCGGCGCACGCAAGCAGAGATCATTGGTTTACTGGGGGGTTCCTATGTCGGTCTGCTGGGCCAGGGCGATCCGCTGTTTGGGATTACGGCGATCGCCAGCTCTGCACTATTTGGTCGGTTCCAGGGGGCGATCACGCAACTGGGACAATTGATTGGGCTGTCGGAGTTGCGGATTTTCCCGGCGATCGTGACTTCCTCTGCCACGGAACTGCCCGAACTGGGGTTTGCGGTTGAGGGGATTGTGGATATCGGGAATAACCTTTCGGTGTCAGCTTCACGGGTGGTTGGTGTGGATGACCCATTCCGATTTGGTCTGCTGTACCGTGTCAGTGACCAACTGCGTGTGCGGGGATCAACTGACTTGAACCGCGATAACCGGATTCAGATCGAATTTGAGAGCCGCTTCTGAGAACTGAAGAAAGCATCCCTACAGCGCTTTACGCTGACCTAAAGCCAAATTTTGAGTGGGAACCGCGTTCCGCACGGTTCCCACTCAAAATTTGTACCTGACGTGCTTGCAAAGCGGTGTATTCGTCTCACCTCTGCTTTAACGCTTGTTCCCAGGTACTCTCGTTTCCAGGCAGGGCATGGAAACGGGGATCGGGAGGCTCTGCCTCCTGCTCAGAACTGGAGGCAGAAGCCCTCCAACTGGCGTTACTGGCCAGGTATCGCACCGAAAGGTTGATTAGGACGGGGTGCAGGGGGTGTGCCCCCTTGTCCTAACCAAAACTTCAATTGCTATATCTGGTTAGCCTTTTCAGATTCCCGCCTGGGCTACGCCCAGGCGGGAATCTGAAAACCTATTTTGAGCGTCTATCGAGTGCCCCTGTGTTGCAGGGGCACTCGATAGACGCTCAACGCATAAGTAAATGGGCGTGGAAAAAGTCGAAATCCAAAAAGCTGTTCCGCCCGCTGCGCGGGCGGAACAGCTTTTTGGATTTCAAGCTTAATCACGCCTACTTACTTACCTGGCCAGAGGCCAGTAACGAGAAATGATCCCCTATTAGTTTCATATCTTCTTCTCCTAATCTATTATCGCAGTCGTTGTGGGAGCTTGAGTTCATCACAATGCTGCACTCCTCCTCTCAGAAATGTCCAATTTACAAATCTTTGGGAATTGCTACAGTGCTTTGCGCTGAGATAAAATCAGGTTTTTTATTGAGATCCCCACTCCGTGAGGCTCCAAAAAATTTGTACCTCATGCGCTTGAAAAGCGTTGTATAGAAAATCCTGAAGTTTGGCTCAAAACCGAAGTTTTGTGGTTAGCTGATCACTAGCTAAATCTGTCTCCTATCAAGAGGAGTTTGTAATGCTTACTGAAGTACCTACTGAAGCCGAAATTAAGAAGTCTGTTGGTTGGGTAATCGCCCTGAGTATTCTCCTGATCATTCTCGGCGTCGCATCCATTTTCCTACCCACCGTTGCATCTGCCTTCTTCACCTCGGTCATCGGCTGGATCGCCCTGATCAGCGGTGTCGTGATGATTGTTCAGTCCTTTGTCTCCAGACCTGTGCGGGGGTTCTGGCTCAATCTCGTTGTCGGGATTCTCTACGTTATTGCAGGAATTTATATCCTGTTTAATATCGTTAACGCAGTGCTGGCAATGACCTTTGCCTTTGGGGTGCTGTTTATTGTGGAAGGTATCTACACGATCATCATGGCCTTCACAAATCGCTCCGGTCACCGTATGTCCTGGCTGGTGGCGCTAAATGGCATCGTTACGCTGATTCTCGGCATCTTGGTACTGAACCGTTTTCCCTCCAGCGCCCTCTGGCTAATCGGTCTGTACGTGGGCATCAGTCTGCTGCTGAGCGGCATCTCGCTGCTGGTGGCAGCACTGGCGGTGCGTAAAACGGTCGCCAGCACAACGCCATAGTAAAGGGTGATGGCGAAGGACGCGCTGCTTCGTGAGTTCTATGCAGTTGATCCATTGAACAACTGCACCATGATTGAGGTGGCGCTGGATCAATACTCCGATGTTTTTGATGAGTGGGACCCAGCGCCTTTCAAACGGCGATCGCTCGACCCCGACCTGGAACTTTACCTGGAAAGCAGCTCTGAAGAAATCCCGCTCAGAGATTCAATTGAACTCTGCTTCATTGTTCCTGATCAGATTCAGGATGCAAGCACTGAGGCAGAACTGCGCGATGGCCTGAAGAATAGCTTTGCCTTTAAGCTGTATTTGATTAAGAAAGAGCTGAAGAAAACCAACACCCAAATTTTGCGGTACATCGTTCTCGGTTTTCTGCTGCTGGGTTTGGGATCTGCTTTCACCAATCAGCTTCCTGCAAGGCCAGAAAGGGAACTTCTTCTGCTCTTTGCTGATGCTTTGATCATTGGTGGATGGGTGTTCTTATGGGAAGCGGTTTCTTTGTTCTTTTTCACGAACCGTGAGGTTTACCAGCGTTATCGCATCTATCAGCGATTGCACAACGCGCCCATCATATTTAGAACTTAGGATCGTGAACAAATTAACCTGTAATTATTTTTGAGAGAGACGCGGCGAAGCCGCGTCTCTCTCAAAAATAACTCGGTTTTGTTTAATTCGCGATCCTTAGTGACTGGACTTTTAACTATTTCTTCCTACCATGCCTCGGAATGCTCTCTAAGAGAGCGTTCTGAGGCAAATTTAAGTTTAGCGCCAATTTTCTTGAAATGCTGACGCTGTCAGCGTTTCAAGAAAATTGGCGCGATTTAGTCAAAAGTCCAGTCAGTCAGTGGGCGTGGAAAAAGTCAAAACCCCAAAAGCTGTTCTGTCCTGAGCGAAGTCGAAGGGCAAAACAGCTTTGGGGTTTCAAGCTGAATCGCCCCTACCTGCTTAGGGTCCTTGATTAAAATTTATCGAGGAGTCTTTCGAACCACAACGGAAGTGACGCTGATTGACTTGAGTGGCGGCAATCTCTGTGTAGTAACGCAGGTATCCATTGGTGTGGCAAAATGGGGTTGTTCTCGCGGAAGCTGTCGTTGAAAATAGGGTGAACCTTTTTGTGGATTCCAACAGCAAAAGTTCTGGAACCAATCTCGTGTTATGGCTGTCAATGTTCAGGGTGAGAAATGAGGAGCCGGAGAGCGTATTTTTTCGCAAATCTCCGACCTCAAAAGCGAAGTTTTCAAGCATATCCAGTGTTCAATGAAAAGGGAATTGATATGAAAATGCGATCGGTTTTAGCAGGCAGTCTTGCTCTGGTAATGATGGGTGTGCCTCTGGCGGTTGGAACGGCAGTGCTGATGCCGACCTCCAGTGCGATCGCCCAGCAGGGTTCCTTAAACGTGGCGGGAGAAGGAGAAGGTACCCTGTCGGTGGGATCGCGTCCTCCTGAGACAGTGACCTTCGTCACCGTCGCGGTTCAACCCAACCAGCAGGCGGAAATTGCTCTCCGGCTGGCCAATGGCAATCTGCTGCGGTGGAATGGTCGGGCGGTGAATCGCAGTTCGAGTGAGGTTCAGATCAGTCTGACCAATGCGGGGATGGCCAACGCGACTGGGACGATCACGGTGCGCTATCAGGCGAGCCGTCTGATTTCCCTGATCGGTAATGGATCGATCGACGGCCAGCCCATGTCGATTCGCTTCACTGTTGGAGATGACAGCGTTAATCGTCCTCCGACCACGGGTACATCGGTTAACCTTGCCCAGTCAGGAACGGGGATTTTTGGTTTGCAGGGGCGTCCGAACCAGAACATCAACTTCGCGTCGGTCACGGTTCAACCCAGCGGCAGCGCAGAACTGTCCATTCGCCTCACGAATGGCAACCTGATCCGGTTTGGCGGCCAACAAACCCGTAAGGATGCCTCCGATATTGTGTTGAGCCTGACCTCCTCCGGGAACGCCAGTGCCACCGGAACCGCCAATGTGAACTATGGGGCCAACAGTTCCATCAACAGCATCAACGCGAACGGTACCCTGGATGGTCAGCCCTTCTTTATCCAGTTCACCGGACAGCAACAAGGGAACCGCCCGCCGCAGCCCCCCACCACGCCTCCCCCATCGAACCGCAACGTGAGCTGTTCCGGCACGATGCAGAACGGCTGGCGCTACCGGGCTGAGACGGCAAACCGACGCTTCACCCAGATCCGCTGGGAGCGCTCCGGCGCACAGCCCACCGTGACCACCCTGAGATTTGAACGCAATAATGCTCAGGGGGAACCCATTTACCGGGGTGCTTTCCGGGCTGCGACAGAGGTAACATTGATTGACCTGAGCAAGGGCAATCCCGTTCCGGGAAGCCAGGTGTCCGTCGGTGTCGAGGAGTGGGGCTGGTCACGCGGCACCTGTCGTTAACGGAGGTTCAATGAGGCGATCGCTCTGGGGCTACATTCTCTGGTTGCTGCTGTTGACGGGTTGTACAGACACGGCAACGGCTCCGACACCAGCACCATCTTTGCAGGCGATCGCCCTCGACACCGTGAAAGTGGTGGCCGGACAGACCATCTACGTCCCCATCTACTCCCACATTTATACCTGGGAGCGAAACCGCGCGATGAATCTGACCGCCACCCTCAGCGTGCGCAACACCGATCAGAATCACCCTCTGATCCTGTCGTCGGTCAACTACTACAACAGCAACGGTCAACTGGTACGGAAGTATCTGGAACAACCTGTCGAGCTGGGGCCGATGGCCTCCACTAATTTTCTGGTGGATCAGGATGATACGAGCGGTGGAGCGGGCGCGAGTTTTCTGGTCGAATGGGTGGCGCAGACCGAAATCAACGATCCGGTAGTTGAAGCCGTCATGATCAATGCTGCGACGAATCAGGGGCTTTCGTTTGTCAGTATTGGTCGGGTCATCAAAAGCGTGAAATAGTAGATCTATCGAAAATTGCGTGTGGTGCAGCAATGCTGCACCACACGCAATTTTCGATAGATTGATACCTACAGGCAACTTATAACCCCAGGGGAAATCTGGATATGCCCGATCCGCTGCTACTGCAAATCGGTGATCTGATTGGTGGCTCATTCTCCCTCAACCAGAGCGCATTTCAAACCATCGTTCAACTGCCGCAGGGTCGCACCCTTGCCCTGTTGATCGTGCTATTCGCAGGACTGTCACTGGCGATCGGGCAGAGCATTGTCCTATTCGTCAATCAGGTGAGGCCCGTCCGGTTTATCCTCAGTCTGCTGTTAAATACGGTTCTGTTTGCCCTGGGGTATCTGTTTCTGGTGTTTAGCACATGGTTAACCGGATTTATCCCCGGTTTCACGATGGTGTCGTGGGGGGCGCTGGTTCGCGCTCTGGGGCTGAGCTATGCACCGCTGCTGTTTAGTTTTCTGGGGGCGATGGCCTATGCCGGGGTGCCCATTCTCAACCTGCTGTCGGTGTGGCACCTGCTGGCGATGGTGGTGGGGGTGGGGGCGATCGCCCAGGAAAATATCCCCCTCGCCTTTCTCCACGTTGCCTTTGGCTGGTTTGTCTTGCAATTGCTCAAGGGGAGTGTGGGGCGACCCATTGCCCGCCTGGGACAGCGCATGACGCACAGGGTAGCGGGCGTGGAACTGGTGCAGCGGCGATCGGAACTGCGGCAGATCATTCAATCCGGGTTAGAAACGCGGCTGGCGACCAATGCTGCGGGCACAACGGCCAGTGCTGCCAGTAACCCAACACTGAATGAGACGGGGCAGTTCTCGCTACAGTCCGCTGCGAGAGAACCCTCCACTCCCATTGCCCCGATTGAGGAGGATGCGTCGATCGCCAGTGTCGCGGCCTTCCAGATGCCGACACCGGACACCGAGTCTCTGGGCGTTCGCCTGCAACATCGCCTCCAGGGAATTCCCCAGTTGCTGCGGCTGGTTCTGGGCGTGGCGGCGATTCTCCTGGTGTTTCTGATCATCCTCGTGCTGCTGCGTCCCGTCCGAGATGCCCTGTTTGGCTGGCGAGAAAGTTTGCCCTGGCTGATGCGCTGGATTTTTGACCTGACCTGGATTGGGGTGGTTTCCCTCGTGTTTGCCGGACTGCTGGCTCCCCTGGAGGCGCTCGGCTGGTGGGCGGGCTGGTATGGGGACGACGTAGAAACGGGTGGCCTCTCTACGGACACTGTTCCTGTGGGGGTAGGGGTAGGCATGGATCAGGCCATCGGCGGGAATCCCCCCTCCCGCTATGTCGTCTACCTGGATGGAGTGGGGCAGTCGGGGGAAGCTTATACTCCTGATGTTGTAGATTTCATCACCGCACTGGAGCCTGTGCTGCCTTCGGATGTCCGGTTTGTCAAAGGGCTGATGCTGTACTCAATGCGCAACAAGTCCCTGCGGGAAGACCGTCCGTTTGCGTGGCTGTGGCGACTGGCGGACACCATGCGCTGGAAAAACCCGATGGCGGTGCTGGGGCTGCTGGTGAATATTCGCAATGCCTGGGCAGTAGCCGTCTCGGCAGACAAACGGTATGGCCCGATTTACAACCAGGGGATTGCCCAGGTGATTTACACCGGGCTGCTCCAGCACGGCTATCAGCCGGGGGATGGCACCCCGATTACCCTGATCGGCTACAGCGGCGGTGCCCACATGGCGGTGGCCACAACACCCTATCTGAAGCGAGTCCTGGGCGCAGACTTTGAGGTGATCTCCCTGGGCGGGGTGATGAGTGCTAACAATAATTTTCTGAAGCTGGAGCACCTCTACCATCTGGTGGGGGAGCAAGACTGGGTGGCGGCGCTGGGGCCAATTCTGTTTCCTGGACGCCGCCAGTGGTTCCCGCTATCGTACTGGAACCGCGCTCTGCGGAAAGGCAAGATCACTCAGATCAATCTGGGGCCAATGGGACACCAGGTGCCGGGTGGGATTATGGACCCGAATGCGATTCTGCCCGGTGGTGAAAGCAATCTACAGCACACCGTTGGCCTGATTCATCTGATTCTGGAGGGAAAACTGCTGGCTGAGGCTCCGCAGCGATCGCGCCAGACCAGCAACTACGAACTGTTCAAGCAGGCCGATTGCAACAACTACACTTATTACCCGCTGAACCGGATCGTCGATTCCCAGTGGTACCGCCCGATCGCCCCCTGGATAGGCCGTTTAATTCTGCCCCAGCCCGCAGAACGACGCTGGCTTAAGGGCGTCTGGTTTGAAGTGCATCATGCCGCCGAGGGCTATGAGTCTCTGGTGGGCCGGCGGGTGATGCTGCGCTGGGCCAATGACCCGACGGTAAAACAGCAGGTGCGGGCGGTGACGCACAACGTCCACTTCAGCGTCGATGCCCAGTACTCCAGCCAGTATGGCGGCACGATTCACCCCGATCGCCTGAACCACTGGCAGCAGGTGGGGCCACTGGAGTCACTGGCGGGATCGCACCCAGCCGATGACCTGATCGTGATGCTCCACGGGGCGGTGGAGGTTGACCCGGCCCTTCCAGCGCTCTACATCCGCAGACAGCCGGTTGAGATTACGGGGCGCTATTACGGCCTGGTGCGGTTTGAAGCGCCGATCGCAGGTACCGATCGCTTCCGCGTGACCCACTTCAACCGCGCCTCCCGACAATTTGACGGAGCGACCGAAGAGGTGCGGTTACCGCAGGTGGTGATCGCCCAGTGCTACGGCAGTTTCCCTTCCACTTCCCATAAGATCGAGCAGTCGCCCCTGAACGAAACTGGATGGTACATCTACGGGGCTAAAGATGCGGCGGGTCGATTTGTGGTGCAGTCGCTGGGACCGCGATCGCTGTTTCGTCTCCAGCCGGATCGAGTAGTGTTTGGCAACAAGGCTTCCTACCGCTATATTCGCAAGGAGTCCTGGGCCAATGCGGTCGAACAGAAGGGCCGGATTTCCTCGGTACTCTGTGTTGGCCATCGGAAGTTTGCAGAGATTCAGGACGCGATCGATGACTGGAAGGTGGGCGATCGCGCCCTGTTACTGCACGTCTACGGCGGCATTGGCGGCAACAAGAAAGAACCCGCAGCGGCTACGCCCATTTTCTTTGGTCACTTTGCCTATGGCCTCGCCACCGTCATCCACGACCCCCTGAGTGATGAGAAACGGTTTGAAATCGAGTATTACCAGGTGTACACCCACAACACGGATGGGTTGACGGCGGGGACGGTTCACTGGTCACGCTATATGGGCGATCGCCAGTTTGGCTGGATGGGGGCGCGTCCCGTCTGCGACATTCTGGTTAAGTTTGAACCGTTTACGGGCTTCTTCGACGTGAATGGGGTGCGGCGATCGCCCCTGGGCATGATGGTCGCCCAACTGGAGGCAATGACCGCCCGCTACCGCATTGGCGGCGGCACCGGAGCCACCTACGTCGGCCCCGCCAATAATTGCTCCCAGGACTCCAACCAGGCGCTGTTTGCCAGTATCCGTTCACTGTCACAGGCGATCGACGCCAATCAGGATATGCTGCAAACCTGGCTGCAAAACCACCCCGACCAGGCCCACCAGTATGAGCAGCTCCTGGGACTGAAAGACAGCCTCTACTGGAAATTGCAGCCCTTCGGTGCCCCCCGTGCCGACTGGGAAGCCAATGAGTTCAACCTGGGGACTACCCTGGAGGATGATCCACTGCGCAACCTGTGGGTGGGTCTGGGCAGTTGGCGGACATTGTTTCCCCGCAAGGCAAGTGATGCGATCGTCCAGGAGTTTCTCAAGTACGGCGCATCGGCTTGGGTGCTGCGGACGAATCAGGTGGGGGGATATGACCCGGAGATTGAGCCGATTTCGCCGATGACGATTTAGATCATTACCCATTACCTACTCATGCCTCCCCAAACGCCTCACCTGTGGCAATCCCTCAAATCCTCTGTTCTGATCCGCTATATTCTTCTGTTTATTTGTGGTTGGATTACTGTTTTCTTAGTCAACTATTTCTACGGTACGATCGCCTTTTTCACAGTTGCCGGGATCTTTGCAGCGCTGCTCAATTACCCGGTAGTGTGGCTGAAGCGGTATATTCCACGGGGGTGGGCGATTACTGTTGTGTTTTTGGGGGCGATCGCCATCTGTATCGCTCTGGTGACGCTGCTGGGATTGCAGTTTCTCAATCAGGGGCAGAGTTTGGCAGACCGATTGGTGGACGTGGTGCGGCAGCAGCAGGCATTGCCGTTTGAGGAACTGCTGAATCAGTTGGAGGTTCGTCGAGCGGTTGAAACTCTGCAATCGGGCTTGATGACGGGGCTGGGGTTGGCCCGCAGTGTTTTTGCCAGTATTTTTACTTTCATTTTTGGGGCGGTCATTAGCCTGTATATGCTAATTGACGGTGAGAAGCTGTGGCAGGCTTCACTCCGGTTGATTCCCGTGAAGTCGCGCGATCGCTTTGCTAGCACATTTCAGCAAAGTTTCCTGGGCTTTATTCGGGGGCAGATGCTGCTGATGCTGTTTCTGTCCAGTACAACGCTGGTGGCGTTTCCACTTCTGGGGGTGAAATATCCCCTATTTCTGGCAATTCTGGTGGGCGTGATCGATGCAATTCCCGGTATTGGCGCAACCCTGGGCATTACCGTTGCGGTTCTGTTGATTTTTCTGGCGCAGGGAGTGGGCACCGCACTGGCAGCACTGGCGGTCTGCATTGTGCTGGTACAGATCCAGGACAATTACGTTCGTCCCAAAGTCATGAAAGATGCGCTGGAGCTAAATCCCGTGATGCTGTTTCTGGCACTGTTTATCGGTCAGCGGGTGGCAGGACTGCTGGGCATTTTTCTGTCAATTCCAATTGCAGGTATGCTCGCCGCCTGGATGCGGGCCAGCCATCAGCCAGACGAACCGCCCGAAGTGTCCCAAATACCGCTTGAGACACCACCCCAAACACCGTAACCCTCTTTTACTTTAGTTCGGACAGTTTTTTGAAAACCCTTGATTTTGCGTGCGCGACGCGCACGCAAAATCAAGGGTTTTCAAAAAACTGTCCAGAGTATTGCTTTTATCACTCTTACTTTTATCTATCAGAGACAAGCTAAAAGATGTCTCGTTTCCTGGCTCTGCCAGGAAATGCCCCACTGGAGGCTCTGCCTCCTTATCCTGTCGTAGGAGGCAGAGCCTCCCAATCTGCATTCCAGGCGAGACGCCCGGAACGAGTTTAGCGATAGACGGATGCCCTGTGATACGGAATCCAGCTATGAAGTAGCGGTTTGTTTTGTTGAGATGCCCGCGA
>CAZVXA010000096.1:0-23685 GCA_964630955.1 uncultured bacterium | reverse complement strand
ATGCGCCTCACTCTTGAATCAAAGCACCGATCGCCCCCAAAAACTCCTGCTCCAGATACGGCTTGGTGAAATAGTCGGTTGCGCCCAGTTGCATGGCCAGCCAGCGGTGTTTGTCGTTGCTGCGGGAGGTCAGCATCACCGTAGGAATCTTCGCCAGTGCAGCATCCTGACGACGCTGGGTGAGGAATTCGAAGCCGTTCATGTTGGGCATTTCGATATCGCACACCACCAGTTGAATCGAGGCATTCTGCTGCAGTTGGTCCAGCGCCTCCTGGCCATCTCTGGCCTCCAGCACCTGATAGCCCGCCCGCTCCAGCGACAGCATCAGCGTGCGGCGGGAGGTGACGGCATCGTCCACCACCAGAACTATGTGACTGCGATCGCCCATCAGGCGCGGCGGTTCCTGTGCTGATGCAGCATTGGTCTGAACGGCTGCGGCCAGTGCTTCTGTTTCGCTCAATTGAGGGGCAGATAGGGTTTCCTGTTTGACCAGAACATCGAGCAGGGCCAGACCATCAATCACGGGCACCAGGGTACCGTCACCCAGTACCGTGCAGCCGTAGACGTAGCTAGGGGGGGCGATCGCCGCACCAAAAGGCTTCACCACCAGTTCCTGTTCCGTTACCAGGCGATCGACCTGGAGCGCAACGGTCTGTTCTCCACGCTTTAGGAGTAGCATTGGCGTTTCCCATCCCACGGGAGAAGGAACAGCAGCCAGAATCCGATTCGGCGGCAGGTCGGGCAACAGGCAGTGGTAGGTCAGCAGATCAGACAGTTGGAAGACGGGGACTTCCTGGTCTTTCCACAGCAGCAGTCGCTGAGATCCCACCTGCTTCAATTGCTCTGCTTTAGGAATCAGCATTTCAGTGATGCCGTCGCTGCGGAGTGCCACGGGCGTGCTGCTGATCAGACAAACCACCAGATTGGCGTTGGTCAGAGTGAGCGGCAACGTCAGAATAAAGGTGGCTCCCTCACCGGGAATGGAGCGGATAGAAACGCGGCCTTTGAGCGATCGCAGTTGTTCCCGCACCACATCCAGACCAACACCCCGCCCCGACAATTCACTGACTTCTGTTGCGGTTGAAAATCCGGGTTCAAATACGTACTCCAGAAGCTGTGCCTTGCTTACTGTGGTGGCCTGCTCCGGGGTCAGCCAGTCTAGGGCGATCGCCCGATTGCGAATCCGCTCCATATCCAGCCCTCGCCCATCGTCACGCACCTCAATCACC
This sequence comes from uncultured bacterium, assembly GCA_964630955.1. Lineage (GTDB taxonomy): Bacteria > Cyanobacteriota > Cyanobacteriia > Elainellales > Elainellaceae > CAZVXA01. Next base: position 22,456 of record CAZVXA010000096.1, on the reverse strand, counting down.
ACCTGTCTGCCCTGATAGAAGGCATTAATTTCAATCTGGCCGACTTCGGGTTTCTGCTGGGCACATCGCAGCTCAGGTGGCTCAATCCCGTGGTCAAATGCATTGCGCAACAGATGCAGTAATGGATCGTAGAGCTTTTCAATAACGGAGCGATCAATTAACAAATACGTTCCGTTGAGCGTAAGATCAACAGGTTTTTGATAAGTGTTGGAGAGATCTCGGAGAATCCGGGGGAACCGATTGAGAACGCTGTCCAGGGAGACCATTCTGGCCCAGAGGACTTCATCCTGCATCTGAGATAGCATCTTGCGATGTTGTCCCAGCAGTTGCTCTGACTGACGGTTGAATAAGTTGATGTCCTCGACGGCCTCTGCAAGCTGAGCCAGATCCTCCAGCAGCGTTTGGGTGAAGGTGTAGAGGGATGTGTAAGAGTCCAGTTCCAGGGTGTCGAAAGCGGGGAGTGGGAGGGTGGATGGGTGGATGGGTGGATGGGTGGATGGGTGGATGGGTCTTGCGGTAGGCTCAAGAACCGGATGGGTGGGTAGAGGTGTGGCATTCGGCGGATAAGGTTTGGCAGGTTGTGACAATGAATTAGCCGAATGCTGCGCCCGGATCGGGGAGGTGGCAAGATGGGCAGCACCCGCGTGTACGACGGAATAACCGTTCGTTTTCTCCCAGCGGAGATCCTGACGCTGGGAGAAAACGAGCATCTGGTCGGAGACCTGGCGCAGTTGTTCGACGTTGATCTGAAACCGGGAGAAACGAGCCGTCAGTTCTCGGATGGCCGATCGCATCTGTTCGTTTTGCAGGGCAAGGCCGTTGCGGTTAATGGAAAGTTCTCCCATTAGCCTGTTAATGCGGGTCAGGCGATCGCTGTCTACCCGCACGGTGGAACCTGTGGGTCGCTTTTGGGAGCGGGTTTTGGCGGGGGTCTCAGCGATCAGGGGAACTCGTGGGGCGTCCAACGGAACGGGGGCGGCTTCAGAGATCAACGCCACCATTTCTTCAGCTTGCTGCGCCTGAGATGTACCAAAGATGGAGGCCAGTTGATCCAGATTGGGCAGGAGGGGTGGGGGGCTGGGGGCAGGTGGGGGAGATTCAAGGGGAATCTGATCTACCAGAAGCTCGGCCATTTCATCCACGATCCCCAGTTCCGCCAGAATCTGGACTGCATCTTCCCGATCGTCGAGCTGCTCCAGTAGTGCTGCAAGTTCTTCGGCGATCAGCGGTTGTGGAACGGGGGGTGGGGGTTCGACTGGGGGGGGAGCAGGATGCATCGGTTGCGTCAGCGCCAGCAGCCCTTCGGATGGGCTACCTCCCTGTTGAGTCTCACCTGAAAGAACAGCAGTGCGAGCCGACCAGAGATCCACCAGTGCCTGCTCGGTAATCTCTAAAGCGTGGTCAGGGTTGACCTCCAGCGCTTGCAGAGCGGTTTGGGCGATGCTGCCAAATCCTGGTAAAGCCAGCAGTTCCGAAAATCCAGTAAAGACTTCGAGCTGGGCGCGGAGTTCGCCTGCGACTTCGTACTGTTCTGGGGACTCTAGAACGCTGACGAGGCGATCCAGTCCCTGTTTCACGTCCACCTCAAAGATCGAGGTGGTCATATTGAAGCCCAGGTCTGCGGAACTGGGAATGTAGTCCTGGGTTTCGGCGATCGCCGCCTGAAGCACCTGCTCAATCTGCACCAGTATCGGGTCAGCGTGGGCCAATGCCTGCTCCGCGTCAAAGTGTCCCTGGGTGAGCTGCTCCGTCAGTGGCAGTCGCAGACAGTCAAAAGCTTGCAGAAGCTGGCTTTCTAACTCGGCATCGATTTCCAGGCTGTCGCAGTAGAGCGCTTTGAAAATGGTTTCCAGACGGTGGGCGATCGCCTGAATCACTTCTAAACCCACGCTGGCAGCTCCACCTTTAAGGGAGTGCGCCGCCCGCATCAGACTGTGGACGTGGGCCGTATCTCTTTCCTGCCGCAGCTTCAGAATACCGGATTCGATAGTTTGCAGCAGGTCAGCGGCTTCCTCAACAAAGAATTGGTAAGCCTGGTCACGAATCTCAGGATGAATTGCCATAGCCTCTGGGAACTTGAAAATGATGGGGCCGGAAAATGATTGACCCCCTTGCTAAGGATCACGAATAAATTAGCCTGGAATATTTTTTGATAGAAGTGCGGCTTAGCCGCACTTCTATCAAAAAATATTCGGTTTTATTTAATCCAAGATCCTAAAGGGGAGTGAGGGGGGTCGATGCAGATTAGCTCACCTTGAATCGTCCAACCTCTGACTGCAACGTCTGGGCAACGGCGCGGAGCTGGTCAAAGGATTCAGAGACCTGTCCAGTGGCTTCAGCGTTCTGGTTGGCGATCGCCGTCACGCTGTTCATCGCCTCCGCCACCGTCTCCGATGCCTGGGCCTGCACCTCTGTTGCCTGGGAAATAGAGGCGACCAGGGCGCTAATCTGGAGGCTGGTGGCGGTGATCTTGTTGAGGCTCTGGCGGGTGTCATCCACCAGTTGGGTCCCCATCACCACTTGCTCAGTTCCGGCCTCCATGGCCCGCACCACTTCGTTTGTCTCCGCCTGAATGCTGGCCACCAGTTTTTCAATCTCGGTGGTCGCTTCCGACGACTGCCGTGCCAGCTCCCGCACCTCCTCTGCAACAACTGCGAAGCCCTTACCATCCTCTCCGGCGCGGGAGGCTTCAATGGCAGCGTTCAGCGCCAGCATGTTGGTCTGGGCCGCGAAACCACTAATCAGGTTGACCACGTTGGAAATCTTCTGGGAAGATTCGCCCAGGCGTTTCACCTTCTTCGCGGTCTCGGCTACGGTGGTTCGAATGGCGAGAATTCCATCTACGGTACGGTTCATAGCTTCATCTCCCTCCTGCACCGTCTGGGCGGCTTCCTGGACGGCTGCCTCTGCTTTTTCAGCGTTGGCCGCCACTAGCCGCACCGACTGCGACATTTCCTGCACCCGCTCCAGCGCAGTTAGAATTTCCTGCACCTGCTGAGCGGCAGCGGTGGAGAGGGACTGGATATAGCGATCGCTCGTGCCCGTGGTGTCGTTCACCTGGCGGGCGGCCTCCTGTACTTGCCCCACAATTTTCCGCAGGCTGGCGATCATGGCGTTATAGGAGTCAGCCACCGTCCCGATTTCGTCCTCCGTCACCCTGGCTCGCGCCGTCAGGTCACCTTTACTCACCGGGTCAACGTCGATCAGCAGTTGCAGAGCGTTGCGCTGGAGTCCTTCCTTAAGCTGCCGCTGCTCCTCGGCCAGGTTTTGGGTCTGCTCCATTAGCTTCACCCGCTCGATCACCAGTCCCACCTGTCGTCCGATCTGCTTCAAGAACTCAACTTCTGACGGTTGCCACTGATGAGTTTTTTGACAGTAATGAGTAATCAGCAAACCGTAAAGTCTACCCTGGCTCAACACAGGCACACCCAGCACGGACTTCACCTTCAGATTCTGTAGAAGCGCCATGTGCTCCGGGTGGAGTTGTGCCAGACTGACGTCGTTGATCAGCAAAATGCCATCGGCCACATATCGGTCACGGGTCTCCTGCGGAATGCAGGGATCACCGAGCTGTTGCTCCAGGGCGCTGGGCAGATTGGCGATGACGGATTCCGCCACGATGGCACCACTCCAGTCGTCATCGAACTGGTAGACGACCACACGCTCAGTCTGCAAAATGTCTCGCGTTTCGGTGACCACCTTGTCGAGGATTGGCGCGAGATCCTCGAAGCGGGAAACTCTGGCACCCGTAATCTCAGCCGCCAGAGTCGCCTGACGGGCGTTCATGGCCTGCTCCTGTAAGAAGTCCTTCACCCTGACCACCAGTTCGTTGAAGGTACTGGCCAGCGTCTGGGTCTCCAGTGATCCCTTCGGTTCTGCGATCACGTCCAGATTCCCCTCAGATACCTGTCGTGCAGTATTAGACAGCTCGTCCAGCGGCGATGTCAACTGACGTGAGAACCCCAGCGTAATGGTGGCAGCAACACCCCCCAGCACCAGGGCGAGCAGACCAAAGACGTTCAGCAGCCCCTGGCTTTGGGCGCGAATTTCTGAGGTTTCCATTGAGGCCATCGCCACCCAGTCCAGCACCGGTAGCGGTGATAGGGCGTACTGTCGGCCCTGATAGGTGAAGGAAGCGATCAGATTTTCTGCGATCACTTCTTCGTTGTCCACAGACTGGGCGATCGAAACCTGTAGGTTCTGTACCGGAAAGCTGGCCTGTATTTGCTGCTGCAATTGATCGGGGGCAGGCCGTGGATTGGCGCGATTGACCTCAGCTAACCAGGTGGCAATCTTTGAGACGACGCTCCCGCCATTGACATTGAGCCGATCAAGGGGACCAGCGGGCACTTTTTCGCCCTTGTCTGAATAAGCCAGCAACACGGAACCCAAGCTGACATCCAGCAGTTGAACTTCCTGGGAACCTTGAATTCCAGCGTTTTTCAGGTACTCCGCCAGGTTGCCAAAGCGGACTGCCGGGAAGAAGACTTTGACGACACCAAGAAAACGACCGTTGCTGGAGTCCAGGATGCTCTGGCTCAGGTTCAGGCCAAAACCGGATTCAGAGGACGAGTCGTAGGTGGGGTTACTGATCCACTGTTTTTGCGCTTTGGCTCCCTGCCACCACGATTCATCGGCCTGCACAAAATCGTCAGTGATGGTATTGAATCCAACATTGAGGCCATTCTGCTCAGTGACGATGATCTCATCAAATCCCTCTGTTTCTGCAACGCGAGCCAGATAGCGATTGAATGCCTGATCGGGTTGCAACAGTTTGGTTTTGGCAAATCGGTCCTCGATATCATTGACGGTGCGTCGAGACAGCATCAAGTCTTCTGCCTCTGCCTGTCTGCTCCCCCTGCGAACCTTCTCCAGAACCAGTGGATTGGCTACAAGGTTAGAGATTACTTTGAATTCACTCTCCATCGACTGCCGAATCCCCTCATTCACCAGCAGCGCCTGCCCCTGAAGCGCCTGGTCCACCCGATTCTGGTTCTGGTTCTGGGAAATCAAATATCCGACGACACTGGCCACACCTAATGGAGCCAGCGTCAGGGGCAACACGGTCGTTAGCAGTTGGCGACGCAGGGTGATACCTGTGCGTTGCCCAATCGATAGCTCCAGGCTATCAGTGGCTGGCGGGTTGGGGGGCAAAGAGGTTGCACTGACAGTGGAAACAACATCGGTCGCGAACGGGGAAACTTTCTGGGATTGAACGGGAACTTGTGTCATGACAAAACCTCTAACGTCTCGATGGGGAACGAGGCGGCCTCCTCTTGGGGGCTGTGAAGCAACCGCACAATAGATGGATGATATGGATGAGGGACTGCCAGCGATTTTCAATCGCCCAAACCAGGTTATTTTTGTGAGAGAAGATACCCGTTGTGTGGGTGGCTCCCCCTGCGTAGCGGTGGGAACCGCCCACACAACATCGGTAATTTCACTGCTAGAAATCTCCTAAACCCTGGGCATGGCATGGAAAACTGCTGTCCCATTGAGCACAGGGTGCAGAAGATTTGCAGACTGATGCCAGAATCCCCGCATAAAAGATTCAAGTGTCGTCATGGGCCAGTGGGTGGTCAGTTCGGCAGGCCATGCGGTGGGCAGAGGAGCCATCAGCGGGTTCGAACCAATGACCATCCCTTCAACGCGATTCAGAACCACACCCAAAACCGCCTTCTCGCGAGGATCTACGGGAAGGCCACCCTCCTGAGCAAATGTCTCTTCCCGCATCACCACGAGGGTATGCTTCGAGCCATAGCTGGACTGCTGATACCAGGGCGGCAGCCCCAGCAGATGGTTCAGGTCTACGACCCACAGGACTTCGCCTCGCCAGTTGTAGACGCCCATGACCCAGGGGGGCATCTGGAACAGGGGCACAACCTGCGACTGGGCAATTGTCAGGATTTCAACCAGTTGCTGCACTGGCAACAGCAGCGATCGCTCGGCTGCAAGATAGACCTGCAAGAATTGCAAGTCGGGCGTCGAGCGGTCAGCAGATTGAGGCGTTTCGGAGGAATGAATATCAGGGGGAGAAGCAGAATTTGCAATCATGATTTCAGTGGGAGCCACCTGCGGCTTTACAGTTTGTCCTGGACGAATTGCTTTACGGTGCGTACCAGTTCTGCCTGATCAATTGGTTTCGCCAGATAAGCATCGGCTCCCTGCTTCATGCCCCAAAACTTGTCCATTTCGGTGCCCTTCGTCGAGCAGATAATCACGGGAATCGTCCGGGTACTGGCGTTCTCCTTCAGGTCGCGGCAGATCTCAAATCCACTGCGATCGGGCAATACCACATCCAGAATGATCACATCAAACTGATTTTTTTTGACCTGCTCCATTGCCTCTTCAGCACTCTTCGCTGTTTGGACTTGAATTCCACCATCCGTCAGGCAATGTCTCAAAATCTCCTTATCCGTCAGGCTATCTTCTACAACCAGTACCGTACTCATTGTTTTCTCCTTTGACTCACTTCTAGCGTTTACGAAGCAACCATCAACCAACACACGAATCAACCCACACCTGACACCTCACCCCTAACACTTCAAGTCAATACCCCCTGCCCCAAATGCTTCTGAATCGCGTTCAAAATCACCGCAGGCTCCATCGGCTTACTTAAAAAATCGGATGCCCCCAGAAGTCGTGCACGCACCTGATCCACAATGCCGTCGTTGCCCGTCAGGATAATAATGGGCGTTTCCTTGAACAGGGTGACCTTGCGCAACTGGCTACAGATCTCATAGCCGTTGGTTTCTGGCATCACCAGATCCAGAAAGATCAAGTCAGGTTTTTTGGCCAGCAGGATGGCGATCGCCCGCGAAGCCTCTGTAATTCCGATAAACCGATAGCCTGCCGTCTGTACAACCCGTTCCAATGTCTGGCAGATCAGGGGGCTGTCGTCGATACAGGCGATAATTGGGGTTTCAAAGGGGATTGCAGGCGTGCGTTTGGGGCCAGCCGGGAAGGTTGGCGCAGGCTGCTCCGGTGGCGCAACCAGTTCGACCCACTCAAGCTGGAGGTAGGGCTGGAGTGCCTGGGTCAGTTGCAGCAAATCTCGCTGAGTTTTCATGGCCAGATCCCGCAGGCTGTTCTCTCCATCCAGCAAGGTGGTCAGCATTTCATACACTTCTGGAGAAGTGGCAGCATAAATCTGATTCTGCTGGGTAATAATTGGGGCGAGAATGGGGGAATAGCCTGTGAGATCTGCGGCAATCCACGCCTGCCAGAGGCGCTGCACAGCGGATAGAGCCGCATCTTCGTTGATACCGATGAGGGGAGCAGCAGGCAGGGCAGAGGGGACTGTCATGCCTCGAATGGGCGATCGCTCCAGTCGATAGGTCGTATTGCCTGCCTGCACCAGATCAAAGAGCGTCTCTTCAAAAATGTCCTGAATAATGTCAGACATATGCTGTTCTGAGATCTTTCCTTGCATCATCCAGGCATAGAGCAGTTCATATTCCCAGAAATTCAATCCTGTGATGCGATCTAGATTTACCAATTCATTCTTCAATGTCTGTAAGTCAAGTTTGAATTCAGGATAATAACGATGAACGCATCTCCTCCAGCGTTTTGTGGAATAATAGTTACTGCTTCCATACATAATCTTTCCCTGGTCTAGAAGAAAAGTCCATTCCTGACCAGAAGAATCAACCCAAATCAACTGTCCACTGAATGCTAAACGCTTCAGTGCAGTAATCAACTGAGTTTTTTTAACGACTGCATATTTCAACAGATATTGGGGCGGCAGACTGGCTTGCGTATGCATGGAAATTCTCTCTAGCGCAGTTATCCCAGCAGACGGTAGTGCCCTGACCCAATGGCCTTTTCCTGATTCAACGGTAGATCTCAGTCAAATGATCTTCAATTCTGATGACGGAGGTGCCGCCCAATTTTCAGCTTTTTTTGCCGTGGACATATTAATGCTCTCAAGCAAAAGTGAACCTCCATCCACCCGGCTCAGGAAGTTCATTCAGTCTCTGATGCAATTCAACAGGATTGGACAGGATAAGGGTGAATGTCCACGCTGCATCAGAAGTCAGATGTTCAATTCGGCAATAAAAGCTGCTTAAAGTCTCAAAAACGATGCGATAGATAGCCCTGCTTTCGAGGAAAAATCCTGGCTTTGACTGATTCATTGCAATGCTGTCAGAGCGGAGCATCCATCGGCAAGGCTAGCACACGAAGTTTACCTAAGTTTCAAACTCATGCGAAAAGTATGAACAGGCGCTTCACCTGAACAAGATTCTTCGTCGATAAAAAAAATCAGCCTTTTTATTTAAGCTTTCTGGGTCTATCCACGAATACCGCCATTTGGCGGAAAGTGCCCTATCAGTAGGCATGATTAAGAACCTATCCGAGAACCCAAATTCTGGCAGGCGCGACGCTGTAGCGTCGCGCCTCCCAGAATTTGGGTTCTCGGTTCTCGGATAGACACCAGGAAGTGGCGCGGCGCTTTGCGCCGTGCCACTTCCTGGTATGGGTTTTTATCTTTACTTACTGGACTTTTGACGAACTTGCGCCGATTTTTCCTGAAATGCTAACGCAGTCAGCGTTTCAGGAAAAATCGGCGCTAAAATAAAATATGCTGCGAAATGCCCTCTGCGAGGGCGCTTCGCGGCATTGTAGAAAAAAATAGTCAAAACTCCAGTTACTGAGTGCAAAGATAAAAATATATTGTTCGGTGATTGAGAGGGGAGAACCGTGGCTCTACAATACCAGCAGGTTGTCCGTTCTCTTTTGTGCATCACCCTGGTTAATGAATGTAAACCCAATGGCTGCTGAAAGCTCTCCTGCTCGAAGGGATGCCAGTACTCATGCGCCAACCCAGCAATTTCTCAGCTTCTCCCTGACTGAAAGTCTTCAGGCAGTCGTTGATACGGCTTACCTTAGCGAAATCCTCAGTATTGACCTGAATCAAATCGTTCCTATCTTTCACCTCCCCGAAGCGGTGATGGGGATTTTCAACCATCGTGGGGAAGTGTTATGGATCGTGGATCTGGCCTGTTTACTGGGACTGGATGCGCTATTTGTCCAGAACTATTGTCAGGCTTATTCAGTTCTGGTGCTCCAGCATCAGCGATCGCGAGTTGGTTTTGCTGTGCGCCATGTTGGTCAACTGATCGGCTGTCTTCCATCCACCATTCACCCCCTGCAATCTGCGCTGGGGGTGACCTTAACGGCCCAGCTCTTGAACTGTCTGGCGGGATGGCACCAGTCGGCTGCAGGTGAACGGTTGCTGGTGTTAGACAGCATAAAGATATTGGACTTACTGAAGCATTAGGGATCATTGAGACATCGGGGATAGAACATGGTTGACTCCAATTCACAATCGCATTCTGAAGAACAGAGCCAGCGGCCAGCAGTCCTCGCAGACCCTTCGGTGCCTGATCCATCGCCTGCACCCATCACGTCAACAACTCCCTCAGAAACTAAACCCCAGTCTGCAATCGTCGAGGAAGTGGCTGGTTCCCTCTACCAGAAATTGCTGTGGCGACTACAATCTACGCCCATCTCCGCCAAGCAGTCTCTCAGTTGGCAACAGAAGGTGGTGCTATGGGCGATCGCTGTGGGTGTCGTCCCCGTGGTTGGAGTGGCCATTCTCAATCCCCGTTTGCCCAGAGACAATCCAGCACTGGCCCTGACTGTACAGGCAGGGATCGCCGCAGGCATTGCGGGTGCATCGGCACAGGTTTTAACGCGACGAGCGCTCCACCCGGTGCGCAGTGCCAACGCCGCTCTGGCCCAGATGGGTGGCCTCAGTCCTCTGCCCGAAGGGGATGAGTTGCAGCAGTTAGAAACGAATGTGTATCAACTCTCTGAACAACTGCAATCGCTGTCACAGCAGCAGAGCAGAGTGACGCAGCGCCAGCAATTGTTTAGCAGCCTCAATTTTCGGGTGCGGCAATCGCCCCGCATGGAGGTGCTGATGGATGCTCTGGTGCATGGGGCACGGCAGTATCTGGGGTGCGATCGCCTGGTGATTTACCGCTTCAACTCTGACTGGAGCGGCACGATGGTGGCAGAATCTGTGGCTGATGGCTATGCCAGAGCCTTCAACGCCACCATCGCTGATCCGTGTTTCCAGGGACGGTATGTCGATCAGTATCGTCATGGGCGATCGCGGGCAATTAATGATGTCTATCAGGAGCCAGGTCTCACCGATTGCTACCTGAATTTGCTGGAGCAGTATCAGGTCAAAGCGAACCTGGCAATTCCAATCCGCGTCAACGATGAACTCTACGGGCTGCTGATTGCACATCACTGTGCTACGCCCCATGTCTGGCACGAGAGCGAAATGCAGTTCATGTCACAACTCGCCACGGAGTTCGAATATCACGTTGAATTTATCCAGTCGTTTCAGCAGCGGGAACTGGCGACCCAGCGAGCTTGGCTGTTTGGGGAGGTGGCGTTTCGGGCACGGCAGGGCCAGGACTTGAACGATGTGCTGAAGGCAGCGGTGCAGGGCGCTCGAAACTTGCTCTCTGCGGATCGAGTGGTCATCTATCGGTTTAATCCCGACTGGAGCGGCACCATGATCGCCGAGTCGGTCACAGCAGGCTATCCCAGTGTTCTGACCGAAAAGATCGATGATCCGTGTTTTCGGGGGCGCTATGTGGAACTGTATGAGCGGGGACGGGTGCGGGCGATTCCGAACCTGCGGGAGGAACCTGGCCTCACCGATTGCCACATTCGCACTCTGGAAAAGTACGGCGTGAAGGCCAATCTGGTCGCCCCCATCCGCCACAATGCGAAGCTGATGGGGCTGCTGATTGTGCATCAGTGTGCTGCTCCCCGCAACTGGCACACCTCCGAAATTGATTTTGTCTCAGAGCTGGCCGTTCAAATTGAATATGCGATCGAACACCTGGAATTTGTGGAGCGACTGCAAGCTACAATCGCCCGATCCCGGCTCTTGGGGGATGTGGCATTTCGGGCGCGGCGATCGCTGAGCGAGGAAGCGATCCTGAAAGTGGCGGTGCAGGGAGCCATGCGCATTCTCAAAACCGACCGGGTGGTAGTGTACTACTTTAACCCCGACTGGAGCGGCACCATGATCGCTGAGTCAGTAGTCGGAGGCTACCCCTCGGTGCTACAAGAGCAAATTGAAGATCCCTGTTTTCGGGGGCAGTACGTGGAACTGTATCGCCAGGGTCGGGTGCGAGCGATCAACGATATCTATCAGGAACCGGGGCTGACCGATTGCCATATTCGCACCCTGGAGCAATACGAGGTCAAGGCCAACATGGTGGCTCCCATCCGCTATAACCAGCAGCTTTATGGACTGCTGATCGCCCACCACTGTGCAGCGTCTCGCGTCTGGAGTAAATCTGAAATCGACTTTTTTGCTGAGCTGGCGTTGCAGGTAGAATATGCGTTGGAGCATATCCGGTTTATTGGGCAACTGGAGGAAGCCCGGACGCATGCGGAGGCCACTTCGGACGAGCAGCGCCAACAAAAAGAAGCCATGCAGACCCAACTGGCCACCCTGCTGACGGATCTGGAGGGCGCACGGGATGGCAATCTGACGGTGCAGGTGCGACCCATGATGGGAGACTTTCAGGCGATCGCCCAGTTCCTCAATAACACGATCCGCAATCTGCGGCAGTTGGTCTTGCAGGTGCAGGCATCCTCCCACAATTTGACCCGGACGGCCCACAGCAACGAGCGGGAAGTTAGCCAGCTCTCGGCGGAGGCGGTGCGGCAGGCAGAAGCGCTGACCCTGGCGCTGGAACACATCCAGCAGATGACCGAATCGATTCAGCAGGTGGCTGAGGCGGCCCAGGCTGCAACGATTAAAGTGCAGCAGGCCGACCAGGCGCTCCAGGAGGGAGACACAGCGATGAATCGCACGGTAGACGGGATTCTGGCCATCCAGGAAACCGTAGAGGAAACTGCTGCCCAGGTACGGCGGCTGGGTGAGTCCTCGCTGAAAATTTCCCGCGTGGTTAGTCTGATCCGGGAACTGGCCAGTCAGACCCATGTCCTGGCGCTGAATGCCTCAATCGAGGCGGGTAGCTCGCTGAGCGGGGGCCAGGGATTTTCAGTGGTGGCAGGGGAAGTGCGATCGCTGGCCGAGCGCTCCACCACCGCCACCCGCGAAATCGAACAGATTGTTGAGGAGATCCAGAGTGAAACCAACCATGTGGTGACCGCGATGGAGGCGGGGCTGGAACAGGTGATGACGGGTACCCGACTGGTACAGACCACTCGTGAATCACTGCGCTCTATCGCTACCGTCAGCGGTGAAATTCGCCATCTGGTGGAGACGATTACCCAGGCAGCAACTGCTCAAACCCGCACCTCTAAACTGGTGTCGAAAACCATGCACGAAGTCGAAGCGATCGCCCAGGCCACGGCCCAGCAATCCAGTACGGTTGCTGCCGCTATGACCCAACTGCTGGATGTGGCGCAGGAACTTCAGGCCAGCGTGACGCAGTTCAAAGTGTAGGCAACGGGTCGTTCAAAGGGCGGTAATAGTGCAATCATGGTGCGTGATTTCAATCCCCACGAGTCCTACCGATTTTTCCTACAGGAGGCCGTCGAGCTACTGCATACCCTGGAGGCAGGGTTGCTGAATCTACATCAGGCTGATCGACAGACCCATTTCAACAACCTGATGCGCACCGTCCACTCCCTCAAGGGGGGAGCAGCCTGCGTCGGATTGCAGCACGTTGAGACCCTGGCCCATGAGTTTGAGGCGGTGATCAAAACAATCGCCAGCGGAGATGTGGCCATTGATGCTGAACTTGAAGCACTGCTGCTACAAGCCTACGATTGCCTGAAGCTGCCCTTAATCGAAGAGATCCAGACGGGTAAGAGCAATCCGGCGATGATCCTGGAACAGGCCCAATCCGTCTGGTTGCAGCTTGCGGTGAAACTCTCATTCCCCCTGTCTCCCCCTATCCCCTGGTTTACAGAAGACCTGAACCGTGGCATCGCACGGCTGGAAACGATTCTCAAAACCACAAATAGGTCACACATCCAAACCGCCCTGCGGGCACAAATCGAAATCTTCAAAGGTCTGGGGGCGATCGCCCAACTGCCTGATCTGGTAACCACGGCCCAGGTTGCTCTACGTGCCCTCCAGACGCAGCCTGACGAGGCCACCTCGATTGGCCACCTGGTACTCGACGAATTCCGAGCCATCGCAAGCCGAACCCCCCCCCCTACCCCCCCCCTTCAATCCCCCGCTCAATCCCCCGCTCAATCCCCCTCCCCTCCCCTCCTTCCTCTTCCCCCCACCAGCCAGCTTGAGCCGCTCAATCCTCTCATCGAAGAGCTGACCACTCAGGAAAACCATCTCAACGCCCAGGTACAGCAGCAGGGGGAAGCGATCGCTGCCCTCAGTACCCAGATTGAGACAATTCAGCGGCTATTGCGGCAGTTGGCCCGCCAGGAGGGAAAGATTGCCAGTTCGATAGAACGGTCACCGGGGCAGGCAGAGCGATCGTTGAAATGGATGATGCATGGTAGCGCCATTCATCTGGAATCGTTGAAGGAGGAGTTTCACCGGGTTGATGAGATTGTTCAGGATTTGAGCCTGTCGAATCAGCAGTCCCAGGAGTTGTTGAAGCAGCGCCAGAAGACCGTTAAGCAGGCACAAAATACGCTGATGCAGGCGCAAATGCTGCCCGTCAGTGAGTTGCTGAAAGCGTTTCCACGTCTGGTGCGCGATCTGGCGATGGCCGAAGGCAAGCAGGCGATTCTAGAAATTACGGGCCTCAATCCGCTGGTGGATCAGACGATTCTGGAGAAGCTGTACGATTTGCTGGTGCATCTGATACGCAATGCACTGGCCCACGGCATCGAACTGCCGCAGGTAAGACAGGTCCTGGGCAAACTGCCGACGGGGGTGATCACGCTGCATATCGGGTCGCGCGGTAACCAGATTCAGGTACAGGTGCAGGACGATGGCCAGGGCATCGATTTTGAGCGACTTCGAGTGCGTCTGGCGCAATCAGGACTGCTGGCAGAAGAGGATGCGATCGCCCTACCGGATTACCGTCTGTCTGACTGGTTGTTTGCTCCGGGGTTTTCCACCCAGGAGACGGTCAGCCCATTGGCGGGGCGGGGGATGGGGCTATACGCAGTACAGTCACAACTGGCGGCGTTGCAGGGCAGCATTACAGTGGAGTCGCGCCTGGGTAAGGGCACAACCTTTACGCTTCAGGTACCCGCCAATCTGGCGATCGCCCGACTGCTGATCTTTACCCTGCATCGATATCTGTTTGCCCTGCCCGTTGATAGCGTTGTGGCGATTACCCATCACGCCAAATTGGCGATTCAGACACAATCGAAGCAGCAGTTCTACCAGTGGCGCGGGCAGTTTATTCCAATCTTTCCGGTGGCCTACCTGTCGGCCTATCGCTATCCCCTGTCGGCCCAGTCGGTGGTGCTGGCCGATGCCACGACCGAAAGTGGGGCACTCCTGCTAATCGCTTATGGAAATCAGGTCGTAGCCCTTCCCGTGGATCAGGTGCTAAGTGAGCAGGAGCTGCGGATCAAGCCGTTCAATGACGCGATCGCAGCTCCCAACCTGCTGACGGGCTGCACCATTCTGGCTAATGGTAGTCTGGCACTGGTGCTGGACGGCGTTGCCCTGGTGGAGCAGGCCCAGGAACTGGCAACGACAACCGCCAGTCCAACCTGGCAAAATTTGGTGCCGCGTCTGATGCCAACCATTCTCGTTGTGGATGATTCGCTAACAATTCGCCATGCACTTTCCAGCACGCTTACCAGAGCCGGATACGCCGTCGTGGAAGCGAAAGATGGCCTGGGGGCGATCGCTCAACTCCAGCGACAGCCCGAAATCGTGGCCATTATTTGCGACATTGAGATGCCTCGCCTGAATGGGTTGGAATTTCTCAGTCGCTACCGTCAGATTGATCCCATCATTCCCATCATCATGCTCACCTACCGCCGGGCCGAGCAGTATCAACAGTTGGCCATGCACCTGGGGGCGACGGCCTACATCACCAAGCCCTACAGTGATAAGGAACTGCTGTCGGCGCTCAAGTCCTGCCTGGCGCGTCTGGCGCGTCACCGTTCGGCAGAAACTTGAAACTGTCTGAGAATGGCCTCTGCATTCTCTGCTGTCAACACTTTCTGAAGAACCGTCACCTCGTTGAGGAGTGCCCGCAAGCGAGCAATTTCAATCTGGGCGGTTTCAATGTTTGAGTCCTGCTCCAGGATAAATGGTGTAGACTTCAGCAGTTGCAGTGCCTGATCGAGCGCCACCAGATGCACCTGGGCACGTTGACAGAGATGGGCCAGAAGCTGACTTTTGGCGGTGAGCAACGGTTCCAGGCGATCACCCCCGTCATTGATCGATGGGACGAACGGTTGGACAGCATGGGCAGAGGCTTTATTGAGCTGGGTGGCGATCGCCGCCCGCAGGTGCTCGGTGGTCACGGGTTTACTCAGGTAATCGTCTGCCCCCATCGCCAGGCTCTGCTGCTGTCCTAACTCCTTGGCGGTTGCAGTCAGAAAGATGAACGGGATCGGTGCCGTCTGTGGGTTGGACTGAAGGGTGCTCAGAACGTCATAGCCATCCAGTTCAGGCATCAGAATGTCACAAATCACCAGGTCAGGCAGTACAGTCTGGGCAACCTCAATGCCAATGCGTCCATTATCTGCTTCGAACACCTCAAATCCTTCAGATTGTAAGAATCGAGCAATGCTAGAACGGGTTGTCCGTTCATCCTCAATCACCAATATTTTTTTCCCCATGCTAATCGAGCCACCCCTGATGTTTAGATCGCTTCCAGGGGACAGGGCAACGCAATACCGTACCCCTGAGCGTAGTTGATGCCAATTGTCTTCAGTTTCTCAAGAATCGCAGGTTCTTCAACAAATTCTGCGATCGTGCGAATCCCCAGCGCCCTTGCCATTCGATGAATGCACTCTACCATCGCGCTATCAACTGGATCTGTCAGGATGTCTTTGACAAAATGACCGTCAATTTTCAAGAAGTCAACGGGGAAGTTTTTCAGGTAAGCGAAGGAACTCATGCCACTGCCAAAATCATCCAGCGAAAAGTAGCACCCGAATTGTTTCAACTCCTGCATAAACTCAGCCGCTCTGGTCAGGTTTGAGATAGCGGCGGTTTCAGTAATTTCGAAGCAAATCTGCTGGGGATCAACTCGATACTTTGCAAACTGTTCCTGCACAAATGGCAGAAACCCGGCATCATTCAAACTTGCACCCGAAATATTAATGATGTAGAGCGGCTGAGTAGTGCGGCTGACCTGGGCGTTGATGCGCTGGCAATGGGAAAAAAAATGGCTGATAATCCAGCGATCGATGCCTGACATCAATCCATATCGTTCTGCTGCCGGGATGAAGGCCGTGGGGGGAATCACCTCACCAGTGGTGGAGATGATGCGGACTAGGATTTCGGCACGGGGGGACAGGGTAGATGAGTGGATGAGTGGATGGGTGGAGGTGGGGTTTTCGACAGGAGTGGGGGAGGCGATGGCTTCGGCAGTTTCAATCGGCATGAGGGCCAGGATATCCTGCTGGTAGAGACAGAAGCGGTTGTCTTCAAGTGCCTGCAAAATTTGGGTAACCCACTGTCGTTCGCTGCGCTGCTGCGCCAACTCCTGATCGTCTACCTGGTAGACATGGATGCGGTTGCGACCCCTACTTTTGGCGGCGTAGCAGGCAGCATCGGCGGCACTGAGGACGTGGTGCCAGTCGCCCATGTCCTCGGTGACTTCTACAAGCCCGATGCTGACCCCGATAGAAAACAGTTGTCTTTCCCAGGTAAACCGATAGTCCTGAACGGCTTCCCGCACCTGTTCAACGATTTTTGTCGCAGACGCCAGGGGACAATGCCACAAAACAATGCCAAATTCATCTCCACCCAGACGGGCGAGGCTATCGGTGGTTCGAACATGCTGCTGGATCAAAATGGAAATTTGCCGCAGCAGTTCGTCACCCGCCATATGGCCACAGGTGTCGTTGACCACCTTAAACTGATCCAGGTCGAGATAGCAGATGGTGTGCAGGTGCCCGTTGCTGGCACTGGAGACCGCTTCGATTAATTGCTGCTCAAATTCCAGACGGTTAACCAGCTTGGTCAACGGGTCATGGCGGGCCTGCCAGGAAAGCTGCCGCGACAGAGCGCGGTGCTGAGTCACGTCGCGAAAGGTAATCACAGATCCCCCCAGCCGACTGCTGGGATCCAGAATGGGGGCCGCAGAGCTATCTACGGCATACTCAGCCCCCTGCTGAGTCAGGAGGACAACCGGGTAGGGGAGGCTGATCACTTTTCCTGCCGCCTTGACCAGCGAAAACAGGTTCTCTGCGGGTTGACGCGTTGTTTCATTCAGAAGCCGAAGCACCTGAGTCAATGGTAGTCCCTGAGCCTGATCCAGCCGCCAGCCGGTGAGCTGTTCTGCTGCGGGGTTGAGGTAGTCGATACAGCCGATTGCATCGGTAGTAATCACCGCGTCTGCGATCGATCGCAGCGTCACCTGTGCCCGCTCTTTTTCTTGAAACAGAGCCTGCTCAATTTGTTTACGCTCGGTAATGTCTTGCCAGGAGCCGATAATCTCGATCGCATCTCCCAGTTCATCCTGAATCAGGTGGCGGTGATCCTGAATCCAGCAGTACTCGCCGTTGGCCTGCAAAAAGCGGTACTCCAGAACGCAGTGCTCATTGTCTGACAGGCGTGCCAGATCCAGAAAAACCCTGGCCCCATCATCAGGGTGAATACGGCGTCGCCAAAAGGCCGAATGCTCTAGAAACTGGCCGGGCGCATAGCCAAATCGGGAAACGCTGTCGCTAATGAAGGTGATCCCGTAATCGACTGTGGGCTGGCAGCTATACACGACTGTAGGCGTTCCTGCCAGCAGCTTCTGTAAACGCCGTTTGGTTTGTAACAGCACAGACTCAATGCGCTGTCGCGCAGCAATTTGCTGTTCAAGTTCTGCATTGACCTGGAGCAGGTTGATAATTTGATCATTCATAAAGGCTCAAAAGTCAAGCAGGCTCCAAGAACCGCTCGCTTCGCACGTGATACTCCCTGACCCAACAACGGTTGCCGCGTTGATTTTTGATTCTGCGGATCGTGATTGCCCGCTCCTGTGCCTATAGCCTCTATTCGGACGATTGTCATTACCAGAATGCGATCGTTTTTTCTGCCTTCGTGCAAAATTGTACCATCCTCCACAGGTTGACTCCCCCGCTTCGCCGGATAGCCACTCCGCTGCTCAGACAACCGATAGATCAGGCTACAGACAGTGCTTCAACGCGGCGACGGGGAATTTCGTGCGTGTAGAAATCATGCGCCATAATTGTGTTTGGGAAAATAGCCCGTGCTTCAGACAGCAAATCCTCCAGCACGATGCTGTTACCGGGCGCATAGCGGGGGCTAAAGTGGGTCATGATCAGCTGCTGTACTCCCGCTCCCAGGGCCACCTGCGCCGCCATGGTCGAGGTCGAGTGGAGGCGCTGATAGGCCAGTTCTGCATCCTGGTGAGCGAAAGTGGCTTCATGCACCAGCACATCTGCCTGGTGAGCCAGTTCCACAGCGCTATCGCAGTAAATCGTGTCGGTGCAGTAGACAAATTTGCGCCCAATCTGCGGCTCTCCCAGTAAATCGTTTCCATGAATCATGCGGCCATCGGGCAGGGTTACCGCCTCCCCCCGCTTCAGCTTGCCGTACAGCGGCCCGGAAGGGATTCCTAGCGCTTGCGCCCGTTCCACATCAAAGCGCCCCGGCTTATCTTTCTCCATCACTCGATAGCCAAAGGCGGGCACCCGATGGGTCAGGGGCGCACAGGAGACGGTGTATTCATCATCCTCAAAGACCACTCCCGGCTGCACTGTATGCACCTTTACCGGGTAGGAGAAATGGGTCTGGGAGTAGCGCCCGCAGGCTTTCAGGTAGTCTTCCAGCTTGGGAGGGCCATAGATGTCAATGCGGCTGGGGTTGCCCGCCAGTCCACAGCTCGCCAGTAGCCCCATCAATCCATAAATATGGTCGCCGTGCATGTGGGTAACGAAAATTCGGGTGATCTGGCTGATCCGCACATCACTGCGGAGAATCTGGTGCTGGGTGCCTTCTCCACAGTCAAACAGCCACACTTCCGCTCGCTGCGATAGTCGCAGGGCGATGCTGGACACGTTGCGCGATCGCGTTGGCACACCCGAACTGGTTCCCAGAAACGTAATTTGCAAAATCTTACCTACCTTAATTCTGCAATGCTCACAATTTATGGTAGTCCTCCATGTCCCATCCTGACTGCTCCAGGTGTCGCAGCCCTGGTTCTATCTACGAAAAGGTTTTTGAGAAGTGGCGCGGCCCACGCCACTTCTCAAAAACCTTTCAGGATTGCGGCAGACTGATCGGTAATTTTCCTGATGGCCAGAACAAGAACCTGGAGAAGGGTGTTATCCGTCAGGTTCACCAGCACCTGGAACAAAGGAGCCGTGCAGTACGACCTGTAACTACTGAGATGGGTAGCGCTACAGGTCAGCAGACTTAAAGTTTGGGTCAAGTTTGGGGGAGATGGGGCGATCGCGCCTGCATCCCCAGTTTGACCTGGGCGAAAACTGGTCTATAGTATTTCGAGGTTGACCCCTCGATTTAGCGGTGGGGTTTCCGATGGCCCCTGGTTTTGACCTGTCGTTTTTTCACACAGTCTGGGCATCCTATCCCAGGTGGATAGTTAGTTATCCAATGGGAAATCCTGGATCTGTGATGAAACACTCTTGAACTGTATCCATTCAGCGTGAGGCACTTGTGAAAAACTCTGGGCACAGTCCCGCCCCCGGTCTGTTTATCAAACTTCTGAAATTGGGTGGCCGTTCCTGGTGGCTGTCGCTGGTGCTGTGGGTGGCAGCCGTCGCCCCCAGCCTTGCCAGCACTGAACTCGAAATGCGGGTGGCGATCGAGCAGGATGTACCCCAGGTTCAGGTTGGCAGCTCAACAGATGCGGTGTTGAAAGATGCGTCGGGACGAGCGATCGCCCAGATCCCCGCAGGCACTGCACTGGTCGCCCAGGCACAGGGAGGCAGTATCAGCATTAGCCAGTGGCGCGGCAGTGCTTTCTGGGTGGAACCAAACGATGCACAGGGTTTGGTCTGGATTAACAACGCCTGGTATCGAGGCCGCACCCTGGTGGTGCCCACCACAGGCGGTTTGACCGCCGTGAACTACGTCGATCTGGAGCAATATCTCTATAGTGTGGTGGGCAGCGAAGTCTTCGACAACTGGCACCCCGAAGCCCTGAAGGCTCAGGCTGTCGCCGCCCGTACCTATGCCCTCTACCAGCGCCAGACCAGCGGCAACACCGTATTCGATGTGGGAGATACCCAGCGTTGGCAGGTCTACAAGGGTGTGATTGAAGAATCTGCACCAACAATTGGCGCAGTCCAGGCCACTCGTGGCCAGGTGGTTACCTTCCAGGGACAGATTATCAACGCCGTTTTCCACTCCTCCGCTGGAGGCCGCACCGAGGATGTTGAAAACGTCTGGTCGCGTCCCCTGCCCTACCTGCGGGGCGTGCCTGCCTATGATGAACTTGCCCCAGAGTTTCGTTGGAATCTGACGGTAACTGCCGACCAGGCCCGCAAAATTGCTCCTGGTATCGGGAATGTTGTGTCCTTTGCCCCAGAGCGGGTAGCTCCCAGTGGGCGTGTGATTACCATGCGCGTGACGGGCGATCGCGGTTCCCGTGTGGTGAGTGGAGCCGACCTGAGAAACGCCTTCAACCTCCGCAGTACCCTGTTCACCGTCACTCCCCAACTGCCCTCGATGGCCAGCACCCGCAGTATGGCCGCTGCCCCTACCAGCTTTCAAATTACAGGCGGTGGGTTTGGGCATGGTCTTGGCATGAGCCAGTGGGGGGCACAGGGTCTGGCGCTCCGTGGTATGAGCTACCGCGATATTCTGCGGCACTACTACACGGGGACAATTCTGTCGCGGATTCGAGTCGAATAAGTCGGGATACAATAGATAACAAACCAATCATCGGTTTCCCCCATGACTGCGCCGACTGAACTCGAAACTCCTACCCCGGATAGCCTGAACGGAGAGACGGCCATTACCTCCGCCGAAAATGGCACCAATCGCATTGCTCCCCCGTCAGAGGATGATCTCGACACAGAGGATATTGCCCCCGATGACATGGAGATGTCGCTGTTCGACCATCTGGAAGAGCTGCGGATGCGGATTTTTTATGCCCTGATTGCGATTGGGGTAAGCGTCGTCGGCTGCTTCTTCTTTGTCAATCGAATCGTCGAAATATTGGAGGTTCCGGCGAAGGGCGTTAAGTTTCTACAGCTTGCCCCCGGTGAGTATTTCTTTGTTTCGCTCAAGGTAGCGGGATACACGGGAATTTTACTCTCCAGCCCCTTTGTGCTGTACCAGATTATTCAGTTTGTGCTGCCCGGTCTCACTCGCAAGGAGCGCCGAGTCCTGGGACCAATCGTGCTGGGATCGAGCTTTCTGTTTCTAGGTGGGATTGCCTTTGCCTACTTTCTATTAATCCCGGCGGCGCTGAACTTCTTTATCAACTACGGTGGCGACGTGGTGGAGCAGCTCTGGTCAATCGATCGCTACTTTGAATTTGTCCTGCTGCTGCTGTTTAGCACCGGGCTGGCCTTTCAGATCCCTGTGCTGCAGCTCCTTCTGGGACTGCTGGGCATTGTCAGTTCTAAGCAAATGCTCTCTGGCTGGCGCTATGTCATCGTTGGAGGGGTGGTGCTGGGAGCTGTGCTAACGCCCTCGACTGACCCGGTGACTCAAAGTCTACTGGCGGGGGCGGTGCTGGGGTTGTATTTCGGTGGTATCGGGGCGGTGAAAGCAATCGGTCGGTAGGGTCGAGCGGCTGTTCGCCCCTACCGACACACCATTTGCACCTACAGCATCCACTCTGAAGCGCGATCGCCCAGATCAAGCGGAAAACTGACGGCTTTACCGAGTCGAGGTTTTTCACTTGTTTGTTCAATCTGCTGCTCAATCTGTTGCCAGCCCCCCCAGGCCGTGAGATAGCCTGCGATCTCATCCAGGTGAGCCATGTAGTCATCTTCAGAGAGCGGAAAGGAAGCCTGCTCCAGGTATTTCCACATCACCTGGAAGAAGACCTTCCCCTGCACCTTACGGAGCTGCACATCATAGGACAGCCCCCACTTATTGACCAGCAGTCGATGTAGCTCCTCTCCCGTCATCGTTCGCCTGACCCTGGAGTCTTCTCCCCCTCAACCTCACCCTTCAGTGTAAGGGCTTTTAATTTCAGGCGGGAAAGTTCGACGCTAAGCATTACGTGAATTCGATGGCGCGATTTGGGCCGCACGTTGCGCGGCTCAAATCGCGCAAAAGTGAGCCTGACACGTCACGGCAGGCTCACTTTTACATTTTTGTCGAACTGGCGCTAAGCACCTATCCAAAAACCGAAAACCCAAATTCTGGAGGGCGCGACGCTGTAGCGTCGCGCCCGCCAGAATT
>CAZVXA010000095.1:0-23690 GCA_964630955.1 uncultured bacterium | reverse complement strand
TCAGCAAAAAAAGTGGCATCATGAGTCCATTGATGCCACTCTGGTCGCCGTCTGAACCACCTGTTTACGATCGCGCACCGTAGCGAAAGGGCGATCGCGGAATTCTAAATCACCTGACGCATCGATTTGAGCATCTGGTCAGGGATGGCCTGCTGAAAAATTGCCAGAAATTTACTGATTGAACCTGAGGCGTTGTTCAGGTTGGGTATGTGGTTGTCCAACTTTGAATCTAGGTGATACCAAATTGCGAGGCGATCGCTCCGCTCCATCTCGTTGTACTGCTATCTCGCCGTACTGACTGATGGGAGGCCGAATATCACCGCGCATCTGCTCTAGCAGACGGTTTCAACAAAGTTCAGCAATTCCTCATTGCCATAGTCTTAGCGTATTTTTTGGGGGGGGCGATCGCCATCTGTATAAAGGTAGAGATGGCCAGAATCAGGAGTTCAGCGAATGGAGGGAGGAACAGATCCTGCCATCGAAGG
This sequence comes from uncultured bacterium, assembly GCA_964630955.1. GTDB lineage: Bacteria > Cyanobacteriota > Cyanobacteriia > Elainellales > Elainellaceae > CAZVXA01. The sequence continues at coordinate 23,205 of CAZVXA010000095.1, read as the reverse complement.
AGGATGGATGATTAGACAGTTGGGAAGATTGCAAACAGCAATTTTTATAAAAAATGAGGTAATCCAAAATGCAATCTTTTCTATTCGCAGCAGCGCAAACCGTGCAGGACAATCCCACAGAGCTTAATTTTTGGCAGGGAACACCGATTATGATCGCCTGCTGCCTGCTGGTTCTCTTCATCACCAGCCGCACGATTGAGTACCCCCATGTTGGTCCCAAGATGCCTTTAGGCCCGTTTGCACCACTGTTTAATAACGTTAGCCTTGCGGGCTTTCTGGGTGCGATGAGCTTCGGTCATATTCTGGGTGTTCTGGCAATTCTGGGGTCGGCAAGCTGGCTGCAATAGGGGCGATCGCAGCGTAAACCGCTGAATTGGGCAGGCGTTCCAGATATTACTTCGGCAGTTAAATAGAATGCTTTGTGTGGCCCGCGTCGCGGATCACACAAAGCATTCTATTTAACTTTTGCATTCTAAAATATTGCCGAGGTAATAGGATAGGGAACCAATCCCTCACTGTCTGCACCCAGGCAAAACCTTTCTATTCATGACGATCGCCTGCTTTGAGAAACTGTCCGAAATTCTGCCAGAGAGTGACGTCGTCCTGGCCACCGTCATTTACCAGCGGGGTTCTGTGCCGCGTGAGGTGGGAGCCAGAATGTTAATTTTCCCGGATGGCTCGACCTTCGATACGATTGGTGGTGGGGCTGGGGAAGCGAAGGTGATTCGGGCGGCGATCGCCCTCTTCAAAACAGGACAGAAACAGCAGATCGAAGTTGACCTGACGGGAACCCCCCAGCGGGAAACCCAGGGCATCTGCGGTGGCATCATGCAGGTGTGGCTGGAGCGCTGGTCAGGGGGAGGGGCGATCGCCCTCACCCGGCAGATCCTCGGTTACCTGAATGCGGGACAGGCTGTCACTTTAGTGACCCCATTTGACCTGGAGCGATCGCCCTACCTCTGCTCTCCAGCGGCGAACCCCATCCCCAACGCCTTTGTTGAAACCCTCGAACCACCCCCCACACTGCTGATTATTGGGGCAGGTCATGTAGGAGTGCAGCTTGCAAAGCTGGCTCATCTGATTGGCTTTCAGGTGGTAGTACAGGACGATCGTCCAGAGTGGGCCAACGGCGATCGCTATCCGCACGCGATGGTATTGCAGGGGGCGATTGTCTCTGCGGTAGAACGCCTTAAGGAGTACACCCAGCTTTATGCAGCACTTGTCACTCGCGGCTACCAGTACGACCTGGAGGCATTGCAAGTTCTCTTGAAACGGGACATCCCCTGTCGCTACATTGGCATGATTGGCAGCCAGAAGCGGGTGAACCAGGTGTTTCAGGCGGTGCAGGAATCAGGGATCTCGCCGGAGCAAGTTGCGGGGATCTATGCGCCAATTGGTTTGGAGATCGGGGCGCTGACCCCGGAAGAGATTGCAGTTAGCATCTGTGCAGAGCTAATTCTGGTTCGGCGGAGAGGAAAATCTTCTGTCAGGAAAAAGCCTGAGTAAATACTGGACTTTTGACTAAATTGCGCCGATTTTTCCTGAAACGCTGACTCCGTCAGCGTTTCAGGAAAAATCGGCGCTAAAATTAAATTCGCCGCGAGACGCTCTCTAAGAGAGCGTCTCGCGGCGTTATGGGAAAAATAGTCAACAGTCCAGTTATAAAAAAAGGTTGATCCGCTGGCTGAGCGGAGCAGACGCCAGCCCTGAGGGCAATTTACTACACTAACAATCGCTCCAGGGCATCAATATCGGGGATGCAGAGAATATCGCGCTCCCGCGCGATCATGCCTTTGCGCTCCAGCTTGCTCAATACCCGCGTTACCGTTTCTCGTGCCAGACCACTCAGGCTACTCAGCTCCCGGTGCGGCAGGTTGGGGATTTCGATGCCCTGATGACCTTTCTTGCCCTGACCATCGGCCAGGAACAGGAGAATATCTGCCACCCGCGACACACTATCCGACTCCCGCAGTCGCAGTCGTCGGTTCACCTGTCGTAGTCGTCGCGCCATCAGTTGAGCCAGCTTGATCCCCGCCTTTGGCTCCGATTGCAGAAGCTTCACAAAATCCTGGGCAGGCATATTGCCGATGACCGTGGGTACCAGCGTGATCACATCTGTGGAGCGGGGAACCTCATCCAGGGGAGCCATCTCACCAAACAGTTCGCCCTTGCCCAGAATGTTAAGGGTGACCTCCTTTCCATCCAGGTTGTAGGTGCGAATTTTGACCCAACCTTCGAGAATAAAATACACAGAACTGCCCCAGTCGTTCTCCAGGAGCAGTAGCTGGTTGGGCGGGTGGCTGCGGGTCACCACATGGGCGATCGCAGCTTCTACCGCATCCTCCGGCAGTCCGGCAAAGAAAGGAGCAGAGCGGATCAGAGAAGGGTCACGGTCACGGGCGTTAAAACGGTCTTGCATGGAGGGCTATTACTGATACCGGGGGTGAAAGACCGCACTCAGCCAAGCCAGGGAGAATCGGCGGAATCTTGATCTCAAATTAAATGATTTCCTTAATCATAAACCCTCATGTCCCTCTCCAATGTGAGCCGTGTCATCCCAATGGTCGATGGCGATCGCTCCTCACCCTTCTAACGGTCACTTGAAATGTTGTCGTAGCTCACAACTAAGGATCTCTGGGTACGCTAGGGTATCAATATGTCTTTATGGGAAGAGGCATTGGTTCTACACAACCTCTGAAAACCCCTCAGTAAGTGAGAATCCAGGATGTTTAACGCTACCGAACTTCTGATTTCCGATTTTGTCACCAAGCTCAAGGATGGCTACCGCCATACCTATGGTGGGCTGCGGTCCGATTATGAAGACATCATCGGCTGGGTAGGGGCAATGGCACTGGAGAACATTGCCAACAGCGACGCGCTTTATCACAACGTTGAACACACCATCCTGGTAACGCTGGTGGGGCAGGAGATTCTGCGGGGCAAACATATCCGTGAGGGCGGCGTGTCTTGCGAGGACTGGCTTCACTTTATCGTCTCGCTGGTCTGCCACGACATTGGCTATGTCAAGGGGGTTTGTCGGGCCGATTCGGACGGCTGGTACTCGACGGGCAACAATGGCGCAATGGTGCAGCTTCAATCGGGTGCCTCCGACGCCAGCCTGACGCCCTACCATGTCGATCGGGCTAAACTTTTTGTAGACGAGCGCTTCGGCAACAACAAGCTAATCGACGCCGAACTGGTGAAGCGCAACATTGAGTTGACCCGGTTCCCGGTACCCCATGACGATGACCACCAGGACACCGAGAACTATCCCGGCCTGGTACGAGCGGCGGATCTGATCGGGCAGCTCAGCGATCCCCGCTATTTAAAGAAAATTGGTGCTCTTTACTATGAGTTTGAAGAAACCGGGGTAAACAAACACCTGGGATACCGGCATCCGGGTGATCTGCGCAAGAACTATCCCAAGTTCTACTGGAACGGGGTCTATCCCTACGTCAAGGATGGTCTGCGCTATCTATCACTGACCCAGCAGGGGCAGCAAATTATTGCAAATCTCTACTCCAATGTCTTCGTGGTTGAACATGAACCAGACAAGGACGAGGCGTAGGTAAGGGTTCCTTCAGTCCCCGCTGGCTGAGCGGAGTCGAAGCCAGCGGGGACTGAAGGAACCCGTCTTGAGAAAACTACCTGTCCTCCCTCGTCCCAGTCTCCGCCTGGGGACGCGCTCCAGGAGGCTCTGCCTCCAACTCCGAGCAGGAGGCGGAGCCTCCAATTTGCGTTAATGGCCAGAGGCCATTAACAAGAAAGGGCGTTGCTTAATTCAGAGATGAATTTTTGTAGAGAGCCGCGCTAAGCGCGGCTCTCTACAAAAATTCATCCTCCCAATCACTGGACTTTTGACTAAATTGCGCCGATTTCCCCTGAAACGCTGACGCCGTCAGCGTTTCAGGGGAAATCGGCGCTAAAATCAAATATGCCGCGAAACGCTCTCGCAGAGAGCGTTTCGCGGCATTGTAGAAAAAATAGTCAAAACTCCAGCAATCAGCAATGCCCGAGAAAGATTCAAGCGAATTTACCCCTTGGAGCTGCTTGAGCGAAGTCGAAGGCAGCAGAGCTTTCCTCAAGAAAGCCTTCGCCACCGAAACAGTCCTCGAATCTCGCGCCAGATAGCGGGTTCACCCACCTTTGCCTGGGGATGGGTGAGGATGCCGTGGCGGGGGCTGAACAGCAGTGCCAGCAGGAACAGGCCAGAGACCACCAGAACGATCGCTGGGCCTGAAGGCAAATTGAAGAAATAGCTGAGGTACATACCACTGAGGCTGGAAATCACGCCAATCAGGGCACCCAGCAGCATCACCTGATGCAGACGAGGTACCAGAAGGTAGGCTGTGGCTCCGGGGGTAATCAACAGAGCCAGCACCAGGATGACACCAACCGCTTTCATACTGGCAACAATGGTGAGGGCGATGAGCACCATCAGGCCAAAGTTCAGGAGGTTTGTGGGCATCCCTGTCGCCTGTGCCCCCAGGGGGTCGAAGGTGTAGAACAGGAGTTCCTTGTACAGCAGCACAACCACCACCAGCACCAGACCCACAATTAACCCGGTCTGCCAGACTTCATCAAAGGTCACCCCCAGAATATTGCCAAACAGGAAGTGGTTGAGGTCAATTTTATTGCTGTGCTGAATCAGCGTAATCAGGGTGATCCCCAACGCAAAGCAGGCCGAGAACACGATCCCCATGGCAGCATCTTCCTTAATGGGCGATCGCTGCTTGATCCAGGCGATCGCCATCGTACTCAACACCCCGGCAATAAACGCCCCTACAAAGATATTGGCTCCCAGCATAAAGGCGATCGCCAATCCAGGCAGCACCGAGTGGCTGATGGCATCCCCCAAAAGTGCCAGCCGCTGAACCATCAGATAGCTTCCAACAACAGCACAGACCAGACCAACCAGCACCGCAGTGATAACGGCGCGCTGCATGAAGGCGTATTGCAGGGGTTCGAGGAGATCCATAGGGGTGGATGGGTGGATGGGTGGGAATGTAGGGGCGCGGCATTCGGCTAACAACTTCTGTTGCTTATCGTCCATGTATTGCCCGAATGCCACGCCCTCCAAATGGGATAATTCATCCCCGTAGCGGGATAAACTTTTATGCCGCGAAAACCACCCGACCGCCGTAGGCGCGGTAGAGGTTGTCCTGCGTCAGAACCTGAGTCCGATCGCCCCAGGCCACAACAGACTGGTTCAGCAACAGTAGGTCATCAAAATGCTGAATCGATTCGCCCAGATCGTGGTTAACCACCATCACGACCTTCCCGGCGTCCGCCAACTCTCGTAGAAGGGTAAAGATAACTTCCTGGGTCTTCTGATCGATCCCGGCGAGGGGTTCATCCAGACAAAAGATTTCCGCTTCCTGGGCCAGGGCACGGGCCAGGAAGACCCTCTGCTGCTGCCCACCGGAGAGTTGACCGATGGGTCGATCGCGAAATGCTTCCATTCCGACCCGCTCCAGAGCAGCCATTGCAATTTGACGACTGGGAACTGAGAAACGGCGGAACCAGCCCGTTCGCTGCACCCGGCCCATCATCACCACGTCCCAGACGGTCGCCGGATAGGTCCAATCGATTTGCGATCGCTGGGGCACATAGGCCACACGGTCGAGCTGCTCCGTTAGAGGGGCACCATCGTACTGCACCGTCCCACTGGCGGGGATCAGTCCCAGCATGGCTTTGAGCAGTGTGCTTTTGCCAGCACCGTTAGGGCCGTAGATGCCTACCAGGCGACCCGGCTGAATCAGTAAGCTGACATCCTGCAATGCCTTGACTGAGCGGTACTGCACGCTTAAGCGCTCGATCGCAATACCGGGAGTCACCTGAGTTCGAACCGACATCCCCAGGCGAACAACGTCAGAACTGGAAGGGTAGCGGTGCTGATTGAATTGGCCTGGAAGTGCTCCTTGCATAGATTCTCCGATGAGAGCAATACTCAATCCAAAAAATGAAAAGATTATGAGATAAGCCGTATTTCCAGAGTAACTCAAAAATGAAAGAAATATGAAAGTCTAAAGATAGAAACTTCCCTCTGCAAGTCAGTGGATAGGTGCGATTTGGCTTGAACCCCCAAAAGCTGTTTCGCCCAACAGCGGGCGAAACAGCTTTTGGGGATTCGACTTTTTCTACGCCCAGTACTTACTGGACTTTTGACTAAATCGCGGCGATTTTTTATGAAAAGCTGGCAGCGCCAGCGTTTCAGAAAAAATCGGCGCTAAAATTAAGTTCGCCGCGAAACGCTCTCGCAGAGAGCGTTTCGCGGCGCTATAGGGAAAATAGTCAAAAGTCCAGTACTTAGCGCCTATCCGAAAACCCAAATTGTGACAGGCGCGATGCTACAGCATCGCGCCTGTCACAATTTGGGTTTTCGGTTTTCGGATAGGCGCTAAGTGGGGCACCACTGCTTAGTCTGGGTTTTTAAGTCTCAAAGCCGATGGGCCAATGCCACCCATTCGTGCGATCGCTCACAGTCCACCGTTTCAAACCCAACCTCACGCAGCGCTGCCACGACCTCCGCTTCATAATCAGTCGTGAAGCCGCCTGTGATTAAGATACCTGGGCGACCCGCTGTAGATTTAAGAGCACTACGGAAATCTGGGGCGAGGGTTGTATGCACTCGCGCCAGAATGTTGGCGACGATCAGGTCGAACTGGGCGATCGGCCTCACCACTTCCCCCGGTTCCTGAAGGCTACCGCCCATCCAGTGGCCCAGACTGCTGCCGCGACCCAGACTACCCTGCACAACGGTAACCGCAGACTCTACCTGATTTTCCTGCACCGCTACCCTTGTCGCCTGCACTGCTACGGGGTCATTATCGACCGCCAGCACCTGCGCCCCCAGCTTCGCCATTGCTACCGCAAGAATGCCCGATCCCGCTCCCAGATCCATCGCTTCTAGACCTGGAATGACGTGGTGTTCGATCAACCGCAGGCAGAGGGTGGTGGCGGGGTGAAAACCGCTGCCAAAAGCGGCACAAGGCGTCAGTTTTAAGGCAATCCTGTCGAGAATTTCAGGCAGAGGAGTATGCGGCGGAACCAGGACAAATTTTTCACCAATTGACCGAGGAGTTGGGTTTTGTTCCTGCTTAATAGGCGGCTTCCGCTCCACAACATCGGTGCGGAGTGGGGTGGTTTGCCCAGTGCGACAAAGCGTGGCAAACTGTCGCTCAATTTCATCTACCCGCATCCGGGCGCGGGTGTCGTAGGGCAGGTACAGGCGGACGGTGAAGGCCCAATCAGCGAGGCGATCGCTGGAGGGGGATAAGCTTTCACCTGAATTGGAGCTGCTATTCTTCCCATCAGCCAGTCCCGGAACTCCTGTCTCCACCCATTGATCGAGATAAATCTCACCGGTATAGTGCGCCGTGGCTAACAGCGTCTGCACCCAGTCCAACCCCTCATTGGTAGTGTCGAGGCTCAACTCAATCCAGGCCATGTTCTCTCCCTTGAATAATTGGGAGCAGCGCTTGCTTCACAGTGCTGCCCCTGCTTCTCGCTCAGGTGCGGGTCGCCCCCTCCTCGATGCTAAGAAAGCCCAGCAACCCAATCAATACCATGGCTCCAATGAAGAAAAATATCCCAATGAACGGGTCAAACACCCAATACCCAGCGGCAAACAGCCAGCAAATAAAACTGGTGGCGGCCAGGATAAAGCTCATGGCGGCGATCGCTCTCATAAGATTTCCTTCGACTTCCTGTGTTCTAGATAACCTTCGATGATAGAACGCAATTGTGGAGAACCTGTGACGGCAGTGGCTTTCTCCCCGAAGAACAATCAGGTTTCCACCTCCTGCTCCATTGGGATGGGCCGCAGTTGGCGAAAGGGATACATCAGTTGAGTGAAGAACTTTTCGGGCAGTTCGTCAGAAATCCCAAAGTTGCCCGGTTGCTGTCCGGCAGGCATATAGAACGTCCCAAAAATGACGTCAAAAATGGGAAACAGCCCTGCATAATTCTTGCCCTGGCCATCTTCATCCATCGTATGGTGCCAGCGGTGGAACACGGGACTGGAGATCAGGTATTTCAAGGGGCCATAGTTCCAGGAGACATTGGCATGGATCAGGGCAACGTAACTGGCCAGAAACGGCGCATAAAGTTCTACCGACAGCGGGGAGATTCCCAGCAGCAGCACCGGAGATGCCTGACAAACACGGGATACCACATCATTGACCGGATGTAGCCGCACTGCAGAGAGCCAATCCATAATATCTGCGCTGTGGTGAACCGCGTGGAAATGCCACAGGGGTAACCGATGCTGCAAACGGTGTGTCCAGTAGCCAATAAAATCGCCGATCACGACTGCGATCGCCCCCTGAAGCCAGAGCGGCAGCTTTGCAATGGGGCCGTATCCGGCCAGGATGTCATCGACAGCGAGCGATCGCCCCAGCAGCCAGTAGATGGGTAGAAACAAAATGCCAATGCAGACCATACTCAAGATCTGACTCACCATCGGCGTGACAAACCAGTAGAACGAGTCCAGCCAGAAGCCCCGTCGAAATTTGGGCTGTTCTGGAACACTGGCAAAAAAGTGTTCCAGAAAAAGGAAGAGAGGGGTCAGGATCAGATAGAGAACTAGCGCTTTGAGAAACCGCTCCAGCATAGGCGAAGTTAAGGGTCAGGGTGGATGGGTGGATGAGTAGATGGGTGGAGAAGCAGGTCGGAGCAGCTAGTGCAATCTAGAAAGAAGGATAAACCACATTATTCTGCCATCGCATCATCGCATCATCGCACCCTCTCGTCATCTCCCCATCGCTTACTCCCCACTCCCCCACTCCCCCGCCTCCGGAAGAATATTCCCGATTAGATTGAACTTTTGATAAAGATATGCCTTCTGAGTACACGCGAAATTGATGAAGTTTTGAACTGAAAGATTTTACTTGAGGCTACTGTTTGAAATACATGAAGACTCCATGAATCCGAACCAATCCTCTCGGTAGAAATGCTATTCATCGAATAGGTAAATTTATTGGCGATCCGAGTGCAGCTTTGTCAAACTTTGGCATTCATCCCAATAAAGCTACCCACTCTTTGAAGGAAAATATGGCCTTGCAATCGAGATCTGTTGAGTGTTATCGAAAATTAAACTGCTTCTGTCTCAGGGATTTCCAACTTCCCCTTGGCACTTGTGAAGTCCTCTGAAACGAGGCAGTATTGAGCAGAGTTTCCTCCAAGAATCTGCTACGAAACCGCACTTTAACAAGAAAGTTGTCCTTCTCAATCAAAGGTCGGGTACCCAAAACCCTGAGTTCTAGCGGCAGATTATCTTGAGTCGCTGCTAGACCCGGCTGTTTTGCATAACCTGGCTGCTGAACTGTTTACCAACAGAGCGGTAAACAGGGGATGTTTTGCGTCCTGTTCAGCAAGAAAAAGACCGATTGCAAGCCAACAGTTGATCAACTCGAAATTGGGGTGTCAATCACGACAGAGTCGTTCATCCAGGTTCATTCTCTGGCTGTCTTTAGAGGTAGGTATCAATGGCATTAACAGTGTTCAAGTCAACATCTCAGGAGTCGGTTTCGCTCTCCAACACATCTGCGGTCAGTGCTGCATCTTCCGCAAAATCTCAAGCACTGCTGGGTACCAATCTGGTTTCGTCCCAGATCCGTGCCAGCCAGGGTGGTGTATCCCGCCTGGTCGTGATCGACCCCAGTGTTGATAACCCGAATGCGCTCCGGAGAAACGTGCTACCCGGCAGCGCAGTCTTTGTTCTCAACGCCAACCAGAATGGAATTCAGCAGATCTCTCAGATTCTGGCAGGCCGCACTAATCTGAACAGTCTGCACATCGTTTCCAAAGGCCGTGCAGGGGCATTACAGCTTGGTAATACCACGGTCACCTCCAGCACTCTGAATCAGTTCCGAACCCAGATTCAGCGCTGGGGCAGTTCCCTTAGACCAACAGGTGATGTTTTCCTGTATGGCAGCAATGTAGCATCCGGCAATCTGGGTGCCGGGTTTGTCCGACAGTTGGGCCAAATTACCCGGCGGGCGATCGCTGCTTCCAGCGACCAGACCGGCAGCATTCGCGGTGGCGACTGGGATCTGGAGTTCCGCACGGGCAGGATCGACTCCGGTCTGGCCATTCGTCAAACGGCACTCAACAGCTATCGCGACACCCTTGACCTGGGGAACGGTCTGCGGGCTGAATACTTCAACACCATCAACCTTACTGGCGCAGCCCGAACCCGCGTCGATGCTCGGGTCAACTTCAACTGGGCCAATAATGCTCCGCTGCCCGGTCTGAACCGCGATCGCTTCTCGGTACGCTGGACCGGACAGATTGAAGCGCCGACCACCGATACCTATCGGTTCTTCCTCAACGCCGATAACGGTGCCCGTTTGTTTGTCAATGGTCGGCAGATCATTAACAACTTTACCCGTCCAACCCGTGGAGAAAAGGTCGGTGCTATCGGCCTGCGGGCAGGACAGCGCTATGACATTCGCGTCGAGTACTTCGACAATACTGGCCCCGCATCTATTGACCTCTCCTGGGCAAACCGGAGCATTCGCAAGCAAACCATTTCCCAGGCCAATCTGTTTGCAGCGGGCGCATCTGTGACTCCCCCACCTGTTCAGCCTCCTACCCCACCCACCTCTGGTACTCCCACCCTTACTCTGGCACAATCATCGGTGCCAACCGTGACTGAGGGTGGGGTGACAACCTTTACGGTGTTGCGATCGGGTAATACGACTGGTACCTCCACAGTCAACTACCGTGTGATTCCGGGTACGGCAACCGCTGAGGACTATGCGCTGTCTGGTAGCAGTCTGACCTTCCTGCCCGGTGAGACCAGCAAAACGGTCAGCGTCAGTATCGTGGATGATCTGCTGACCGAAGGAGCTGAATCCTTCCAGTTTGTGATTGAAAACCCGACCGGGGCAACGCTGGGAACGAACAGTGGAGCGAGTGTGACGATCGCCGCCAGTGATACAGTCGTCAGAAGCTTCGCTTTGCCTGACTTCGCAGGTGCCCCACCGTTCAACTTCAATGATGCGACAGTCACTGCCGTGATCGGTGGTCAAACTGTCCTACAGCTCACCTCAGATGCGGCCCTGCCCGCTGGTGCTGACCAGTTCGGGACAGCCTTCTATGATGAAGCCAACCCGTTTGCGTTCACTGCTGACACCTCTTTCACGACCCGATTCCAGTTCCGTGCGAGTGGCACAGCGGGTACCCTGGCAGATGGCTTTACGTTCACCATCCAAAACACCTTCTTCGCAGGGGAAACAACGGGTGGTGCCGGACGGGGTCTGGGCTACGAAGGCAGCGGACTTGGCAGTCTGGCAGTGACATTCGACAACTTCCAGAATCTCGATACCAACGACCCCCCTGCTAACTTTATTGGCATTCGTCAGGACGGATTGATGGAAGCCATCGCGCCACTGGCGACGAATACCACTCCCTTGCCGTTTGTTCTGGCAAGCGGTGATGTGTATACAGCCTGGATCGACTACAACGGCAACAACAACCTGCTCAGCGTCTATCTGGGCAGTGCAACAGCAACCAAGCCCACCACTCCAGTGTTGACCTACACCGTCGATCTGCCGACGATTCTGAATTCGCAGCCAGCGGCTCCCGCAAATCAGATGTTTGTTGGCTTTACCGGCTCTACGGGCGGTAATACGGGTGGTCAATATATCCTGAACTGGGATTTTGCAACGCTCTCAGCCTAAGTAGACATATTTGTTTAGCGTTTTCTGATTCCCGCCCAGGGGGGAATCAGAAAACGCTAAACAGATACTACGAGAGCTGTTCGCGGCATATTTAATTTTAGCGCCGATTTTCTCTGAAACGCTGACACAATCAGCGTTTCAGAGAAATCGGCGCAATTTAGTCAAAAGTCCAGTACTTACAGCGCTTTGCGCTCAGGCAAACCACAGATTTTCATGTGAGAGCCGTGCGGAACGCGGCTCTCACATGAAAATTTGTACTGCACCAGACTGAGAAACGCTATACCTCCAACTCCTAATAGAAACTTTAAAGACTCAGTACTTGCATAAGGTAGATGTTGAGTATTCATAAAGACTCAGTGAACCTACTGAAACACGGATTTTGAGATGTTATTTATAAGAGTAGTAATTTTTTAAGATGTAGATAGCTTCCATGTTTCGAATTACCTAGAAATATCAGAATGCTTAAAGGGAAATGATTTGATGTGGTCAGCCTATATTTTTGACTCCTGATCATTCCACCCTACCCATAAGTTTTTTCTCGATCGCCCAATTGAATTTTTCAAATTACATAGTTGCAATTTAAGAGGAGCAACACTGGGCGATCGGTTTTTTAAGGTTGAAATTGCAGTAGAAATATCACCTGAAACTCACCTTTGTTGAGTGGGTTAAATTCTTGTGATGTTTTTGATGGTTGCAATTTTTGAGGAGCTTTCTTCTGGTCCAAAAGCTCCTTTCCATCAGGGAAATTCTGCTCTACATCCGCTTTCTGAACCAGCTTTGAGGTAGGTATCCATGTCATTTGATCTCACCCAGGCCCACCGATCCAGTCTCGTTCGAGCAGGAGCTGGCGCTTTGTCGCCGGATACAAGACCTGTGACACTTCCGGGCATTTCGTCAGCCCCACGCAGCTCTTCCTTTCGCTCCAGCCAGGGCGGTAATGCCACCCGTCTGGTCGTGATCGACTCCGGCGTGAGTAATGCTGCTGCGTTAGCGGCGTCAGTGCTGCCGGGTAGTGCAGTCCTCAACCTTGCTCCGAATCGGGATGGCGTGCAGCAGATTACTCAGGCACTCGCGAACCGCCGTAATCTCACCAGTCTGCACATTGTCTCAAAGGGACGAGTGGGCACCCTGATGCTGGGCAGGACGCTGCTGAACCCCAACAACCTGGGTCGATTCAGCAGTGCGATCCAGCGCTGGGGACAATCTCTGAGCAACAATGGCAATATCTTCCTGTACGGCAGCAATGTGGCTGAGGGCAGTGTTGGGGAGTCCTTTGTACGACGCCTGGGGGGGCTGACCCGACGGGCGATCGCTGCCTCTATCGACCAGACAGGCGGTATTCGCGGTGGAGACTGGGATTTTGAATACCGCACCGGGCCAATTGGTTCTGGAGCAGCCTTTAGGTCTGCCGGCCTCGCTGCCTATCGCAACACCCTGGACATGGGGACAGGACTCCGAGGGGAGTATTATGGCAACGCCAACCTGACTGGACTGCGCTATACCCGCACCGACGCCAGAGTCAGCGCTAATTGGGGAAATGGTGCCCCAGCAGGACTGAATCCCAACAACTTCTCGATCCGCTGGATAGGACAAGTTGAAGCGCCCACAACTGACACCTACACCTTCTTCCTCAGGTCTGATGACGGCGCTCGCCTGTTTATCAACGGCAGACAGGTGATCAACAACTGGAGCAATCCAGCTCGCGGTGAACAGCGCGGCACCTTCTTTATGCAGGCTGGACAGCGCTACAACATTCGCCTGGAGTACTACGAGAGGTCGGGGCCTGCTTCCATCAACTTTGCCTGGGCAAACAGCACCCAACCCCGGCAGGTCGTCCCTCAGGTGCGGATGTTCCCTCTGGGGCCTGCGGATCGGAGTGCGCCCACTGCTCAACTCACTGCGCCTGCATTCGAAATTGGTGGGACGACTCCCTACACCTTTAGCGTTACCTACCGGGATAACGTTGCAGTTAACAGCAGTACGATCGGCACTGGCGACATCCGGGTAGCCGGACCTAACGGTTTCAGCCAGGTTGCTTCGCTGGTCAGTGTGACGCCTTCTGGCAATGGCACCAGCCATGTCGCTACCTATCGGATCACCCCCCCTGGTGGTAGTTGGGGAACAAGCGATAACGGCAATTACACGATCTCGCAGGTTGCAAGACAGGTTGCAGACACCAGCGGCAACACCCGTCCTGCAGGAGTACTGGGTGGCTTTACTGTTGGAATTCCCGTAGACACAGGCGGACGCTCCTTCATCCAGTTCGCAGGGGATACTGTCGTCGGTGAGGGAAGTGGTGTTGCGCGGGTAGAGGTTCGTCGTTCTGGGAACCTGGGACGAGCTGTAACGGTGTTCTATGAAACTCAGGTTGCAGTGGGCAGCAATGCGGCCACAGCGAATGCAGACTTTAGACCTGTGCAGGGGGTTCTCACTTTTGCACCGGGGGTGGCGCGACAGTTCATTGAAGTTCCGATCATCGATGACAACATTGCAGAAGCGGATGAAGTGTTGACGCTCACGTTGACCAACAATGATGCAGCCAATGTGACGCTGAATCCACCCCGCACATCCCGCGTCACCATTATTGACAACGATGTCGTCCAGCAGGGGCGGACGTTTAACTTTGCTAACTTCGCAACGCTGACTGGATTGAAATTGAATGGTGTCGCGGCGGGTGTGGGAGGAGCGCTACGTCTGACACCCGATGTCACTTTCCAGAATGGTAGTGCTTACTATACAGAGGCAGTGCCGCTGGAGGGGAATACCTCTTTCCGTACCCAGTTCCAGTTCCGGTTGACAGGTGCGCAGGGGAGCGCTGGCACTGATGGATTTACCTTTACCCTGCAAAATACTGAGTTTGGTCTGGATACCCTCGGTGGTACAGCGGGTGAGCTGGGCTATGGGGGTGGCGGTAGCCGCAGTTTGGCTGTTGCCTTTGATACGTGGGATAACGGTGAGCAGGACATTAACGACAACAACATTGCCATTCGGTTGAATGGGATGATGGGTACTCAGTCCCCTGCCACTATTGCTGCACCCTTCGATCTAAATAGTGGAGCGACCTACACGGCCTGGGTTGAATATGCGTCCAGAAGCCGTCGCTTGGAAGTCTATCTGTCTACAACGACAACGAAACCCGGCACCCCGGCACTCACCTATGAGGTGGATCTGGGCACGCTGCTGGGCAACCAGATGTATGTCGGCTTTACGGGTGCTACGGGAGGAGCCTCCAACGCCCATGACATTCTCAACTGGAGCTTCAACAGTACCTCTGGTGGCCCCGCGATGTCCTTCGCTCAACCCACTCTGAGCATTGGAGAAAATGGTGGCTCAGCATTAGTTACCGTTCGTCGAAACGGCGACCTGAACAGTGCTGTGACAGCTATTTTGGAGACGCTGGACGGAACCGCCAGAGCAGGTGAGGATTATCAGGCGTTGACTCGGACGATTCAGTTTGCGGCAGGGCAGGCAATCCAGACAGTTAACATTCCCATTATTAATAACTCGGTGGTTGAGGGCACTGAGTCCTTCCAGGTGCGCCTTAGAAATGCGACTGGTATTGACCTGGGTTCTCCCAGCACGATGACGATCACCATTACCGATGACGATGGCACAATCCAGCTTGCGCCGCAGACGGTGGTGGGTGGTCTGAGCCAGCCAACTGCGGTTGATTGGACGCGATCGCTCGATGGCACAGGCCGCCGCCTGATGTTTATCGCCCAGAAGGATGGGGTGGTGCGAGCAATGGAGGGAACGACCCTATTGCCAACCCCCTTCATCGACATCTCAGCTCAGGTGAATAACGTTGCTGACCGGGGTCTGTTGGGGATTGCGGTACACCCTGACCTGGGAAGCGGCGTCGGACGTGACTTTGTTTACCTGCTGTTCACCTACGATCCACCCGAGGTCAACGGTCGAACCGGACTGGCTGGCCCGGACGGTATCGGTAACCGTCCTTCCCGACTGGTTCGGGTGACGGCCAACGCCGCGACCGGATTTAGAACCGCCTTGCCAGGAAGTGAGGTGGTGCTGCTGGGAACTAACAGTACCTGGGCTTACACCAGCTTCCCCGATCGCAACAGCGCTGTATTTGAGAACATTCCGCTTGCGCCCTCTGGAATCGTGGGAGCCGATCGCACGATCAACGGCATCCGCGTCCCCGATGCTCAGATTGAAGGGACAACCCGCAACATTCGCGACTACCTGGCTACCGACAGCGACACGCACTCCATCGGTTTCCTCAAGTTCGGCACCGACGGCACCCTGTTTGTCAGCAACGGCGACGGTACTTCCTACAATGGCCTTGACCCGCGTACCACTCGCGTTCAGGACATCGACAACCTGTCGGGTAAGATTCTGCGAATTGACCCGGTCACCGGACAGGGAGTCGCAAGTAACCCGTTCTTCAATGGTGATCCGAATAGTAACCGTTCCAAGGTGTTTGCCTACGGTCTGCGAAATCCTTTCCGTTTCACCATTGATCCAAGAACCAATACACCCTTTATTGGAGATGTGGGCTGGGGGACCTGGGAAGAGGTTAACGGTGGTCCGGCAGGGTCAAACTTTGGCTGGCCCTTCTATGAGGGGGGTCGTGGGGTGAGCGAGGTGCAGGGTCCCTATAGCAGTCTGCCCGAAGCACCTGCCTTCTATAGTGCTGTGGCGCGGGGTGATATTCGGGTGACAGCCCCTGTGATCGGTCTCAGACACGGTTTCCCGGCAGAGGGAGGCGACGGTGCTAACGCCGTGGTCATGGGCGATTTCTATACGGGTAGCGTTTACCCGCAGTACAACGGAGCGCTGTTCTTCACTGATATCTACGGTGATCCTCAGCCTAATCTCAATGCTGCCTTCTTTAATCCTGATGGCAGCCTGCGGGAGGTGCGCACCGTGATGCAGGGACAGAACTACAACGTTCAGTTGGTCACCGGACCTGATGGCTTCCTGTACTACGTCAACCTGTTCGGAGGTTTCGTCGGTCGGTACGTGGTTGCCTAGTTGGTCTGATATCAAGTAAACCCATCATAAGAAGTGGCGCGGCGCTTTGTGCCGCGCCACTTCTTATGATGGGTTTTCAACCAAACATGACGTAACCCCTGCTGCACTACCCAAGTTTATGGGTATAGCATTTGGGCATTGCTGATTGGGAGGATGAATTTTTGTAGAGAGCCGCGCTTAGCGCGGCTCTCTACAAAAATTCATCCCTGAATTAAGCAACGCCAGCATTTGAAGTTTTGTGTAGGACAAGGGGAGTGGGGGGACTGCCCCCACGCAGGGTCACACCCCCTGCCCCCTCAAGGGAGAATCACCCCTGCACCCCGTCCTCAGCAACCTTTCGGTTGCGATAGTGCGGCAATCAACGATTTGCGTCTCACGTTTGGGGCTACGCCTTCGGTAGAATCAGAGGGTAGAGGATTCTCTCTGAGCGATCGCATGTTAGACAGTCTGAGAACCTGGATTTACCATCTGGAGCAGTTCGCCGATGGACTGGTGGCCAATCAACTGGTGCATCTTTCCCCCGTCAGTGCAGGCATTATCTTTCTGGCGGGGCTACTGACCAGTCTCAGTCCCTGTATGTTGTCGATGTTGCCCATTACGGTAGGCTACATTGGCGGCTATGAGGCCAAAGGAAAGTTTCAGGCGGCTTTGCAGTCCACCTGGTTTGCCCTGGGGCTGGCGACGACACTGGCGGGGCTGGGAGTGGTGGCGGCGATCGCTGGCAGAGTATACGGACAGGTTGGTATTGGCCTGCCAATTATCGTCAGCGTGCTTGCCATCCTGATGGGGCTGAACCTGCTCAATGCGCTCCCTCTGAGATTCCCCTCGTTTGGTGGGCTGGATTTAATCTCGAAGGATCTGCCCAGAGGGGTGCAGTCTTATCTAGTAGGGCTGACCTTTGGCCTGGTGGCCTCACCATGCAGTACGCCTGTCCTGGCCAGTCTGCTGCTCTGGGTCTCGACCACCCATGATGCCCTGGTGGGGGCGGTGTTGCTGCTGGCCTATGCAGCAGGCTACGTGACGCCGCTGATTCTTGCAGGCACCTTTACCGCGTCAATCAAAAAGTTTTTGGAACTGCGTCGCTGGTCAGGCTGGATCACGCCGGCCAGTGGCGCGTTATTGGTGGGGTTTGGCGTGTTCTCGCTGTTGTTTCGTCTGTTTCCGGCGGTATAGGTTGTTTGAGCCAATTTTGAAATTAATTGTGACCCATTTTTCCTGGAACAAAGCCTCATGACCTCAGAGAACCCTGTCCAACCCCAGTCCGGTGGCCTCAAAGCAGCCTTGCGCAGCTACTTCACTCAGGAGATGGTACCCCTGCTGGCAGACCTGCGGTTAGCGATTCTGCTCCTTCTGATAATCGCTGTTTTCAGCGCCAGTGGAACGGTGATCGAGCAGGGGCAGACCGCCGCCTTCTATCAGGCCAACTACCCGGAGCATCCGGCTCTGTTTGGTTTTCTGAGCTGGAAGGTAATTCTGACGCTGGGGCTAGACCACGTTTATCGCACCTGGTGGTATCTGGCGCTGCTGATTCTATTTGGTTCCAGTCTCACTGCCTGCACCTTCACGCGACAGTTCCCCACCCTCAAATCGTCCCAAAAGTGGAGCTACTACACGAAACCGCGTCAGTTTGAGAAACTGGCTCTCAGTGCAGAACTGGAGAGTGCCTCGCTGGATGCGATCGCCCCCCTGCTGCAACAAAAGCGCTACCGCCTCTTCCGGGAAGGGAATGCGCTGTACGCCCGCAAGGGACTCGTGGGACGCATTGGCCCTATCGTTGTCCATGCCAGTATGCTGATCATTCTGGGTGGGGCGATTTACGGCACGATGACAGGCTTCTTTGCGCAGGAGATGGTGCCCAGCGGCGAAACCTTTAAGGTCACCAATGTGTTTGATGCGGGGCCTTGGTCAGCTTCGCGGGTGCCGAAGGATTGGTCAGTCAAGGTGAATCGCTTCTGGATTGATTACACCCCGGAGGGCAATATTGACCAGTTCTATTCCGACCTGTCGGTGTTAGACGACCAGGGTCAGGAAGTCGATCGGAAAACCATTCACGTGAATCAGCCGCTGCGCCACAAAGGCGTGACGATGTATCAGGCGGACTGGGCGATCGCTGGAATTCGCTTCAAACTGAATAACAGTCCCGTGTTGCAACTACCGATGGGGCAGCTTGACACGGGCACGAATGCCCGCCTGTGGGGCACCTGGCTTCCGACGAAACCTGACTTGAGCGAAGGCATCTCGGTGCTGGCCAAAGATTTGCAGGGAACTGTTCTGCTCTACGACAACAGCGGCAAACTGCTGACCACGTTGCGGGAGGGCATGACCACGGAGGTCAACGGCGTCAATCTGACCGTCACGGAGGTCGTTGGCAGCACTGGCCTCCAGATTAAAGCCGATCCGGGTATCCCCTTTGTCTACCTCGGCTTTGGCCTGCTGATGCTGGGGGTCATCATGAGCTATGTATCACACTCTCAGCTCTGGGTACTCCAGGAAGGCAACAAACTTTACCTGGGTGGGCGCACCAATCGCGCTCAGGTGGTGTTTGAACGAGAAGTAATCGCGCTTCTGGAGAAAGCCAGTCAACCAGTCGCATCACATTTATGAGAAGGTGTAGCACTTCAGCGCTGCACCTTCTCATATTTACAATGCCGTAAAACGCTCTCAACAAGAGCATATTGCGGCAAATTTAGTTTTATCGCCGATTTTTTCTGAATCCCTTACGCAGTCAGCGATTCAGAAAAAATCGGTGCCATTTAGTCAAAAGTCCAGTTACTTATAGCAATTGAAGTTTTGGTTAGGACAAGGGGGAATGGAGGCACTGCCCCCACGCAGGGTCACACCCCCTGCCCCCTCAAGGGGGAATCACCCCCTGCCCCCGTCCTAATCAACCTTTCGGTTGCGATAGTGCCTATCCAAGAACCTAAATTCTGGCAGGCGCGACGCTACAGCGTCGCGCCTGCCAGAATTTAGGTTCTTGGATAGGCTCTCAGTAACCGCGGCTGAGGACGTAATCAGACAGCTCAGTGAGCGCTTGCCGCGATTCCGAGGGGGGCAGGTCGCCGAGGTACTGCACAGCCATCTGAGCGTGGTGGTTAGCCAACTGGCGCGATCGCTCCATCCCTTTGCTGTCGAGAACAAGGTCGATCGCCTGCTCCAGATCCCCCTCCTGGGCGAACTCGCGATCAATCAGGGTTTCCAGATAGGGTTTCTCCTCCAGGGCATAGAGAACGGGGGCAGTCAGGTTCCCACTCTTCAGGTCAGACCCGGCAGGTTTCCCCAGGGTGTCGGAGGAACTGGTAAAGTCCAGTAGGTCGTCCACGATCTGGAAGGCCAGACCCAGGTGACGACCGTAGTGATACAGGTTCAGGGCCATCTGGTCTGATACGCCGCTCAGTACACCCGCTGCCTTGGAGCTGTTGGCAATTAGAGAGGCGGTTTTGTAGTAGCTCTTGTCGAGGTAGGCATCGATGGTGAGGCTGGTGTCGAAGCGGTTCAGACCCTGCTGGATTTCTCCTTCGGCGAAATCTTTGATCACCTCCGAGAGGAGCTTGACCACCTCCAGATTATCCAGATTGGCCAGATACCAGGATGCCTGGGCAAACAGGAAATCTCCAGCCAGAACCGCGATCCGATTCCCGAAACTGGCGTGAACGGTGGGCACTCCCCGACGCAGTTCAGACTCATCCACCACATCGTCGTGAACCAGACTGGCGGTGTGAATCATTTCGGTGATTTCAGCCAGACGCCGATGCTTGGCGAAAATTTCCTGACCGGGGCGAGTTGCTCGTGCCACCAGCAGCACAATTGCGGGCCTGACTCGCTTGCCACCCGCTCCAAATAGATGCTCTGCGGCGGCGTACAGGATAGGATGACGAGCGCCTACCAGTTGTTTCAGATTCTCCGTCAGCAGCGAAAGGTCAGCTTCAACCGGAGAGAAGAGCGATGTGACTGAGGCCATGCGCGGTCAGGGGGATTTACGAAATTTTACATATTATTCTAAGCTAACCCTCCTCCGGAATGGGAGGAAGTTTTTAGCGAGTGTTGAAAAGCTATCAGAACGGGGTGTGAAATGGGGGGCAATCGTCCCTTTCTTCATCGGCGAAAAAAGCCACTGGGATTGGGTTTCACTCTTTAGCAAGAGTTGTTACTTATTTTGAAAAAAACTGCCCAGATCCAGGGGATTCTGTGCTAGTGTAAATGTAAAGGTATTTCAAAACTTCATACGTAGATCCCAGAGCAAGAACTTGTTCTTCAGGTCTGAATTGGAGCTTAGGTTTTCAAGTGTTTTGAGATCCCAGCTTCATCAGATTTTTTGAGTTCTGAATTTGGATCTGCGTTTGTAGCGATGATTCTTGTGGACGTAACAGACGGGCGCAGGCTCTTTTGCACGTCCTTGTTTCGCAGATCGCTTCTTCATGCAGCAGTTTCCTGACTGTTGTGGTTTCCGCTGCAAAAAAACCTATCCTGTAAACCCTATATTTCCTGGTTACTTATCCGGCCATGACTCCTTTTGGTTTTCCCCTGACAATTCCGGTGCTGGCGGCTCTGTATCTGCTCGTAGTGTACGTTCTGCTGATGCTGGTGGAGCGATCGCGCGCATAAACCCTATCAACAAATTTTCCCCGCAGCTGCGGGGAAAATTTGTTGTTTGATCTGCTATTTAATAAAGCCCCAGTTTTAGCCTGGTGCGGCGGAGTATCTGTTTAGCGTTTTTGGATTTCCACCTGGACTAAGCCCAGCCGGGAATTCAAAAACCTATTTTTAGCGACTCTCGCGTGCCCCTGCGCAGGAGCACGCGAGAGTCGCTAAACGCATATGCAGCGAAGCCGCGCCAGACTAAAATTGGGGTTTGACCTTACCTGGACTTTTGACTAAATTGCGTCAATTTTTCTTGAAACGCTGACCAAGGCAGCGTTTCAAGAAAAATTGACGCTAAAACTAAGTTCGCCGCTAAACGCTCTTGCAGAGAGCGTTTAACGGCCCTATAGGGGAAATAGTCAGAACTCCAGATCTGATTGCCATCCCCTTACTGGTCAAGCAACCGTCTCCTGGATCACCTGGTTGTAGCACTGAGCGACATCGACCCGATCCACAAATGGGAAACAGCCCAACCAGCGCACCGAAAGCTGGGCGAACTGCTCCGGGCAACCGCTTACCCAAAACTGGGTAGGGCGAGGGGGGTGACTGTTCCGCAGGCCGAGTAATTCCAATTCCTGGGCAGCCGACAGAACGACGTGGACTGCGGGGTTTACAAGCCTCACTGACGGAGGCAGAATACGACGCAGCACCCCTGCCAAATGGGGATAGTGGGTGCAGCCATAGACCAGGGTGTCGATGCGCTGTTGCATCAGGGGGGTGAGATACTCACAGGCGATCACCTCAGTATAGGGGTCCTCAATCCGGTTTTGCTCAATCAACGGTACGAACTCTGGACAGCCCACTTCCCATACAGACGCTTTGGGATTAATTTCGGCGATCGCCCGCTGGTAGGCATGGCTGTTTGCTGTGGCGGGGGTGGCGATCACCCCTACTCGATTGCCCTGCTGCACTGCAGCCCTGGCTCCCGGCAGAATCACCCCCAGCACGGGAATATCAAACTCAGCCCGCACTGTTTCCAGCGCCAGCGCTGAACTGGTGTTGCAGGCCATGATCACCATCTTGACCCCCTGGTGCACCATCCACGACAGGATTTCGCGGGAGAACTGAAGAATGTCGGCGGGAGTGCGGGTGCCGTAGGGTAGGCGGGCCGTATCGGCAAAGTACAGGATCGACTCCTGTGGCAGGTGCCGATACAGTTCTTTGAGCACGGTTAGCCCACCCACGCCGCTGTCAAAAACACCGATAGGAGCCTGTTGTGGACTACCAGAGCCACCAAAAAACAGAGGATAAGCCGGAGAAGCAACAGAAATCAGGGAATGAACAGGGCTGTTTTTATCAGCGACAAATGACACAGGCTGCATCGGAGAGGTATTCAGAGATTTTGCTGTATGTACTGTAGAATACCCTGAGCTATCGATTGCGCAAGCTGATTTCTTCCTTCTGGGCTAGATAACCGGGCTGCATCCTCCGATCCGGTGACAAACTCCACCTCCACCAGAACGGCTGGCATGGAGCTATTGCGAATCACGTAGAAGCGGGCCTGCCGCAGACCGCGATCGCGCATCCCTGTCCCCTGCACCACCGCATTGTGAATTACCCGCCCCAGCCGTGCCCCGGAGTCTGAGTAGTAGTAGGTTTCCAGACCATTAACATCGGGACGGCTCATGCTGATGGCGTTGGCGTGGATGCTGATAAACAGGGTCGCGTTCGAGCGCTCCGCGATCTGCACGCGGGGATTTAGTTCCACATCACGGTCATCCTGTCGGGTAATTACCGCCTGCACGCCCTGCTGTTGCAGCAGTTGAGCAACCTGTGTACCAATCGACAGCACGGTCGGCGCTTCCCGCAGACCACCAATGCCGACCGCTCCCTGTAATTGTTTTTGAGAGAGGGGGGGGGGGGGCGCGCCCCCCCCAAAAAAAAA
>CAZVXA010000094.1:0-23995 GCA_964630955.1 uncultured bacterium | reverse complement strand
TCTAGGGGCTTGCCATAAAATAAAATCCCAGTAAAACCCCAGTTTTAGTTTGGCGCGGCTTCGCCGCGCCAAACTAAAACTGGTACTTTATTTTGTTGCAAGTCCCCTATCAAAAAATATTCGAGGTTCATTGATTCGTGATCCTTAAAGACTCGCAATTCCCTTCAGATCAAACTTTTGCAGCCAGGTGCGGCGGTCCTCTTTGGTAAAGGCAGCATCGCGGGACTGCACCTTGACCTGGAAGCGATCGCCCACCAGCATCCCGGTTTGAGTGCTGCCAATGTCCATCACCGGGAAGCCAGACAGTTTTTCAGTGCTGGACTGATACTTCTGCGCAGCCTGTGGTGTACTGGTCGTGTCAGATACCGAGAGCATAGCGACGTCCTTGCCGTCCTGTTTCAGCTTGGCCTCAGCAAAGCCCTTTTTCTCCTGCGTAAAGACCACGTCGTAGCCCTGCTGGTCTTTCGGGAAAAACTTGTTAAAGCTGCTGCCCTGCTCAGCATCCTTCACCACAGCGGGGGCAGCCCCTCGCTCGGTCGTCTCTTTCTGTACCTGCGCGTAGGGGGAGTTGTCGGTTCTGGTACATCCGGTGGTGACCAGTGCCAGAACCAGGAGGAGAGCGGCGACGGCCTGCCGCCAGCGAGGAGTTTTCATGACAGGCTCCTTTTGGGGATGGGTAATGGAGGTGGGTAATCCTTCGATAAGCTCAGAAGGTAATCGGGGATGGGTAATGGGTCGATTCTGGTTTTGGGGAGGTGGGAGGTGGGCGAATGGGAGCTAGTGAAGCTGATTTGTAGTTTAGATTGCAATTTGTGAGTTGGGCAGCGAGCAGAAACACATCCAGAAAGATTTAACCAATAGGAGTAGGAAATTGTTCAGGCGTTTATTTTTCTTTTAGGGTTGGGTGAGTGAGGGGCGATCGCCGCCTGTGGGGTAGTCCCCGTTCGGGCGAGCAGGATGCCCCCCTACGGGAACTCCTGGTTCTAAAGATTTATACATCGCGTCACGTACTGCAACGAAATAGTGTGGCCTGATTTCGCTGGGGGCGCATCTATCCCAATTAGGAGAACAACCCGGGTGCCTTTTATGTGAAAACCCATCATCAGAAGTAACGCGCCACTTCTGATGATGGGTTTTGAGCTTTTTTCACCACGATTCGATTAACTGGACTTTTGACTAAATTGCGCCGATTTTCTCCAAAACGCTGACGCAGTCAGCGTTTTGGAGAAAATCGGCGCTGGAATTGAATATGCCGCGAAACGCTCTCTGCGAGAGCGTTTCGCGGCATTGTAGAAAAAATAGTCAAAACTCCAGGATTAATCGACTGCACCTAATAAATAGAGCGTGTTCTGCTGGGCAGGGGTAAGGCCCGTGACGTGGGCGATCGCCATTCCCTCATAGGGGCGGGGAACCCGCAGGACAGCAGCTTCCCCACACTGAGTTCCCTGGATTGGCCACACTCGTACCGTCTCATCCTGGCTACAACTGGCCAACCAGTGACCGTCGGGACTGAACGTGACGAATCGGACCCAGCGGTGATGCCCTTGGATAACCTGGAGGCAAGCTCCTGATTGGGCATCCCAGAGACGCACAGAAGTGTCAGTGCTGCTGCTGGCGAAGAACTGGCCATCGGGGTGAAAGGCGACCGAGAGAACTGGGCCATTGTGCGCCTGGAGGGTCCGGGTACAGGTGCCGCTGTCGATGTCCCAGGCTTTGATGATGCCATCAGAGCTGCCGCTGATTAGGGTGGTGCAGGCAGGGTTGACAGCAACACAGCGAATCCAGCTCTGGTGGCCATGTAGCGTTTTCAGGCAGGTTCGCTGCTGGAGATCCCAGAGTTTCAGGGTCTGATCCTGGCTGCTGCTGACGAGAAGATGGCCACCTGTACAGAGAGCCAGCCCCCAGATGCCGCCCGTATGGCCACTCAGGGTTTGTTGGTAGGCTCCTGTCCGACCATCCCACAGACGAATTGTGCCGTCCAGACCACCGCTGATCAAGGTCTGGCCGTCAGGAGAAAACAGCACGGATAGAACCGCATCCTGATGCTCCTCCAGAACGTGCAGCATCTGCTGGGTGCGACTGTCCCAGAGGCGAATGGTGCGATCCTCACTGCCGCTGGCCAGGATGGGGAAGATAGGATTAAACGCAATGGACCAGATCCAGCCGGAGTGGCCGTATAGCGTGTGCTGCAAATTTCCAGTGTGCAGATCCCAGAGGCGTACCGCCCGATCTTGACTACCGCTGGCGATCAGGGCTGTGTCTGACTCCGAAGCAGATCCCCCTATGGCACCAAACGGCACTGAATTAAACGCGACTGACCAGACCCCATTGCTGTAGCCCTGGAGGGTGCGCAGGCAAAGACCTGTTCTGCTGTCCCACAGTCGCACCGCCTGGTCTTCGCCGCCGCTGGCCAGTAGCCCATCCGAATTGGAGGCGATCGCCGCGATCCAGCTACTGTGACCGTTCAGCACTCGCAATCCCTGACCCGTTTGATATTCCCAGAGGCGCAGGGTGCGATCGTCGCTACCGCTAGCCAGCGTCCGTCCATCGGGACAGAAAGTGAGGGTGCGAACGGGGCGAGTATGGCCGTGGAGGGTATGGCGGCAGTTTCCCGTGGCGACCTCCCAGAGTTTGACGGTGCGATCGCTGCTGCTGCTGGCCAGCGTACTGCCATCGGGGCTGAAGGCCACTGACCAGACCCAATCGTTGTGCCCTCGCAGCAGCCCGATGCAGTTCCCCACCACCGCATCCCACAGGCGCACCGTCCCGTCATAGCTGGCGCTGGCCAGGAGGATGGGAGCGGCAGCGTGGTGGCGCACGGCGGGAGAAAAAGCGACCGATCGCACTTCGTTCGTATGTCCCTTAAGGGTGTGGAGCAACTCACCCGTGCGCACATTCCAGATGCGCACCAGATGGTCTTCGCTGCCCGTTGCCAGAAGCGTGCCATCGGGACTGAAGGCGACGGAGAAAACGCGATCGCTGTAGCCCTGAAATACGCGCACCTGTTCTCCGGTTTGCACGTCCCACAGGTGAACGGCACGGTTTGCACTGGAGGCCAGCCACCGTCCATCAGGGCTGAAGGCGACACTCCAGACCCAGCCCTCATTAATTCGCAGGGTTAGTAACTGTTTGCCGTCCGACACCTGCCAGAGATGGATCTCGTGGTTGACGTCGCCTGTGGCCAGCAGGGTACCGTCGGGGTTGAAGGCGATCGCCAACACCTGACTGAACGTCTCGGTAAACGCCGATTTTGATAGATCGGCTCCCGTGAAATTCACCTGATGCAGGGTCACCCGGCGCAGATCGGCACTCCAGACGGGCAAATACGAAAAATCCCAGCCCGTCAGGTCAGCGCCCATCTGACTTATCAGGTTGATCACATTGCCGCCCGCGTAATGCGCCTGGGCGGGACTTTTCCTCAGTTGTTGTAGCAGGCGCTGCAGGTGGTTGAGCAGCCCGGATGAACCCCAATGTTGTAGCAGCCGATCGACAATGGGTTGGAGAATCAGGCGAGACTGGGTTTGCCGGATGTGATCTTTGGCCGGGGCGTGGAGCAGGCTAAGGGTACAGAGGGCATCAAGGGTGTCAGTTCCATTGATTTCCTGTTCAATGCGCTCGATCAGTCGCTCCGTGACATATTCCATGACGACGGGCTGGAGTGTGAAGCGGGTCTGGGTGCGATCGGGCGACCGGGAGGTGGGTTTGTCGATCAGGCAGCGACGCTCCAGGGCTTCCAGCGCCTCCAGCAGTTGACCGAGGGGAATGGGGGGGGCAAAGTGGGCGCGCAGTTGGGAGAGGGTGACGGGTTTGCGGGCGATCGCCAGCCAGTTCATGACTCGTCGTTCCTGTTCCGACAGGCGATTGAGTTGCTGTTCCAGAAGGTCCTGAATGTCGCCAAAGATGGAGGTGCCCTCCCGCAGACACTCCAGAAAGCTGCCCACCTGTCCGTCGAAGAGATCCTGAATCACCGGGGCGACCATCTTGAGTGCCAGTGGATTGCCCGCGTAGTGGTCAATCAGCGATCGCCACTCCGCCTCAGACCCGGCAAATTCCCCCCGCACCGCAAACAGTGCCTGTCCGTCATTGGGGGGCAGGCCGTTCAACCGCAGTGATCGCACGGGCAACCCTTGTCCTTCCTGAGCGGCCAGACCTGCAGGTTTCTCCCGGCTGGTGAGGACTACGGTGCTGCGGTGGTCGAGTTCGCCAACCCACTGCCAGAGCTGAGCATAGCCTTCATATCCCGGCAAGTAGCCCCCGGCTGTGGTACCCTGCCCCATCAGGGTCTCACCATTGTCCAGTACAAGCAGGCAGCGGTGTTGCCGCAGGTAACCCATCAATCGCCGCAGCCGCCCCTCCAGAGAGTCGGGCAGGTCGGGGTCGCGCTGGTTTGAAAGGGACTGGATCAGGTCGGCCAGCAGATCCAGGAGCGGGGGAGCATTCCGGAGCGATCGCCAGATGACGCAATCAAACTGGTGCTGAACGTGGCGGGCCAGCCGGATCGAGAGCGAGGTCTTGCCAATGCCGCCCATACCAAATAGCCCTATCAGGCGGCAACTATCCTGACTGAGCCACTGTTCCAGTAAAGTTAGCTCACGGGTGCGACCGTAGAAGTGGGAAACGTCAGCGGCGTCACCCCAGTCAAAGTGGTGGGATGGTGAGACGGTGGATCTTTCAACAGGATCAGGAACAGGATGGGCATTGCGGTGGGCGCTAGCCGAACCGTGGATGAGTGGATGGGTGGATTCGGCGATCTGGCGGCGCAGGACGCCCTGGAGGTTGTTTTTGGTGACTCGTTCGTCGAATGCTTTCGATAGCAGTTGCCAGAGCTGGGATCCAGTTTGTTTGACGTAGCCCACCTCATAACCGCAGGTACGGGCGATTTCGAGGTATGACTGGTCTTCCCAGGCAGAACGGAACACTGCTTTTTGCAGGCGAGTCAGGCGACCGCTGACCAGCCTGGATTCGACTAGTGCCAGTGCTTCTTCACAGTTCATGCCCCTCGTCCGAACGATCGCTCCAACTAGCGCTCCGTCAATCCTCTCCGCAGATCCTATCGGTTCGATCAATGGTACTTTGTTACGTAGAGCACATTTTTGCTTTTACTCCTGGCTCATCGCATCCCGGCTTTTCATTCAAGGTGGGGGGCGGTACAGATCGCCGCACTCCCCCATCTCCAGTATTCCGCCCTGAGGCAGAGGTTCCGCATCTGCAAACAACACACTTTTTTCGCACTTGAACGAACTTGCGAGCGGAATCGATTGTGCTACAGTTCGCTCTATTCCTTTTGGTTGCCTAGTGAAGGGGGTTTGGGATCGTGAGTAAGAGCCAATTTCCGCATCTGTCCCGTCGTCAAATCGTTCGGGGGTTGCTGGCGACAACAGCCTTTGGGGTAACGGCCAAGTTTGGCACCGGATGCAGTCCTGCCGGGGATAATGCAACATCCAGCACCAGTGGGGCGGGGAGCGATGAGCCGATCGCCATTGGATTTATCTACGTTGGGCCAAAGGATGACTACGGCTACAACCAGGCGCACGCTGAAGGTGCTGCCGCAGTGGCACAGAAATTCTCCTGGGCGAAGCTGGTAGAGGAGGCGAATGTACCGGAAACTACCGCAGTGGCCGAAACCATGCGCAGCATGATCGACATTGACAAGGCTGTTGCACTGTTCCCCACCTCCTTCGGGTACTTTGACCCGCACATTCTAAAGATGGCCCAGGAGTATCCCGACGTTCAGTTCTTCCATGCGGGGGGACTCTACCAGGAAGGCGTGACGCCCAAGAACGTGGGTAGCTACTTTGGCTACATCGACGAAGCGCAGTATATTGCCGGAATCGTAGCAGGACTGACCTCCAAAACGGGGAAATTGGGCTTTGTTGCGGCCAAACCGATTCCCCAGGTACTTCGCAACATTAACAGTTTTACGCTGGGTGCACGCAGCGTTCGTCCAGATGCCACTACTCAGGTGGTGTTTACGGGCAACTGGGCAGAACCCATTAAGGAAGCAGAAGCCACCAACAGTATGGCCAGCCAGGGCATTGATGTCGTCACCTGCCATGTAGACAGCCCCAAGGTAGTGATGGAAACTGCCGAAAAGCGTAGCATCTTCAGTTCTGGTTACCATGCCAACCAGTCAGCTCTGGCTCCCAAGGGCTATCTCACTGGAGCGGAGTGGGATTGGGCCAATATCTACTCCCAGTTTGCCGAGCAGATCAAGGCCGGGAAAAAGCTATCCGATGGGGGGATTCCCCACCTGGTGCGGGGTGGTCTGAAAGAAGGCTTCTGCAAACTGTCGCCCTACGGTCCTGCGGTAAGCTCTGAGGCCAAGCAGGCAGCGGAAGCGGCCAAGGCCAAGTTGATGGATGGCAGTATGGTGATCTACCAGGGTGGCCTCAAGGACAACACCGGGAAAGAATTGATCCCGGCAGGACAGCAGTTGAAACAACAGGATCCCAAATTGGAGCAGATGAATTATTTAGTCGAAGGAGTCATTGGTTCCATTGGTAGCTAGAGGATTGTAGCTTCAGATACTACTGTGCGATCGCTCAAAGATTAACTTGGCGATCGCACACCCCAATCACCATTGAATTCAACTGGAGAGAAGCTGTGAGTCAAAGATATTTGGGTCTGTCTCGTCGTCAGATCATTCGTGCATTCCTGGCCGCTGGAGCCTTCGGAGCGACCGCAAAACTGAGCACAGGTTGTACTCCCGCCTCTAGCCCGGATTCTGCGGCTGGTGGGGCTTCTCCTGCTGCTGAGGGGGCTGCTTCCCCTGCTGCTGGCGGAGCAATGACCCTGGGCTTCATCTATGTCGGACCGAAGGACGACTTTGGCTGGAACCAGGGGCACGCTCAGGGCGCTGAGGGCATGGCCAAGAAACTAACCTTCGTCAAACTGGTGGAAGAAGCCAGCGTTCCTGAAACAACCGCTGCTGCCGAGTCGATGCGCAGCATGATTGAAATCGATGGAGCCAAAGTTGTGTTTCCCACCTCTTTTGGCTACTTCGACCCGCACATTCTGAAGATGGCGGTAGAGCACCCCGAAGTGCAATTCTTCCATGCCGGAGGACTGTACAAAGAAGGCGTTCACCCCAAAAACGTCGGCAGCTACTACGGCTACATCGACGAAGCTCAGTACATTTCCGGCATCGTCGCAGCCCTGACCAGCAAATCTGGCAAGCTGGGATTTGTTGCTGCTAAACCGATTCCCACCGTGTTGCGCAACATCAACAGTTACACCCTGGGTGCCCGCAGTGTTCGCCCTGACGCCACCACCCAGGTGGTCTTCACCGGAAACTGGGCAGAACCCATCAAGGAAGCAGAAGCCATCAACAGTATGGCTGACCAGGGCGTTGAAGCGGTGACCTGCCACGTAGACAGCCCCAAGGTGGTCATGGAAACCTCTGAAAAGCGCGGTTTGCTCAGTACTGGCTATCATGCCGACCAAAAGTCACTGGCTCCCAAGGGCTATCTGACAGGAGCCGAGTGGGACTGGACCAGCTTCTACACCAAACTGGTCGAACAGCTCAACGGTGGCAAGACCCTGATGGCCGGGGACATTCCCCACATGCAGCGAGGTGGTCTCAAGGAAGGATTCTGCAAGATGTCGGCCTACGGTTCCGCCGTCAGCTCTGAAACGAAGCAAAAGGCTGATGCGGCTCTGGCCAAGTTTATGGACGGCAGCATGGTGGTCTACAAGGGCGAGATCAAAGACAACACTGGCAAGGTGGTGATCGCCGCTGGTGAACAGTTGAAGCAGCAAGATCCCAAGCTGGAGCAGATGGATTATCTGGTCGAGGGCGTGATTGGGTCGATTGGTAGTTAGGGAATGGGGAATAGGGAATCGGTGATTGGTAACCGGTTTCAAGCTCCGGGTTTCGGGTTTCAGGAGTCGCTGCCCTTGTTGCTGGCTGGAAGCCAGTAATGCCCTCTGGAGGCTCTGCCTCTGCCTGACGGTAGAGGCTTCAGGGGTGTTGGGTTGGTTTCAAAGTTCATCCCTTCTTGGGGGTTTCTGGTATGATTTCTCAGCAAAACTGGCGCAGAACATTGGAATCCTTTGTGATTCCGTTTGGTGCGATTCTGGTGGGGCTGATTTTGTTTGGGGTGTTTTGTGCGATCGCCGGGGCAAATCCCTTCGGCGTCTACGGCTCCATTTACAAAGCAGCCTTCGGCACCTGGAGTACCTTTCAAAACACCCTGATTCGGGCAGCTCCCCTGATGCTGTCGTCTCTTTGTACCGCACTCCCGGCTCAACTGGGTCTGGTGATTATCGGTAACGAGGGCGCACTGGTGATGGGAGGACTGGGAGCGATTGTGGCGGGGCTGTTCATGTCCTATGGCAGTGTACTCCCGACAGCGGAGCAGGTGGCAGTCCCGTTAGGTGTTCCCCCCGTTGGGGTACATCTGGCAATGGCGATCGCCGCCATCATCATGGGTGGTTTGTGGATCATGATTGCCGGGGCACTGCGCCACTACCGGGCCGTGAATGAGACGATTAGCAGCTTGTTGTTGAACTACATTGCGATCGCCTTCCTGAATCACCTTGTCGGTGGCCCGATTCGTGACCCTGGCTCCCTCAACAAACCCTCCAGCTTTGCCCTCCCAGAGGCCAACATGCTGGGCGACATCCCCGGTACCCGCGTCCACTGGGGGCTGGTCTACGGTCTGGTCGCCTGCATCATTGCCTACATCCTGATCCGTCGCACCACCTTCGGCTTCGCCGCCCGCACCGCCGGAGGCAACATCCGTGCCGCCCGCATCGCTGGCCTCCCAGTTGGCAAACTCACCCTGATCGTCACCTTCCTGGCTGGCTCCTGCGCGGGCCTCGCCGGTATGGTCGAAATTGCCGCCGTCCAGGGTTCTGCCAACGAATCCCTCAACGTCGGCTACGGCTACGGCGGCATTCTGGTTGCCTTCGCCGCCCGCCACAACCCCCTCGCCGCCATCCTGATTTCTCTGCTGGTCGGCGGTATTCTCGCCAGCGGCGGTATTCTACAACGGGCACACGACCTGCCCGACGCGACGGTACTGGTGTTCCAGGGAATTGTCTTCCTGGTGGTGCTCTACAGCGATTCTCTCTACGGAAAGTTCCCCTTCTTCAAAGAGAAGCCCCTTGTGGAAGCTCCCCCTGCCCCTCCTGCGGCAGCAGCTCCAATAGTTTGACCCCTCCGTTCGACTATCGCTCACGGTAACGCCCAACCCTTCCTAGGGTCATACCCTGCGGCTCCTCCTCAGGGTATGACCCCTCCCAGCCCTCCCAGGGAGGGAGTTCTACAGCAACAGGGGCAACGATTCCAGGCATTCTGGAGGCACCCACACCTAGCCCTCCCGCAAATCCAGAACACTTTCCGATCGCCCACTATCCGGCTGACCTTCTGCACCCACAAACAACTCCCTTTTGGGGGTTTGGGGGAGTATCCCCCAAGCGGGGTGGGTGGGGGGTAAGCTACCCCCCAAACATCTGGTTCGCAGCCCAAAACTCCCCTTACCACCAACCTCATATAAGTTCCCCACCCACCCCTCACTCACCCAAGCACCCACAACCTCCCGGAGATCATCATGGCAACTGAAGTCGCAACCGAAGCCCTTGGCTGGTGGGGCGTCCCCCTTGCAATCATCGCTGGCACCATGCGGGGCGGCACCCCCTTCCTGTTCGTTAGCCTGGGTGAATGCCTCACCGAAAAGAGTGGCAAAATCAACCTCGGACTGGAAGGCACCCTGCTCACTGGAGCCATGAGCGCCTATGGTATTTCCTACCTCACTGGCTCCCCCTGGCTGGGCGTTCTCGTCGCAGGCATTGCCGGAGCACTTCTGGGTGTTATCCACGGTTGGCTCTCCCAGCAACCCCGGGTCAATGACGTAGCCGTCGGCATTGCCATGATCATCTTCGGCAGCGGCATCGCATTCTTCCTGGGCAAACCCTTTATCCAACCCTCTGCCCCTCAGCTCCCAACGATTGACCTGGGGGCAGGTAACTTCCCCCCTGCTGTCCAGTCAGCCCTGGAAATCAGTCCACTGTTTCTGCTGGGACTGGCGATCGCCCCCATCATGACCTGGTTTTTCCGCTCCACCCGCTGGGGTCTGTTTATTCGTGCCGTAGGCGATAGCCCCGAAGCCGCCCGCGCTATGGGCGTTTCAATCTTCAAAGTGCGGATGTTGGCCGTGATTGCCGGAAGCTTCCTGGCGGGAATTGGCGGAGCAGCGCTCTCCCTCTACTACCCCGGTGTCTGGACCGAGCGCATCTCCAGCGGCCAGGGTTTGATGGCTGTCGCCCTCGTCATTTTCGCCCGCTGGAACCCGATCGCCTGCCTCTGGGCCTCCCTTCTGTTTGGAGGAGCGCAGTCTCTGGGGCCAGCCCTGCAAGCGGTGGGCATCAAAGAGGGCTACTACCTGTTCAATGCAGCTCCCTACCTGCTGACGCTATTCATCATGATCTTCACCTGTTCTCCGAAGAAGACGCTGAGCGGGGTACCAGGAGCACTGGGCATGGAGAACTAGCAAAGCTATTGCATTCTCGTGTTGGTGAGGTACGGGGTGCAGGGGTGAGTCCCCCTTGAGGGGGTCAGGGGGTGTGCCCCTGCTTGGGGGCACACCCCCACCCCCTCGTACCTTATGCGAATAAAAACCGCTATATTTCCTTAATCGAGACTGACTATGAGTGGACTTGGTGGACTGAATAAATCTCCGAATGGAGTCGTACTGGGCATGGTGCAGTTCCAACTGCCCAACGTCGTCACCCCCGATGATCTGGCTGTTCAGACTGAGAAAGTCGTCAGCATGGTGGCAAAAGCTCGTCGCAATATGCCGACCATGGATCTGGTGGTGTTCCCCGAATACTCCCTCCACGGTTTGTCGATGGATACCAACCCGGAAATCATGTGTCGTCTGGATGGTCCCGAAGTCGCGGCATTCAGTCGAGCCTGCCGTGACAACAATATCTGGGGCTGTTTCTCCATCATGGAATTCAACCCCAACGGCAACCCCTACAACAGCGGCATTATCCTCGACAATACTGGAGAACTGCGCCTCTACTACCGCAAGCTCCACCCCTGGGTGCCTGTCGAACCGTGGGAGCCAGGAAACCTGGGCATTCCCGTCTGCGATGGCCCCAATGGCAGCAAAATCGCTCTGATCATCTGTCACGATGGCATGTTCCCCGAAATGGCGCGGGAATGCGCCTACAAGGGAGCCGAAATTATGATTCGGACGGCAGGCTACACTGCTCCGATTCGTCATAGCTGGCGCATCACCAATCAGGCTAACGCGTTCTGTAACCTGATGACTACCGCATCTGTCTGTATGTGCGGCACTGACGGCACCTTTGACTCGATGGGTGAGGGTATGTTTGTGAACTTCGACGGCACCCCGCTGGCGATGGGTAGCCACCGTCCCGACGAGATCATCACCGCCGAACTGCGGCCAGACCTGGTTCGCGAAGCCCGCAAGCACTGGTCTGTCGAGAACAACATCTACCAGTTTGGCCATCGCGGTTACGTTGCAGTCAACGGCGGCGCTCAGGATTGCCCTTACACCTATATGAAAGACATGGTGAACGGCACCTATCGCCTTCCCTGGGAAGACGAAGTCGTCTACACCGATGGCACCTCCTGCGGGTTCCCTGCTCCCACCCGGCTGTACCAGGGTGAGGAGTTACCCGTTGATCCGGTTAACGCCTGACGCTCTGCCCAGACCTCGGAGGTCTCAAAGACCTCCGAGGTCTAAAATCCACACTTCTGCTCTGCCCAGATCTCCGAGGTCTGAATCCACCCCTTTACTCGCATCACCTGACCTATGGGACGTTTTGTTGAGGCTGACCCCTATCCTTATCCCTACAACGGCGATCTCCGCCCTGAAAATACGGCGCTGATCATTATTGATATGCAGATCGATTTTTGTGGCACTGGTGGCTATGTGGATAAGATGGGCTACGACCTGTCGCTGACCCGTGCACCGATCGAGCCAATTAAAACTGTCCTGGCTGTGATGCGAGAAAAGGGCTATCACATTATTCACACCCGCGAAGGGCATCGGCCCGACCTGTCGGATCTGCCGGAAAACAAGCGATGGCGATCGCAGCAGATTGGCGCAGGGATTGGCGATCCCGGCCCTTGCGGGAAAATCCTGGTGCGGGGGGAACCGGGCTGGGAAATTATCCCCGAACTGGCTCCCTTTCCTGGCGAGGTTGTTATCGACAAACCGGGTAAAGGCTCGTTTTATGCCACTGACCTGGACTTGATCTTGAAACGCAAGGGAATTCAAAATATTATCCTTACAGGCATTACGACCGATGTTTGCGTCCATACCACCATGCGCGATGCAAACGATCGCGGTTACGAGTGTCTGATGCTTTCAGACTGCACCGGAGCCACTGATTACGGCAACTACCTGGCTGCCCTCAAAATGATCAAAATGCAGGGGGGCGTATTTGGGGCAGTAGCCGATTCCCATTCTTTGATTGAAGCGATCACTTGATTTCTCTGATACGAGCGCAGCATTCGGTTCTATCGGTTTTCCTCTGGGATCGTCTGTCATCCGAATGCAATGTCCCTACCCATCCACCCTCCCACTCATCCACCCTTCCACTATGACACCTGCCTCTGCAACCGCTCCTGCAACAATGACTGAACGGCCACCCGAACTTCAGGTCGTGAACATGTCGAAACACTTTGGTACATTGGTGGCGCTTGATACGGTTTCAATGACCCTGAAACCAGGGACGTTTCACGCATTACTGGGTGAGAACGGAGCCGGAAAAAGCACGCTGGTGAAATGCATCATGGGCTTCTATACGCCCACTTCTGGAGAGGTGTTAATTGACGGCAAGCCCGCGAAAATTAATAACCCTCGCGATGCGCACCATTATGGGATTGGCATGGTTTACCAGCACTTTACGTCTGTCCCCGCGATGACGGTCGCAGAGAATCTGGTGCTGTCGCGCTACGACACGCAGGCGGTGATCAACTGGAGACAGGAAATGGATGAGCTGAAGGCGTTTATGGAGCGATCGCCATTCCAGGTGCCGCTTGACCTGACGATTGCTCAACTGGCGGCTGGCCAGAAGCAAAAACTAGAAATTTTGAAGCAGCTTTATCTGAAGAGCCGCATTTTGATCCTGGATGAACCAACGTCGGTGCTGACGCCTGCAGAAGCCGATGAAGTGCTGGGGCTGCTGCGGGAGCAGGTGACCGCCGGGAATTTGAGCGTGCTGCTGATTTCTCATAAGTTTAGAGAGGTCACCGCCTTTGTGGATGAAGTAACCATTCTACGCAAAGGTCGATTTGCGGGTCAGGGTCAGGTGAAGAACCTGAGTGTAAGTGATATGGCGGAAATGATGATGGGTGAGAAGAAAGAACCTACACCCGTTAACAAAACACCCCAGGAGAACCTTGCTCCCATTCTGGAGGTATTGAAGCTACACGCAAATAAGGATAACGGCGTGGAAGCGGTGAAGGGCATTGACCTGACGGTGAAGTCAGGCGAGATTGTTGGGATTGCGGGTATCTCTGGGAACGGTCAGCGGGAACTGGTGGAAGTATTGGCGGGACAGCGGGAGGCCACTTCCGGTGAAGTTAAGGTGAACGGTGAGCGTTACGGTGCCACCCGGAAGGAGATGTACAAGCACAAAGTGTTTGCACTGCCTGAAGAACCGCTGCGGAACGCCTGTGTGCCCCACATGAGCGTTGCAGAAAATATGGCGCTGCGGACGTTCGATCGCCCTCCCCAGGCGAAAGGCGTCTTGCTGATTCTGAACGCGATTCGGAACGCAGCCCAGGGATTAATCCAGCAGTTCAAAGTGAAGACGCCTTCCCCCGAAACACCAGTGGGCAACCTGTCAGGTGGAAACGTCCAGCGCACGGTGCTGGCCCGCGAACTCTCTGCGGATCATATTGAACTGCTAATCGCTGCCAACCCCTGCTTT
Organism: uncultured bacterium; assembly: GCA_964630955.1. Lineage (GTDB taxonomy): Bacteria > Cyanobacteriota > Cyanobacteriia > Elainellales > Elainellaceae > CAZVXA01. Next base: position 10,081 of record CAZVXA010000094.1, on the reverse strand, counting down.
GGTCTTGACTTTGCTGCGGTTGACTTTATTCACACCCAGATTGTCGATGCGCGAAATCGGGGCGTGGCCGTTCTTCTGGTGAGTGAAGACCTGGATGAATTACTCAAGCTATCCGATCGCATCATCGTGATCAGCGGCGGTGAGTTTGTGTACGAAAGCTCGATCGCCAATGCAGACTTTGCAGCGATCGGACGTAGTATGGCAGGTCACTAGTGTTACAAACACTAAATCTTGCAACATGGGGGTTTGGGGGCAAAGCCCCCAAGCAGGGGTTTCACCTTTCGGCTGAGCGCTCACGTCGAAGCCCTTGCACCCCTTGCAAAACTTTCTTGTTTCTGTACTAATGGCGGGTTATTAGTAGGGCAACTGCACTGACTGGATCGCACAGAAGGCTTGATCGGAGCGTGTTAGTGATGTAGCTTAGCTGCGCCACAAACGATCTCCAAACCACAACATCTTATTCATCCTGGGAGCACTATGGCCATCATTTCTGCAAAACCTTACGAATACCCATTACCCGATGACCTGTCAAAACTGGCGCTCATCATTATCGATATGCAGCGTGATTTTCTGGAACCGGGCGGTTTTGGCGAAGCGCTGGGAAATGATGTGACGCCGCTGCGATCGATCGTCCCGGCGCTGAAGGAACTGCTGACCGCTTTTCGATCGCTCAACCTGCCGATTATTCACACTCAGGAGGGGCATTTGCCTGACCTGTCGGATTGCCCCGCCTCAAAGCGAAATCGCGGTAAAGGGGAACTGAGAATTGGTGATTCCACCCCGATGGGACGGCTGTTTATTCTGGGGGAACCGGGCAATTCGATTATTCCTGAACTGGAGCCACTGCCCGGGGAAATTGTGATTCCCAAACCGGGCAAGGGCGCGTTCTATGGCACAGATCTGCAAGCGATTTTGCAGGAGCGGGGCATCACCCACCTGCTGATTACGGGTGTCACCACCGAAGTGTGCGTACAGACCACCATGCGCGAGGCCAACGATCGCGGCTATGAATGTCTGATGGTGGAAGACGCGACCGAAAGCTATTTCCCCGAATTCAAATCGGCTGTGCTGGAGATGGTGCGGGCACAGGGCGCAATTATTGGCTGGACTGCGACAGTGGCGGAGGTGCTGGCAGCATTGAAGGTGGGGGTGGCGGTTTAGTGATTTACAGTTCCTTCTGCAAATTGCATTTTCTTCCGTAAAGTGTTCAGGATGGTTGGTATTACTCATCAACACCCCCACTCATTCTTCAGGAGGCACTATGCTCGGCTACAACTTCAAAGATCCCATCAAAGTCACCATGGTGGGAGGCCCCTATCAAACCTGGCACGGCATTGTTCTTTCAATCTCAAATGATGAGGCTGCAACTATGCTTCAAGTTGCACTGCAACATCCCACTGATCCCACTCAAACCATTCAAACCTGGATCAACAAAGCTGACTGCACCCTTAGTTAACTGGACTTTTGACTAAATTGCGCCGATTTTTTGTGAAAAGCTGACTGCATCAGCTTTTCACAAAAAATCGGCGCTCAAATTAAAATCTGTGATAGGAAGTGACGCTGTGCGAAGCACAGCGTCACTTCATGTTAATTGGATGTCGCTCAAACACGGCAAAATCTCTCTGCTGAAGCCGTTTAATCAATTGCTGGAACCGTTGTGCATCGGCAGAGGTGACTCGTGTGCCTGGGACGATCGCCCCAGCCGCCATCTTCAGGATGACCGAACTGGGGAGTTTGAGGGGTGGCACAAGCCCCTAGTTTCAACTATGGGGATACGCCACCCTTCAGAGCTTGGTGTAGCGGAGCGGAGACGGGCAATTATCTTCAGGCTCACACCGACTTTTGATTCTGGATGTACTGCTTGATGATGGTAAGAGGAGCGCCCCCACAAGTGGCGACAAAGTAGCTATTCGTCCACAGCGTCGGCAATCTGCTTTTCAGCTTCGGAAACTCCTGTCTGAGTAGCCTGGATGAGCGCCCCTTGATTGCCTTCACAATCCGGTGGATGCCATATTGCGGGTCACAGTCAATCAGTAGGTGAACGTGGTCAGGCATGATCTCCATCTCCACCACCTCAAAGCGCAGTTCTGCCGCCAATTCCATCACGATGTCTTTCAACCTTGCATCTACGCCATCCTGCAAAACCCCCCTTCGATACTTGGGACAGAAAATAACGTGGTAGATACATCTGTAAACGATATTCTGATTACTTTTGAAGGGTTGGTTAGTTCCTTTGTTCGTCATAGATAACTAGAAGCTGTATAATACTCTTATTCTAGTTAAATGGCGATGTCGTACACTGTTCGCAAGCTCAAAATCGGCAACACAGAGCAAATGCAATCTCTCAGTCGTGCGGCTGGAGAGTTGTATTCTCGGACAGTTGTTCGCTTCTGGCGTACTGTTCGCAACCAAGACAAGTGGCTGAAGCCATCCTCAATGATGCGTTGGTTACCCAACGATTCAGAAAATCGGCTTCACGCTCATAGTGCTGATGCCGTTGTGCAGAGTTTTTACGCTTCATTGAAATCATGGCGAGAACGTCGCAAGAGCGATCCAGATGCCCGTCCACCCCGTCGCCGCAAGTGGTTTTTCAAAGTTCAATGGAAGTCCTCAGCCATCAAAGTGAAGGACGGTAAGCTGCGCCTATCCAACGGACAAGGTAATGAACCACTTGTAATGGATTGGGCGTGGGATGCTCCAAAGCTGGTAGAAATGGGCTGGGATGGTCAGCAATATGAGATTCGAGCTTGCTACGCGACCGAGGAAGTACCTGTTAAAGAATCGGGCACGGTTGCTGGAATAGATTTAGGTGAAATCCATCTTGCAGTTGCCCATGATGGCAAAGAAACCATCATCATGAACGGTCGGCTGCTGCGGTCAAAACGCCGCTATCAGAACAAACTGAAGGCAAAACTATCGGGCTTGATTGATGTCAAGAGACGAGGTTCCAAGCGCCGTAAGCGGTTGATCCGCTCGAAACAGCGACAACTGGCAAAGCTAAACAATCAGATTCGAGATATTCAGCATAAGCAGACCACAAAACTTGTTTCCACCCTCAACAGTAGAGGGGTGCAAACCGTTGTGATTGGCGACATCCGAGAAATTCGGAAGTCGGTTGATTATGGCAAAACAGCGAATCAGAAGATCCACCAAATGCTGCATGGGCAGACTCGCCAGATGCTCACGTACAAGGCTGAACGATTGGGCATGAAGGTTGAGTTGCAGGATGAACGGTACACCTCTCAAACCTGCCCTGCCTGTGGTAAACAGCACAAGCCGAAAAACCGCCTCTACAAGTGTAGTTGCGGCTTTCGGTTCCACCGGGATGCGGTCGGATCAATCAATATTCGTCGAAAGTATCTGGGATGCATGGACATCCCCGTAGTTGGCGTTATGGCTGCGCCCACTGGAGTCAGGTTCCACCCTCAGCTTCAGTGTAGCTCTGTCCGCTCGTTAGAGCCGGACAGTTCAAGAATCCCCGCCCTTTAGGGCTGGGGAGCCACAGTCAACCGCATAGTGGTCAAAGAATTTATTGTCGTTAATACTAATGCAGCAACCTGCTCCACGCCATTTGTGTTTGTCATGGCGATCGCGCTCCAGGCCAAGCTGTACAGCAATTTCTTCCAGCGAATGCTCTCGCACTTCATCCGCCAACTGTTTCCAGCGGGCACGGTTGTGCAACAGGTGGGGGCGATGTTGAACGGCGATCACAGCGCTTACTGAGAAAAACAAAGGTGTGGATCTCTAAGCTAACGATGCAGTTAAAAAATCAGGTCTGCGCTTTGACAGATTTTGAAACGTCACCTGGTAGGGATTATTGGCGACGATTGGAGAAATTTCACCCTGTTTTGTACTAAGTAGATAGGTGCAATTAAGCTTGCAACCCCAAAAGCGATTCCGCCCGCTGCGCGGGCGGAATCGCTTTTGGGGTTTCGACTTTTTCCACACCCACTTACTTAAAATATGTATAATTGCTTGTTTTCCAGGCTCAACTTCATTCTCCTATGAATCTATACGCACTCCTTCAGCAAACTCAACGGCAACGCATTAGTGACGGCCAGCAGGTTTCCATCCTGGATGGATGTGATACGGCAGATCGTCTGCTAATGGTAGTGCTGCCTCAACTGGGGGACTTTGATAGCCTTGAGTACGCCTGGTGGCTCCAGCAGGATGCTGATCGGCTGAAAGAGACCAACACAATCGTGCGTGCTGTGGGAATTGGCGATCGCCCCTCAGGCGAGAAGTTCTGTGCTTACACTGGGTTTTCACCCGCATCACTCTTTGTTGACCCAACCGCAGAGCTACATCGCCAGCTTGGCCTTTATTCAGGTTTATCCCTCAAAATCCCTGCGCTTGCTCCAAGGCAAAATGCCTGGTTGAATTTAATGTTAATGTGCGCCGGATTAGGGAGTCCGGGAACCCTGGCGGAAGTGTTTCGGGGATATCGGGGCGATCGCAAGGCACCCCAGCTCATTGCCGATGATGAGGTGGTAAAAGCAGGCCCACTCCCTGCTTTCCAGGGTTCCTTCTTCAAACTGGCGGGCGGCAGTGGATTTCAGCGGCCTTTCGAGTTGGCCACCCTGCGTCTGCGAAACATGACGGAGGTTTTGAGCCACTGGAAGACCTACGTTCCCAATGCGGCTTACATGACGCAACGAGGTGGAACCTTCTTATTTGATCAGAATGGCGATCTGCTCTATGAGCATCGTGACAGAGGTATTCTTGGCTTTTCTGCTAACATGAGCAATCCATTATCTTTTCTATTCACAAACCCATCTTTATAGTCTGATTAATTCTTATGATGGTTTTTTAGCCTTTTTGATTAACGATTCCCGTTGCTCGGTCGGTAAATACCTGGCACCTTCTCGCAAAGTTAATCCAGAAACTCGATCAATGTGACCAACCAGAAATTCGTATGTCCACTCCGGCTGTTTTTTGGATACCTCCCGCAATACCCACCCGATCGCCTTTCGAATAAAAAATTCCTTCTCTTCTACCATCTGTGAGGCAAACTGGGCAAACAGATCAAAGTCTTCCCGATGAATTCGTGCCCGCTTCATCAGCGCCAGCATGGCGGTTCGTCTGACCCAGAGCAAATCATCTCTGGCCCACTGAACCAGGGTCGATTTTAGATTGGCATCCCGGTCTAATAGATTGGCGATCGCCCCCGTTGCAATCCAGTCCACATGTGCCCAGGTCTGCATTCGCCGCAGCAGTCCTTCAAGAAACCCGATGTCCTCCAGGGTAATGAGATGGGGATAGTGATCGAGCAGGGCAATTCCGAGCGATCGCATTTCGTGATAATTGCTCTGCCAGAGTACTTCGACTAAGGCAATCAGGTCTGTATGAGACAGTTTGGGATGATTTCTGTAAAAGGTCTTCGCAGTTTGTCGAACAACTGGAACAGAAGCGCCATAAAAGTTCAGGTCACTTTTGAGATAAGCCTTTTCATGTTCCGCTCGTTGAGCAGTTCCAGCCTCCTCAAGCGTTGAGGCAAAGGATGCAGCCTGGAATTTGATGGTGAGATCCTGCATCTCAGTATTGCCGCTTGCGATCGTTTGACCTTAGGGCTGACGATAACCGTAGAAATCGATGGAGTAGCTGGTAATCTTGACCCCAGTCTGGGCTTCGATCTGTTGAATCAGGTCTTCGGGCAACTGCACATGCACATCCATAATCTGATTGGTGTCAAGGCAATTGACGTGGCTATGGGGATCACTGATGTTGCCATAGAGCCGACCATCAGCACGATCGATACACTCGATAATACCCTGCTCCGACAGTGCTTCCAGGTTCTGATAGACCGAAGTGTGACCAATTTCTTTGCCCTGCTGATTCAGCCGATCATAAATCTCACGGGCAGAAAGATGCTCCTGAACCTGCCATAGAAGTTCCAGAATGAAGCGACGCTGCTTGCTCAGACGCATTCCCAGCGTCTGACATTGCTCCACTGCATCTTCTAATGACCGAATGGGCTTTCTCGCTGCCGCTTCCCTGTTCATGATCTTCTACTCTCTACACAATTATTAATCAAAGGTTGGAGCTTATCGTTGACTTCTATCAGTTACTCTTGCTAAATAACTGCTATATAACTTAATATAATTTTCCCCAGGCTAATAAGGTACAGATTTTAGGGTGCAAGGGCTTCGATGGCTCGACCCCTCAGCTTCAGATCGGGCCGAAAGCTGAGGGCATGCGGTTGGAATGAGCATTCGACCCCTCGGCTTGAGTTTGGGCTGAAGGCTGATCTCACGCCGAAGTCCTCGCCGAACTCCGAAGTTCAAATAGCACCGCTCCCATTACCCCCTGCACTTCACCAGCGTGAGAAACGCTCTAAAAAAGAATTTATTGCGGCGCTGTACCTTTCGCTCAAAGGCTAAAGTAAACTCACTACAACTTTAACTTACAAACTGTACTACTGTCTACTTGGGGGGTGGATGAGCGTCAGTCGAACCGGAACGCTCATCCACCCCTCTACCCCCAATGTTTCATTAACTACAGCCCTTTTCGTCCTGGTGAGGTATGAGGTGCAGGGGTGATTCCCCCTTTGAGGGGGTGTGGGGGCACACCTCCCACACCCCCAGTACCTCACCAACATGAAAACGCTGTAACAGAACGAAGAAAGAACCGCTGCTCAGATGTTATCTCGCTCCTTGTGCCATCTGCTTACTGCAGTGACGCGAAACGCCCTTGCAGAGGGCGTTTCGCGTCATATTTGGTTTTAGCGTCGATTTCCCCTGAAAAGCTGACGTAGTCAGCTTTTCAGGGGAAATCGACGCAATTTAGTCAAAAGTCCAGATACTTACGGAAAGCCAGTGTGACGTTGTGGCCCCCAAATCCAAAGGAGTTAGATAATGCGATCTGCACAGGCAGTTTCCGGCTCTCGTTCGGAATGTAGTCCAGATCGCACTCTGGATCGGGGTTCACCAGATTGATGGTGGGAGGAACGGCGTCGTTGGCGACCGCCATTGCTGCTGCCACTGCCTCAATACCGCCCGAACCGCCCAGGAGGTGACCCGTCATGGACTTTGTAGAACTGATGGCAGCCTTGCGGGCATGGTCGCCCAAAGCCGTCTTAATCGCTGCAGTCTCCGTGGGGTCGTTGGCGGGTGTACTGGTGCCGTGAGCATTAATGTAGCTCACCTGGTCTGGCGCAATCCCTGCATCCTTCATCGCCAGTTGCATAGCGCGGGAGGCTCCTGCGCCACCAGGAACGGGAGAAGTGATGTGATAGGCATCGCAGGTCATGCCGTACCCAATGATTTCGGCGTAGATTTTGGCCCCGCGACTGAGGGCATGTTCCAGTTCTTCCAAAATCAGGATACCCGCTCCTTCACCCATGACGAAGCCGTCACGATCCTGATCAAAGGGGCGGCAGGCATGGGTCGGGTCATCGTTGCGGGTCGAAAGTGCCCGTGCGGCTGCAAATCCGGCAAAGGACAACGGGGTGATGGCAGCTTCGGTACCGCCGCAGATCATCGCCTGGGCGTAGCCACGCTGGACCAGCCGGAAAGCGTCACCGACGGCGTTGGAACCAGCGGCACAGGCGGTAACTGTGCAGTTATTTGGGCCTTTTGCGCCAGTGTGGATCGCGGTCAGACCTGCCGCCATGTTGGCGATCATCATCGGCACCATGAAGGGGCTACAGCGATCGGGACCTCGACTGAGGTAGACCTCCTGCTGTTCTTCCATTACCTTCAGACCACCGATGCCCGTGCCGATCAGGACACCAACCTGCTCAGCGTTGAGGTCGTTAATCACGAACTGCGCATCCTCAAGGGCCTGCTTGCTGGCGGCAATTGCGAACTGGGCAAACCGATCGGTGCGTTTTGCCTCCTTGATATCCATGTACGCTTGTGGATCGAACCCCTTGACCTCACCTGCAATGCGGCTTTTGTGGCGCGACGCATCAAACAGGGTAATGGGGCCAATGCCGTTGCGTCCGCTGAGCAGGCCGTCCCAATAGTCGGCCAGGGTATTTCCGATGGGCGTGATGGCACCCATACCAGTGACCACAACGCGCTTATATTCAGGGTGATTGGTTGTCATGGTAGCGCTTCAAAGGGATATCCCCGGAGTGCGATTAGGGCTAGTGAATAAACAGAGAATCGACCGGGTGAATAACCGCCGGGGGTTACTCACCCGTAGCAAAAGCAGGAGCTGACTAAGCAGCGTCTTTTTGCTTCAAAATATAGTCCACCGCAGCCTGAACGGTTGCGATGTTTTCGGCGGCTTCGTCAGGAATTTCGATGTCGAATTCTTCTTCCAGAGCCATCACCAATTCCACAGTGTCGAGGGAATCTGCCCCCAGGTCATTTGCAAAGCTTGCCTCCGGTTTGACCTCAGCTTCGTCCACGCTCAATTGTTCAGCAACAATTTTCTGAACTTTCTGAAAAATCTCGTCTTGGCTCATATCTATAACTCTTCCTAGTCGATGCAGCGGCGATCGGGAGTGATCAGTCCGGTCATTCCCTAATCGCTACTGCCAGAAGAAAGGAATCCCCCAGCAGGGATTGGGATTAGACATCTCTACATCTTATCTGAAAGGGGGACGGGAAATAGAAAGAGTGTGCAGGAGGTGCGATCGCCTACCACAGATTCTTCACCACGGGCTGAATACCCTATTAAAGCCCCCTTGCTGCACTGCGCTGTACAGACGTTCGATTGAACGTCTGTACAGCGCAGTGCAGCAAGGGGGGAAGATTCAATGCATCTCTTTCAATTACTGGACTTTTGACTAAATCGCGCCGATTTTTTCTGAAATGCTGACGCTGCCAGAATTTCAGAAAAAATCGGCGCTAAAATCAAGTTCGCCGCGAAATGCTCTCGTAGAGAGCATTTCGCGGCGTTATGGGGAAAGTAGTCAAAACTCCAGTTAATTAATATCTGCCAGGTTAATGCGTGGGTCAGCAAACTTGAGTAGCAGATCCGCCAGCAAATTACCCACAATCAACATCACCGCACCCATCATCAGACTGGCCATCACCAGATAGCGGTCCTGGTTCGTTACCGCCTGCAGAATGAGCTGGCCCAGCCCCGGCCAGTTAAAGAAGTTCTCCGTGATGAATGCGCCGCTCAGCAGGTTAGCAAACTCAAAGCCCAGTAGTGTAATCAGCGGGTTGACCGCGTTGCGCAGGGCGTGGACGTAGATGACTCGATTTTCAGGGAGTCCTTTGGCGCGAGCCGTCTGGATATAGTCCTGCCGCAGCACGTCCAGCAGTTCGCCTCGCATGATCCGCTGGAGTCCGGCAAATCCGGTAATACTGAGGGCAATTGTGGGAAAAATCAGGTGCCAGCCGATGTCCAGAATTTTGCCAATTGGTGTCAGATCCTGGTGGTCGATGCTGGTCATGCCGCCCACGGGCACCAGGGGAGACAGTCGCTGTGCCAGAAACAGCAGAAACAATCCTGTGATCAGGCTGGGGAACCCCTGACCGATGTAGCTGACCACCCGCAGGATGCGATCGCTCATCTTGTCCTGCTTCACCGCCCCCACGATGCCCAGGGGAATGGCGATCGCCCAGGTAATGACCAGGGAGGTGATCGACAGAATCAATGTTGCCCCCACCCGCTCCCACAGCAACTCGGTGACGGGACGCTGGGAGTAGGCAAAACTAATGCCAAAGTCGCCTTGCGTCACAATCTGCCGCAGCCAGATCCAGTACTGTTCCAGCGCTGGTTTGTCCAGACCAAACTGCTCCTCAAACTTCTTCAAGGTCTCCGCTGAGATCTGAGGATTCTGCCGCAGCATATCAATATAGCTGCCGGGGGCCAACTGCATGATAAAAAAACTAAGGGCCGAGGCCAGCAGCAGTGTCAGCAGACCCTGGAGCAGGCGCTTGATAATGTAAACCGAAGTCTCACTGGTGAGTGCCCCGACAACATTCGCTCCAAAATTTTGGAGGCGTTGCTGTGGGGTAACTTCTCTTGTGGAGGTCATAGACGGTAAGGAACGTGCAGGGGGTAGGAAATTAGCGCGTTGCTCAACTTGGCAGAAAACGCCTAATCATTGCCCTAATATAGCGATTCTGGCGCTAAGGATCGCGAATTAAATAAAACCGAATTGTTTTTGAGAGAGGCG
>CAZVXA010000093.1:23883-24082 GCA_964630955.1 uncultured bacterium | reverse complement strand
AACCCGTCGCAGACACGCTGGAGGAAAACGGCTGGGTCGTGGCAACGCTGTGGCGTAAGCAGGACTGGTGCTGCCTGAATATTCGCCGCTCTTAGCGCCTTCTGAGAACCCAAATTCTGGGGGGTGCGGCCCGCCAGCGGGGCACCCCCCCCACGAGGGGTTAACCTTATTGGGAAAGGCACAGAGTGTTAGAAGAATA
>CAZVXA010000093.1:5701-23873 GCA_964630955.1 uncultured bacterium | reverse complement strand
GGGGTGGGGGGGTCTCGTCGTCCGCGGGGTGGGTGCTTGTTTCTTCCAGCTGTGGGGGGGGGGGGCCCTCCCTCCCGCGCCCCGCCTCCCAGAATTTGGGTTTTCGTTATTCGGATAGGCACTGAGTGTTCCAAGAATAAGTAGTAGAAAGGCTGATTGATAGGGTGAGCATCTTGTTTGTTTTTTACAAGCAAGATGCCCACTTACAGGAAAGTCCAGACCTAAACTTTTCCGAATCGCCGCTCCCGCTGCTGATAGGCACACAGTGCCCGGTGCAGCTCCGCCCGATCGAAATCCGGCCACAGCGTATCGGTGACATAAATCTCCGAGTAGGCCATCTGCCACAACAAAAAATTGCTGATTCTCAGCTCGCCACTGCTGCGAATCAGCAAATCGGGGTCACAAACTCCGGCGGTGTAGAGGTGCCGTTCAAATACGGACTCGTCAATGTCTTCAGGGTTCAGCTTGCCCTGCTGGACTTGAGCGGCGATCGCCCGACATGCCTGGATAATTTCCTGCCGCCCACCATAGTTGGTTGCCACCGTGAACTGAATGCCCTGGTTGCGGCTGGTCTCCTCCATTGCTTTTTCGATTTCGGCCTGGAGCGAAACGGGCAGCGCTTTCAGGTTTCCGGCAAACCGGATGCGCACATCCTCCTCCATCATTTCCCGGAGTTCCTGTCGCAGCACCCGCTCAAACAGGGTCATGAGGAAATCGACTTCCTCCAGGGGACGCCCCCAGTTCTCGGTGGAAAAGGCATAAGCGGTCAGTGCCTCAATGCCCCAGTCGTTACAGCACCGCAAAATGTCCTTCAGCGCATCTACTCCGCGCCGATGCCCCATGATACGCGGCAGACCACGCCGCTTGGCCCAACGGCCATTTCCATCCATGATGACCGCAACGTGTCTGGGGAGGCGATCGCTCCTTAAGTCAGCAGGTAACTCTTTAAGAACGCTTTGCTTTGCTGTCATTTTTTCTCCGAGAAGCCGAGGGTGAAAGGCGAAACAGGCGGGTCACTAGCGCTCTGAGCTTGTCTCTAATTTGACGGCCCAAACTCCGCAATTGTGGTGCGACGGGTTCACGCTCAACGGATTTTGAGAACCGGGCAATCAGCAACTCCCTCAGTCTACTGCTAGTCAGGGGTCGATTTAGCTTACCCCTTTCTGCTAGAGAAATTGACCCCGTTTCCTCTGATACAACCACACAAACGCAGTTTTCGACCCGCTCGGTGATTCCCATGGCCGCCCGATGACGGGTTCCCAACTGTCGGGACGCTGTCCGTTCAGAGATCGGCAGAATCACCCCCGCCGCGACGACTCGTGAATCTCGAATCAAGACCGCCCCGTCATGCAGTAGTGTCGAAGTTTGAAAGATGGTTTGCAGTAGCTCCTTCGACACTTCCGCATTCAACCGCACACCGGGAACGGAAAAATCCCGCTCGTCGATCGGATCACTGGTTTCCAGAATCAACAGTGCCCCAGTGCGGTTCTGAGATAGTTCCTTGACCGCATCCACAATTTCATCAATTACACTATCGGGCTTGGGAATCGCCTCATCCGATGGTTGGAAGATCTGGAGAATTTCCCCGCGCCCCAATTGCTCCAGCAGCCGACGGAACTCTGCCTGGAGGGAAAAGGCCATCGCTACCGCCGAGCCAATCACCAGATTATTCAGCACAAAGCTGAGCAGCCGTAGCTTCAGCGCACTGCTGATGGCAGCCGCCAGCATCAGAATGATCAGCCCCCTGACCATCCACAGAGTACGACGCTCCCCAATGATGACCAGCACCATGTAGGTCAGCACCAGTACCAGCGAGACATCGATCACAAACAGAAGCATGGACTGAGGAGACCAGCCCAGGTTTATCAGCCATTGCTTCAGCAGTGATCCCATCAGACCGAATTAGAAACTTCTGTCGCCTTCCAGCTCTGATCCCCAATATCGAAGTTTTTGGGCGAACCTCCTTATAACTATAAGGATGCCGGATGGAAGGCGATTGTGGGGGCAGCGAAATGAAGCAGTTGCTTCACTCTGCGCTCTGTAATCGTTCGGGTAGTCGATCCTGGCGCACCAGATCCTCATAGGTCTCCCGTTGCAGGATCAGGTTGGCTTCACCATTGCACACCAGCACAGCCGCTGGGCGGGGCAGGCGATTGTAGTTGGAAGCCATACTGTAGTTATAGGCTCCCGTCGCCATCACCACCAGCACATCCCCCGCCTCAGTTGGTGGGAGTTGGGCCGCCTGGATCACGATATCACCCGATTCACAATGCTTCCCAGCTACTGTTACCGTTTCAGTATGGGGCGCAGACATCCGGTTCGCTACGACTGCCCGGTAGACCGACTGGTAGGTGATGGGGCGGGGGTTATCCGACATCCCACCATCTACCGCAACATAGGTGCGGATTCCAGGAACAACTTTCTGATTGCCAATGGTGTAAGCCGTAATGCAGGCAGGGCCAATGATGGATCGTCCTGGCTCTGACAGCAGGCGCGGCAGGGGAACATTCTGCTGGTTGCAGGCAGCGATTACCCCTTCACAGACCACTTTTACCCACGCGTCAATACCTGGTGGGTCGTCTGCTTCGGTGTAGCGAATACCCAGCCCACCCCCAATGTCCAGCTCGGTAATCGAGAGGCCATACTCGCCTGCTTTCTTGACCCAGCTCACCATGACGCTGGCCAGATCCTCATGGGGCTGGAGTTCAAAAATCTGGGAGCCGATATGAGCGTGCAGACCAATCAGGTTCAGGGACGGTTGCTGGCTGACGAAGCTGAACACGGCCTCAACCTGCTCCGGGTCGAAGCCAAACTTGCTGTCAATTCGTCCGGTGCGAATGTAGTCATGGGTGTGGCATTCGATACCGGGGGTGAGACGCAGCAGAATACGGACGGGATCGTCAGCAGCGGCGATGGTGGAGAGCGATCGCAGCTCCAGCCAGTTATCCACGACAATCGCACATCCGATAGAAACAGCGTACTGTAGCTCCTCGACTGACTTATTATTACCGTGAAAATAGATGACTTCCGGCGACGCGCCCGCCTGAATCGCCGTGTATAGTTCACCACCTGAAACCACGTCTAGACCCAACCCCTCCTGAGCGGCGATCGCACACACCGCCAGAGAATTCCACGCCTTCGTCGCGTAGACCACCAGGGAATTGGTGGGGTAATACTTCTGGAACGCCTCCCGATACTGGCGGCAGGCTGTCCGCAGGGTTTCCTCATCCAATATATAGAGGGGCGAACCGAACTGTTCAACGAGCTGAACGACATCGCAGCCGCCCACCTCCAGATGATCCTGGTCATTCACCTTCGCAGTCAGCGGCATCAGGTGCTGGTTAGGGGAGGCTGATCCGGAAGTTACTTGGGGCAAAAACTGGCGACCAGAGTTATCTAACGCCGCAGGGGAAGTCAAGACCATTGAGCGAGTAAATCCTTATTTATCAATGTGCCAACTTACCTAGTGTACAATCGTGGGCTATTCATCCTCCGCCCTTTAAGCATCTTCCGTGAATTTTCTGGAACTCCAGCCCCTCACCCTTGAGCACATCCCCGCCGCTGTAGCGCTGGATCATCTGGCTTTGGGGGGGCTGTGGACAGAGGACGGCTACCGTCGAGAAATTGAAAGCGACGTTTCCGACCTGCTGGCGATGACCTGTGTCACCCAATCAGAAGCACCTCTACTGGCGCTCGGCTGTGTCTGGAGCATCCTGGAGGAAGGACATATTACATTGTTGGCAGTGCATCCCGACTACCGCAAGCAGGGACTCGGACAGGCGATGCTGGTGGCGCTCATGGGGGCAGCCCGACGACGTGAGCTGGACTGGGTGACTTTAGAGGTAAGAAAAACTAATGAGCGGGCGATCGCACTTTACAAAAAATTTGCTTTCGCCGAAGTAGGCGTCCGGAAGCGGTATTATACGAAGCCGGAGGAAGATGCACTGATCCTGTGGTGCAAGGGGTTAAGACAACCTGAATTTAACCAAACCTTGAACCAGTGGGCACGTCAGGTGGGCGATCGTTTGTATCACTTTGATTGGCAGTTTACTCCCTCATCCATCAGTAATTTCTACACTTTTGGCTAGGTGAAACCGGGCAACAACCCGTGAGTTCCTCTATTTTCCTGTGCTAAAATCAGCGTACCGGCACGCAGCAGGTGATAGAGACCGCCATGTTTGAACGCTTCACAGAGAAAGCCATTAAGGTGATCATGCTTGCCCAGGAAGAAGCCCGTCGCCTGGGTCACAATTTTGTGGGCACGGAGCAGATCCTCCTGGGTCTGATCGGAGAAGGGACCGGCGTTGCCGCCAAAGTCCTCAAGTCGATGGGGGTCAATCTGAAAGACGCCCGGATTGAGGTTGAAAAGATCATTGGACGGGGTTCCGGCTTCGTAGCCGTTGAAATTCCGTTTACCCCGCGAGCCAAGCGAGTGCTGGAACTCTCACTGGAAGAGGCTCGCCAGTTAGGACACAACTATATCGGTACAGAGCATTTGCTGCTGGGACTGATCCGCGAAGGCGAAGGTGTGGCGGCCCGGGTTTTGGAAAACCTGGGCGTCGATCTCTCTAAGGTTCGCACTCAGGTCATCCGGATGCTGGGTGAAACTGCCGAGGTTTCGACTGGCGGTAGCCAGGGACGCACCAAAACACCAACCCTTGATGAGTTCGGTTCCAACCTGACTCAGATGGCCACCGAAGGCAAGCTCGACCCCGTGGTCGGTCGCCAAAAAGAGATTGAGCGGGTCATCCAGATACTGGGTCGCCGCACCAAGAATAACCCGGTTCTGATTGGGGAACCGGGTGTTGGTAAGACCGCGATCGCCGAAGGTCTGGCTCAGCGCATTGCGAACAACGATGTCCCCGACATCCTTGAAGATAAGCGCGTTGTCACCCTCGACATCGGTTTGCTGGTGGCAGGTACCAAGTATCGAGGTGAATTTGAAGAGCGTTTGAAGAAGATCATGGATGAAATCCGGCAGGCCGGAAACGTCATCCTGGTGATCGACGAGGTTCACACCCTGATCGGTGCAGGAGCTGCTGAAGGTGCGATCGACGCCGCCAACATTCTGAAGCCTGCCCTGGCCCGTGGCGAACTCCAGTGCATCGGTGCCACCACTCTGGATGAGTACCGCAAGCACATTGAGCGCGACGCCGCACTGGAACGCCGCTTCCAGCCCGTGATGGTGGGTGAGCCGACGGTCGATGAGACGATTGAAATTCTGCGCGGTCTGCGCGATCGCTATGAGCAGCACCACAAGCTGAAGATCTCGGATCTGGCTCTGGAGGCTGCTGCCAAACTGTCCGACCGCTACATCTCCGACCGCTACCTGCCTGATAAGGCGATCGACCTGATCGACGAAGCAGGTTCTCGCGTCCGCCTGATCAACTCCCAATTGCCCCCCGCAGCGAAGGAGTTGGATAAGGAACTGCGCCAGGTTCTTAAAGAGAAAGACGATGCCGTTCGCTCCCAGGACTTCGACCGCGCCAGCGAACTGCGTGATCGGGAAATGGAGATCAAGGCAGAAATTCGGGCGATCGCCCAAACTAAGAAGAACGAAGGCACCGATGGTGACGATTCCCCCGTTGTAGACGAGGAGGATATCGCCCAAATCGTTGCTTCCTGGACGGGTGTACCCGTGAACAAGCTGACGGAGTCCGAATCCGAGAAGCTGTTGCATATGGAAGACACCCTGCACAACCGCATCATCGGTCAGGACGAAGCGGTGAAGGCTGTGTCTCGCGCCATCCGTCGCGCCCGTGTGGGTTTGAAGAACCCCAATCGCCCGATCGCCAGCTTTATCTTCTCCGGTCCCACCGGGGTCGGTAAGACCGAGCTGACGAAAGCACTGGCCTCCTACTTCTTCGGTTCTGAAGATGCCATGATCCGCCTCGATATGTCGGAGTACATGGAGCGTCATACCGTTTCCAAGCTAATTGGTTCGCCTCCGGGTTACGTGGGTTACAACGAAGGTGGGCAGTTGACCGAAGCCGTCCGTCGTCGTCCCTACACTGTGGTGTTGTTTGACGAAATCGAGAAAGCCCATCCCGATGTCTTCAATATGCTCCTGCAAATTCTGGAAGACGGTCGTCTGACTGATGCGAAGGGCCGCACGGTGGACTTCAAGAACACCCTGCTGATCATGACCTCCAACATTGGTTCGAAGGTGATCGAGAAAGGCGGTGGCGGTCTGGGCTTCGACTTCTCCTCGGAGAACCAGTCCGAGTCCCAGTACAACCGGATTCGTTCGCTGGTGAACGAAGAGCTGAAGCAGTACTTCCGTCCAGAGTTCCTCAACCGTCTCGATGAGATCATCGTCTTCCGACAGTTGACCAAGGACGAGGTGAAGAACATTGCCGACATCCTGCTGCGCGAGGTTTCTGGTCGCTTGCTGGAGCAGGGCATTACCCTGGAGGTTACCGAGCGCTTCAAGGATCGTCTGATCGAAGAGGGTTACAACCCCAGCTACGGTGCTCGTCCGCTGCGTCGCGCCATCATGCGACTGCTGGAAGACTCCCTCGCTGAGGAAATCCTCTCCGGTCGCGTCAAGAACGGTGACGTTGCCCTCGTAGATGTGGGCGAGGACGGCCAGGTGAAGGTGTCCCAGGGCGAAAAGCGTGAGCTGCTGCCCCAGACAGTCGAGTAAGTTCTAAAAGCACAAAAAGAGGCGCGGGTTTAACCCGCGCCTCTTTTTGTTGTTTATTTCTTTTTGTTTTTGTTGAGATGCCCGCTAAGCGGGCATCTCAACAAAAATCAACCGCCTTTATGCCCGACGGAGTCGGTTTAAGTTTACAGGCTTTGCCGCTTTGTTTCGTAGTAGTGGCAGGCAACATGACCTAATCCATAAATCAGGGCCGCATCCCCTGCAACGCCCACTGCTACCCCTGCACCGGGTAAGACTTCTACAGGCGATAGCCCCAGCTTGATCACACTTGAACCACCCAGGGCTAATGCCAGAATCACCAGGACTTCACCCCGTCGATCAGGGTCGTTCAGGGGAAAGCCGTAAAGCGCAGCGATCCGATAGATCATTTGCGCCTGGAGGGCTGTGATTGCCACCCAATCTACTGCCGCCAGGGTGAGGGCGATCGGAGGCAGTAGATTGGTCACTAAACCAATCCCGGCTGCCTTCAACGTGGTGTCAGCAATAATGCGGTGCGCCAGTTGCTGGGTGTTTTCCAGCGGATTCTCAGACCGTAGCTTATCGACTTCTGTCTGAGTTTGAGACGTGTTGACCCGCCCCAGGGCGGCCATTATCCATCGCCCCCCAGGCCAATGGGAAACGACCTGGGCAGCCGGACTATCCACGATCGGAGAAACAAACCTCCCAACCGTTGCAGTGCTTTGTTCTGCAAAACTCTGGGCTTGCTGGCTCAATCCCCTGGTCTGCTGACTGAAAATGTGGGACATTTCAGCCGCCTTCCCCACCAGCTCATCAGAGGCCACGGCGATCGCCCCCAGGGTCAACTGTGCTGTTTTGGAGACAGAGTGACTGGTTTGCATCAGGTCGGCAACCGTCCGATTCCACTGTTCATCCCAGGAGGGGTCTGGTTTAGGTGCAGTCATGCTCTTGGTAAAACGCAATACTTTCTTATTCTAGGAAGTTGCCCATTTGCTATTCCTCTGCTTCGAGTAGGGTTTCCCGCCCCTTGTATCGCTTGAATTCCAGTTCAAAGATGCCCCTGGTAGGTAGCGCGTTTACCCAAGCTTCAAAAACCCCCTTTCGTTCCTGAGCAATAAAAAGATTCTGCAAAGACCGGGCCAGCAAACCTGTGGGGACTACTGAGTCGGCTTAATATTACATTAGGGCTTGCGTATTTATACGGTTATCATGCTGGAAGGTGGGTGAAATGACTACTTTCGAATCCTCAAGGATAGGTAAGAAGCGGATCTCTGTGGATTCGAGGTTCGACCAGACACCGCATCCTTCTGTAGAGTCCCTGTTCAAACGTGCTCTTGATATTGCTGGAAGCCTGGTTGGGTTGTTCATCCTGGGGGTGATCTTTGTCCCTGTGGCGATCGCTATCCGTCTGGACAGTCCTGGCCCCATTCTTTACTCCCAGAAGCGCTGCGGTTTATACGGAAACTACATCACCATCTATAAATTTCGGACGATGGTGAAAAATGCCGATGAGCTTAAGAAAAAGCTGTTAGCTCCGGAGGGTCAACCGTTTTTCGTTAAGGAGGGAGATGATCCACGGGTAACTCGTGTTGGCAGATTCCTCCGGCGCACCAGTCTGGATGAATTCCCTCAGTTCTGGAATATTCTGCGGGGCACGATGAGTCTGGTGGGAACCCGTCCCCCCACCCTGGATGAAGTTCGCCATTACAGTGACCACCACTGGTCTCGCCTGAATGTAAAGCCGGGTTTGACAGGGGAATGGCAGGTGAGCGGGCGATCGAAGATTAAGGACTTTGAGGAGATTGTGCGGCTAGATATGCGCTATCAGAATAATTGGCACCCGCTCTACGATCTGCAGATTATCGCCAAGACAATTCGTGTTGTCCTGCTGCGGGAAGGTGCTTCCTGACCCCTTAAATTTTTTCGCAATCCAGCCTGCAGTTTGGAATCTATCAGTTAGCCTACGAGATGGAGTGGTAATCGCGATCGCCACTCCATCTTCGCTAAAGCTATTGAATAATGCTCAACATCCTGGATCTGGATCTGTCGCTTGATAAGCAGGTTTATCGAGCGCAGATGGATAGCCTGAAAGCACAACTGCATCAGCTTCAGAAAGCCTGCTGGGAAAAGCGGCTCCCCGTTGTCATCGTTCTGGAAGGCTGGGCTGCTGCCGGAAAAGGTACCCTCGTCAAACAAATGGTGGATTGCATGGATCCACGCGGTCTGGCCGTCCATCCGGTTCTCCAACCCACTTTACAGGAACAGCACTACCCCTTTCTCTGGCGATTCTGGCAGCGACTTCCGTCAAAGGGCAAGATCGGTGTGTTTTACCATAGCTGGTACACTCACGTACTGGAGGATCGCCTCTTTGGAAAGGTTTCAGAGTCGGAAATCCCGGCGCTGATGCAGCAAATTAATGCCTTTGAGCGGCAACTGGCGGATGATGGGGTGGCGATCGCCAAATTCTGGATTCACCTCAGCAAAAAGGAACTGAAGCAGCGCCTGAAGGGCTATGCCGATGATCCCCTGGAGTCGTGGCGCGTTCGGCCAGAGGATTGGCAGCAGCACAAAAACTACAGCCGCTATGCCGCCCTGGCCGAAGACATGGTCGTGCAGACCAGCACAGGAGCCGCCCCCTGGACGCTGGTGGAGGGGAACTGTCGTCGCTGGGCACAGGTAAAAGTGTTAACCCAGCTTGCCGCCACCCTGACCGAAGCGCTCGATCGCCTGCAACTCCACTCGCCCCTACTGCAAATTGCCCCGCAGAAGGTGCTGGAGCCAACGGAGCCAGACTTGCTGGGGGCGATCGACCTGAAACAGACGCTTACCGAGGACGACTACAAAGTCCGGCTGAAGCAGCAACAGGTGATCCTGCGGGAGCTGCAACTGCGGATCTATAAGCATGAAATTCCTGTACTGGCGGTATTTGAAGGGTGGGATGCGGCGGGTAAGGGGGGCGTGATCAAACGGTTGACTGACACGCTTGATCCCCGCAGCTACATCGTCCACTCCTTTGCTGCCCCCAGTGACGAAGAACTGGCCCACCACTATTTGTGGCGCTTCTGGCGCAAGTTGCCTACGGCTGGAACCATTGGCATTTTTGACCGGAGCTGGTACGGACGGGTATTGGTGGAACGGGTTGAAGGGTTTGCGACGGATACGGAGTGGCGCAGGGCCTACCGGGAGATCAACGAATACGAAGCACAACTCGTCAGCGCCGGGTGCGTGCTGCTCAAGTTCTGGCTACACATCAGTCCGGAGGAGCAACTGCAGCGATTTAACGATCGCAACACCGATCCCTTCAAGCAGTACAAGCTCACCGATGAGGACTGGCGCAATCGCGAGAAATGGGATGAATATTATGTAGCTGTCAACCAGGCGATTCAGCGCACCAACACCCCCCTCGCCCCGTGGCAGATTGTGTCGGCAAACGATAAGTACTTTGCCCGCGTCAAGGTAATCGAAACGGTGACCCAGGCTATCCGTCGGGCGCTGCGCTAGTGTGGGCGCTGTGTTGTTTGCTCGTGCTCAGCACGAGCAAACAACACAGCGCCCTGGAAAGCAACTAGGGGCGAAACACCGGAAGGGTGAAATGGAAGCAGCTCCCCTGCCCGGGCACCGAATCGACCCAGATTTGTCCATAGTGGGCGTTCACAATTCTGCGGCAGAGCGCCAGTCCAATGCCATATCCCTCCTTGGCTTCATCGCGCTGGAGTCGGAAACGATCCTCAAAGATCCGCTCCTGATTCTCCTCAGGAATACCGGGGCCATCGTCACAGACGCTAATTTGCACCTTCTGGGTGGTGCGGTGCAGCGCCGAGACGCAAATCGTGCCATCGGGCGGGGTGTACTTCAGAGCATTGTCCAGTAAGTTGACCAGCACCTGACGGATGCGCTCCGAGTCTGCGAATACCTGCGGCAGATCAGTGGGAATATCAGTGGTAATTTGCAGGGATTTTGATTCTAAAAGACTCAAAAATCGCTCCAGCACCTCTTCACAAAGCGCTTGCAGGTCAAGCTTTTGAGGATAAATCTGGAGTTGCGATCCCGTGGTGCGAGCCGCCTGCAGGATGTCTGTGATCATGCGATCGATGACTTTGGACTGGGTGCGGGCGTGCTTGATCAACTGGGCAGTGAGTTCGGGTGTCAGCTTCGCTGCGCGTCCGTCTTCCTTGGGCTCTACCATCAACTCCAGGGTTTCAAGGGCGATCGCCACTGCCGTCAAAGGGTTCCGCAGATCGTGGGCCAGCATGGCAATCAGTCGGTCTTTAAACTTGAGCTGTGCCTGAAGTTCTTCCGTTCCTTGCTTGAGGCGGAACACCTCGTCTTGGAGCTTGAGCAGCTCAACGGATCGGGCAACTGCGCCCAGGGCAGGTTGTTCAGCGGTAGCCAGGGCTGACTGAGGATCGGTAATCCGCTCCTCTGCGGAGATTCGCCACCGGGGCCACCAGACCTCGACCTGGGAAACCAGGTTGCTCCCTGCCAGGGTTTGCTGAGGTTCGGGATAGATTTTGATCAGGGTGGGAGTTGCCACCAGTTTGAAGTGCTCCACCAGGTCGGGCTGCTCCCCTACATCGACAATCTGCAGGTCAAAAGGAAACTCTTCGTGTAGTTCCTTCAGGTAGTTGCGAATCTGGCGATTTTTTTCGCTAGAGCTTGGGCGCTTGTCTAGAAACAACAAGAGCTGTAAACAGGCTTCAGGATGCTGGGTGGCCGGAGAAACGGACTCCATACGATCTTCCCTTAAAGGGGTTCGGCACGTAGACGGCAGACAAGACGGCAGGCAGAATAGGGTATACACGCAGATACCCGGTGGCAGGGAGGTTTCAAAAGTGCGCGTCGCGCCAATTGCCCTGACTGCACGGAAAGCCCAATCGGTTTTCCTCCATCTTGATTAATAGCCTATCCTGTTTGCTTACAATCTGCTGAGGTTGAGCCAAAGATTAAGAAAATAGTGCAGCATGGAAAAATGCTGTCGCAGTACAGGTGAAACGATAGCCATGAAAATTCTCGCGCTGGCATGGGAGTTTCCACCCCGCATTGTGGGCGGGATTGCTCGTCATGTCGCCGAACTTTATCCAGAATTAGTACGGCGAGGTCATGAAATCCATCTGGTCACGATTGAGTTTGGGCAGGCTCCGGGCTATGAAGAGGTGGATGGTATCCAGGTGCATCGAGTCCCTGTGAACAACAGCCACGACTTCTTTCACTGGGTGGCCCAGATGAATGAGAGCATGGGCCGCTATGGGGGCAAACTGCTGGCTGAAGAGAGCGGCTATGACCTGATCCACGCCCATGACTGGCTGGTAGGAGATGCGGCGATCGCCCTCAAACACCTGTTCAAAACCCCCCTGATTGCCACGATTCACGCGACGGAGCACGGTCGCCACAGCGGGCTGCACAATCCAACCCACCACTACATCCACGGCAAAGAGCAACGTCTGGCCCACGAAGCCTGGCGCGTCATTGTCTGCACCGAGTATATGCGGCGAGAAATCGAGCGCGTCTTCCGCACTCCCGCTGACAAGGTAGACGTGGTTTACAACGGCATTCGCCCGGAGAAGAAACCTTCTCGTGAGGACTTTGACTACTGGCAATTTCGCCGCCGCTTTGCTGCCGACAGCGAGCAGATTGTCTATTACGTCGGTCGCATGACCTACGAGAAGGGTGTCCAGGTATTGCTGAACGCTGCCCCCAGGGTGATTGCTGATGTCGCAGGTCAGGTCAAATTTGTCATCATCGGTGGAGGATACACCGAGCATCTCAAACGGCAGGCTGGTGATTTGGGTATCTGGGATCACTGCTATTTCAGTGGCTTCATGCCCGACCACGAACTGGATTACTTTCAGACGGTGGCAGACTGCGCTGTATTTCCCAGTCTGTACGAACCGTTTGGCATTGTGGCGCTGGAGAGTTTTGCGGCCCGTGTTCCCGTGGTCGTGTCGAATGCAGGTGGCCTGCCCGAAGTGGTGCAGCACAGCAAAACGGGGATTGTGACCCAGGCCAACGATTCCAACTCCTTGGCCTGGGGTGTTCTGGAGGTGCTGAAGAACCCCAGTTACTCGCGCTGGTTGGTTGAGAACGCCTATGAGGAACTGGGCTATCGCTTCAATTGGAGAACGCTGGCGATTCAGACAGAGGCAATCTACCATCGGGTGATCCAGGAGCGGAAGGACGTGGTCTGGTAGGAATTTACTGGACTTTTGACTGAATTGCTCCGATTTTCTCCGAAACACTGACTGCGTCAGTGCTTCGGAGAAAATCGGAGCCAAAATAAAATATGCCGCGCATCGCCCTCGGCGAGTTCGATGCGCGGCATTAACGAAAATCAGTCTAGCGACGGAGCGGGATCGCCCTACCCTGTACTGTCGAAGCAGGCCGCACCCCCAGCAGTTGCAAAATCGTGGGAGCGACATCGATATTACGCACCTGTTCCAGGGTGCCATGTTGAATCCCTGGGCCAGCGGCGTAGAAGATGGCGCTCATGCTGGGCAGGGTGGGGTCATATCCGTGGGCACCGTAGAAGCTGGGAATGGAAAAGATGGGTTTACCCGAAGGTTCATCGCCTGATCGGTGTACCACCGGGTTCTGAGTGCCGTCGAAGTTGTACCCCGGCTTCAAAATGGCAAACACGTCTCCGGTATCCTGGCCCACCGTTTCACTGGTGCTGAGGCCGAAATTTGTGTCGGTGAGCGTCAGAGGGACAGGGCGGGTAAAGATTTTGTCGAAGATGGGTAAGGGATTGCCATCGGTGTAGTTGGGATTCGCATCGATCGCCCCCCTCAACGTCTCCATTACCTTCTGCTGAAGCGCGACATACTCTACACGGCTGACGGTGCCCTGGGGGCCGCGCCCCTCCAGATTGAAGTAGATATTGACTGCTGGGCCAGAGGAGACTGCCCTCACCTGCTCCCGATCAAACCCTGCATTCTCCAGCAGGTGGTTGATGCTGACCGCCGTATGAAATGGCAGAAAACCGTGATCCGACACCACAAAAATATTACTGTTCGGTACCCCGGTTGCATTGGTGCCCACCGTCTCGATCACTTTTTGCACCAGTCCATCGGCGCTCTGATATGCCTCCTGCAAATACTGTGCGTACCGCACCACCTTGGCTGTATCCTGCCGGGGGCCAATACTATTCGGGTTGCGGGGATCGCTGGCCTGCCGGGGATCGGTCAGCATAAACTGGTGTCCCGATCCATCGGGCTGCATCGAGTACAGCATCACCAGATCGGCGTTGAGATTACGCCGGATGGCCCAGGTTGCCAGCCGCGTCTGGTAGTCCACAAATGTGCGGGACTGATCCTCATAGATGGCCTCCAGTTCTGCATCTGAGAAATCATCGAAGCCCTGGGCCAGTCGTTGAGGAATGCGAAAGTCGGGTTGTGCTCCCCAAAAGCCAACGTTGGTATGAATATCGTCCACGCTGCGGGCGGTGGCCTCACCCCGGGGGATGTAATTGACAGAGTAGCGGGCTAATTTCACTGTCGCCAGATCGGGTGTGAGGGCTGTCAGAAAGAAACTGGTTCCCGCCCTGCTGCGACTCCGCTCCAGGTAGAAGGGCTGGGAGGGTTGCCCTGGCTTGAGCATCGCAGGCCCAGTGGCGGGAAGCCGAAATGGACCAGGAGAAATTCCGACGCGGGAATCAAACACGATCAGGGCGTCGTAGTTCGTCGTGCCATCGTTGGTGCTGTCGAGGGCAACGGCTATCAGCGAATAGGGCGCATTATCGACTACAAACCGATCGATCGGTTCATGGGTTTGTAGAACTGGACTGTAGGAGGTTTTCTGGGCGATCGCCAACTGCCCCTTCACCGCCTCAGATGCTGGCTGAAAATCACTGGCTGTCAATCGAATCCCGCGTGCGTTCACCCCTGCCGCAGTTCCATAGGGCACCGTATAATCCACCGTCCGCCAATTACGGGACTGCAGGACTCTGCCGCTCTCCGGTTCCACCACATCCACCCCATCTGCGCCAGGAAAGGTCGCGGCGACCACACGCTTGCCTGCCGCCCTCAATTTGATCCACAGTGGCTCTGCGGTCGGTGTTGTCGCCTGCGCTGCTACACCATTTTGTAGCGAGTAAGCCCCAATGGGCGCTGCAAACCCACTCATCACCCGATTAAACGGACTGGCCAGCAGGTGGAAAACGTTGGCGTTGATGTTGTTGCGGGCAGCGCTGGAACCCGTGGCGATCGCCACATGGGACGGAGCCGTCAGCGAAGGGGTAATGGTGACATTCTGACGGGCGGTGAGGCCCTGCTGTTTCAGTTGACCCAGGCCCCCGGAGGATTTCAGAACCCCCGATGCAAAATATTGGTCGAGCAGTCTCGGTGTCGCTCCGTCCAGAGAAATGAGAATCACTTTGGGAACGGTGCGCGGACGGGGCGGTGATTGCGACGAGGAACCCTGGGCCAATGCCAGGAATAAGGCCAGGGAGATGAGAAGTGAGAGGGTGGCGATCGCCAGGAAACGAATTTGGTAGAGCCAGCGTTGCATAGATCCAGTTCAGAAAGGTAGTGCTCGCGATTGATCGGCAGCAGGGAGGGCGGTATTCTGCATATACAACAAAAGCGAACCGCTGGCTGGTCTTCCAGAAGACAGGGCATTGATTTCATGCCGTTGGTGCAACTCCTGTAAGGACATTTCTGCAAAAGAAGTGACCCGTTGTGTGGGCGGTTCCACCCGCTACGCGGGTGTATGCGATGAGCATCTCTTGTGTGCCCCTGCGGCGCAGGGGCACACAAGAGACGCTAAGGGCTTGTAAAAAATAACCTCATGGAATGAATGCACCCCACCCCAGCCCTCCCCTTAAAAAGGAGGGAGTCCGGACTTCCCCCCTTTGTAAGGGGGGATTGAGGGGGGTGAAGTTGTTTATTTACAACGCCTAAACAGATATATGTGGGTGGAACCGCCCACACAACGCAGGTAATTTCATTGCTGGAAATCTCCTAAATTGACGGGCGGCTTCAGTCTCAGTGGTCAGTTGATAATGTGGGTGCAAGATGCAGGATTGGACACATAAGCTGGGCTGGTATGCCAACAAGGATTTAGAGCATCGCAGGTACTGGTACTCCTCCGTTGCCGAAGCCTACAGTCGCACCCGTCCCCAATATTCAACCGCCGTTGTTCAGCGCGTGGTCGAATTAACGAAGCTCACGGCCCGCTCTCAGATTCTGGAGTTGGGCTGTGGCCCCGGAACGGCGACCGCCGCCTTCGCCTCCCTCGGCTGTCCCGTGCTGGCGCTGGAACCCAGTCCCGGCACTTTTGAACTGGCTCAGCAGAATTGTGCTCCCTATCCCTATGTTCAACTGCTCAACACCACTTTCGAGGAGTGGGAGCTAACGCCTGCTGCCTTTGACGTTGTACTGGCGGCGACCTCTTTTCACTGGCTCAGCGCCGAGGTGCGCCACCAGAAATCTGCCGCTGCCCTGCGCCAGAATGGATTTCTGGTTTTGCTCTGGAACACCGAAGTGCTACCGCAAGCATCAGTCCGCCCCATTCTGGAGGAGGTGTATCAGCAACACGCGCCCACTATGCTCCGCTACGAGTCAAAGCAGGATCGTTCAGAAAGCCTGAAACTTCTGGGGCAGGGGGCGATCGCCTCCGGGTACTTTACCGATTTGCACTACGAAGAACAGGAATACGGTCTGACCTACTCCACCAGCGACTACCTGACGGTGCTGGGCACCTACTCCCCCTATATGTCTCTGGAACCGGAGCAACGGGACGCTCTATTCGCAGGTTTGCAGGAGAAAATTGACAATCAGTGTGGAGGACAGATTCAGCTTTCCTATCTCTCGGCGTTTCATATCGCCCGCAAGTGCGACTCCCTGTGATGAAATTGGCCATTCCAGAAGATGTGACGCCGCTGCTGGTGCTGGCGATCGCTGCCCTCCTCGACTTTCTTATCGGCGACCCGCCCCAATGGCTGCATCCCGTACAGGTGATGGGCTGGGTCATCAGCCGCTACACCCAGGTTTTCCTCAGGTTTCTGAAGCAGCCTCATCTGCTGAAACTGGCCGGGGTGGGCCTGGGCCTGGGTCTGATCGCTGGCAGCGGCCTGGTGGGATGGGCAGTAGTACAGCTTGCAGAACAGGTGCATCCGGTGGTAGCGATCGCCCTCCAATCGATTCTGCTGGCGAGCTGTTTTGCCGGACGCAGCCTGCGGCGGGCAGCCGATGAGGTGCTGGAACCGCTGCGGTCGGGAGACTTGCCGGGAGCGCGATCGCGCCTCAGCCGCTACGTCGGACGCGATACAGAGAACCTGTCGGAAGCTGAAATTCTGCGGGCGGTACTGGAAACCGTGACCGAAAATGCCACCGACGGGGTGATGGCTCCCCTGTTTTGGGCGATCGTTGGAGCCTGCACCCCCCTGGGCAGTGTGCCCGTCGCCCTGGCCTACAAAGCCGCCAGTACCCTGGACTCAATGGTGGGCTACAGGGAGCCACCCTACACCGACCTGGGCTGGTTCAGCGCCCGTCTTGAGGATGGCCTCACCTGGATTCCCTGCCGCCTGACGGTGCTGACGCTGGCGCTACTGTCAGGCAAACCGCACCATGTGCTTACCCTCTGCCGTCGCGATGCCCCCCAGGACCCCAGCCCCAATGCCGGGTGGAGCGAATGTGCCTATGCAGCCGTTCTGGGCGTCCAGATGGGTGGGGCGAATGTTTACCGGGGTAAGGTGAAGCAGAAACCACTGCTGGGCGACCCGGTGACCCCGATTACCGCCAAAATCATTCGTCGAGCTACCCGTCTAACGCGATCGCTTTTCCTACTCTGGTTAGCAGTATTTTTCATCGGCTGGCTTGCCCTTGCGCCCCCTACCCTGGCCTCATCTCCCCCCACCATGTCCTCCAATTTTGCTCCCTCTTCTCAACCCCTTTCCCCCCAGGCCACCCTGGAACGGTTGTGGGCTGCCCCCCAGATCCAGCGGGAATGGTTTGCCGACTCGTTTCTCAATCAGGTTCCAGTGGCACCAGCGCATGTGCACACCACACCCACTGCATTGGATGTCGAATGGCACTTCACCCCACGATAGCTATGCGCTCTAATGGCAGAAGTGGCAGACTTACCTCTGATGAGTTTCAACCCCGGTATCCAGAATCCGGCAGGGTGGACGCGGGTCTCTTACAAGGGTGGCTCTGAGCCGGGTGTTCTGAACCTCATGCATTGAATTGCCCCCACCCCAGCCCTCCCCTTGGCAAGGGGAGGGCTGGGGTGGGGGTTTCCCTTACTCAAGGGGGAATTGAGGGGGGTGGAGTTGTTTATTGACAACGCCTTAGTGAAAAAGAATGGAGGGGTAGGAAAGCGCTGCGTGCGCTTTCCTACCCCCTCCTGGAAAAGTCTTCGGGCTAACAGACCTAAGCTTCAGTTCCAACTGCTGGTGCCTCTTCAGCAGGTGTTTCCTCAGCGGGAGTTTCTACTGTCTCCTCAGCGGCAGCTTCTGGCTCAGCGGGAGTTTCTACTGCCTCTTCTGCAACAGCTTCTGGCTCAGCGGGAGTTTCTACTACCTCTTCTGCAACAGCTTCTGGCTCAGCGGGAGTT
>CAZVXA010000093.1:0-5601 GCA_964630955.1 uncultured bacterium | reverse complement strand
GCTCAGCGGGAGTTTCTACTGTCTCCTCAGCGGGAGCTTCTACTGCCTCTTCTGCAACAGCTTCTAGCTCAGCGGGAGTTTCTACTACCTCTTCCGCAATTACTTCTGGCTCAGGAGGAGCTTCTTCAACGGGTTTTGGAGGTGTTGGCTTGGGACCTCGCATCAGCGCAGGATTCCCCGGGGGCTTTCGATCTTCGCGATCGCTCTTCCCTTTCCCTTTCCCCTTTCCCCTGTCATCTTTTTTTCCAGGACGGGGCTTACTTGACTCGGGTTTGCTCACTTCAGGAGTACTTTCTCCGGCTTCTGCATTCGCGAGCCGTTCCGATTTTTTAATGGGACGTTCAACCATGATTTCCACCGCTATTACTTTATAAGCATAGACTTCGAGTGACCTGTTGTACCATCCCACTTACATCTTCGGCTTCATATAGACGATCGCCGTCCGCCACACGACCGTCTGCTGGTCATAGTGATCGACGACGCAGACGCAGTAGGGGTCTTGCCAGCGCATTTTTCCGGTGATCAGGTCGTTGGTAATCAGTTTCAGTTCGACTTCGCGTTCTTCTCGAATCAGAGTTTGGATTTGGCGAACGCTGGGTAATCCGGTTTCCAGTTCAAGCGTCATAGGTTCTAAGGGGTTGGGTGTGGGCTTACAGCGAAATGCGGTGCTCCTTCCATCAGGCAGTAGGCAGAATGCGGCCTGCATTAGATAATAATGACCTGATTCTGATCCAGCATTCCCAGTTCTGTCGGCAATTCTTCGCAATTCGCGCTTTCTCCTATGGCAATCGATTTCACCAAGTACCACGGCCTCGGTAATGATTTCATCCTGATCGACAACCGCCAGCAGCCAGAACCCAAAATCACGCCCCAGGAGGCGGTTGCGTGGTGCGATCGCCACTTTGGCATCGGCGCAGACGGTGTTATTTTCGCGTTGCCCGGTCAGGAGGGCGCAGACTACACCATGCGCATCTTCAATTCTGACGGATCAGAACCGGAGATGTGCGGCAACGGCATTCGCTGTCTCGCCCGCTTCATCGGGGACCTGGAGGCGGCAGAGCAGGGTGACGCCCGCAGCACCTACCAGATTCACACGCTGGCGGGACTGATGGTGCCGAAGCTGGAGGCGGACGGACAGATCACGGTGGATATGGGACTGCCCCGTCTGATGGCGGCAGAAATTCCCACCACGCTGGCGGCTCCGGACCAGAAGGTGGTGAATTTGCCCCTGGAGGTGGCGGGTCAAAGCTGGGACGTGACCTGCGTCAGTATGGGAAATCCCCATTGCATCACTTTTGTAGACGACGTGGCGGCGATTCCCCTGGCGGCGATCGGTCCCCAGTTTGAACACCACCCTGTTTTCCCGAAGCGCACCAATACCGAGTTCATCCAGGTGGAGCGGCCCGACTACCTGAAAATGCGCGTCTGGGAACGTGGCGCGGGCATCACGCTGGCCTGTGGGACGGGGGCCTGTGCCTCGCTGGTGGCGGGGGTGCTGAATGGGAAGTGCGATCGCCGCGCCACCGTCGAACTGCCGGGGGGGTGTCTGCTGATTGATTGGTCAGAGGCAGATGGACACCTGTATATGACGGGGCCAGCGCAGCGGGTGTTTGAGGGGAACCGATAAAGTTGGGTGGAGGACAGCCTTTTTCTGGTAATGCTTTAGACGTGTGGTTGGTTGTTGTGGGAGGGGCGCTGAGCGCCCCTCCCACAACAACCAACACACATTGGAAACATGACCCTTTTCTTGAGGCGGCGACCGGATGCGGTAAGGTAATTTTGGTTTAGTATTGGCGCTTTCTATGAACGCAGTCTGGCAACAGATCACCCTCTCCCAGCTATCGATGCGGGAGTGGCGGCAGGCGAGTTACCTGCATCGGGCACTCGGCTTTATGCGCCACTGGCGCAAGGGAAGCTGGCTGATGCAGTGGGCCGATGCGATCGGGGCGCTGCTGGTGGCGATCGTCTTTGCCCTTGCTCCCTTTGTGCCCACTACGCTGACGGGGGTGCTGCTGTTTGCCTGCGCCTGTTTCTGGGTGCTGCTTACCATTTCTGATGAAGCAGACGGCAACATGACGCCGATTCATCTGCTGGTGCTGCTGTATCTGGGGATCGCAACGGTGGCAACGGCCCTGTCCCCAGTCAAAATGGCGGCGCTGGCCGGACTGGTGAAGCTGGGGATGTACATCGTTCTATTTGCGCTGATGTCAAGGGTACTGCGATCGCCCCGCATTCGTTCTGCCCTGATTACGGTGTATCTGCTCACGGCATTGGTGGTCAGCACGGAGGGAATCCGTCAGTGGTTCTTTGGGGCGAGGGCGCTGGCTACATGGGTGGATGCCGAGTCTTCGCTGGCAGGGACGACACGGGTCTATAGCTATTTAGGAAATCCCAACCTGCTGGCGGGCTACCTGGTGCCAGCGGTGATGCTGAGCGCGGCAGCTTTCTTCGTGTGGCGACGCTGGTTGCCAAAGCTGCTGGCGCTGATGATGACCGTGATGAGTGCCGTCTGCGTGGTGCTGACCTTTAGTCGGGGCGGCTGGATTGGCTTTGTGTTGGGGGGCTTTGTTTTCCTGTTGTTGCTGGTGAACTGGTGGAGCGTGTACCTGCCCCGGTTCTGGCGCAAGTGGGCATTTCCCCTGGTGCTGGGGGGGGCGATTGGGTTTGTGCTGCTGGGGGTGCTGCTGGTGGCTCCTCTGCGCGATCGCGTCCTGAGTATGTTTGTTGGTCGCAACGACAGCAGTAATAACTTCCGTTTGAATGTCTGGGCATCCGTGCGACAGATGATCCGCGATCGCCCCATTCTCGGCATTGGCCCTGGCAATAATGCATTTAACCTGATCTACCCGCGCTATCAGGCGACTGGCTTCACCGCCCTCAGTGCTTACTCAGTGTTTCTGGAGATTGCTGTTGAGACAGGCTTGATTGGATTGGGCTGCTTCCTGTGGCTGTTGCTGGTCACCTTCAACAGCGGCTGGACTCGTCTGCAACAACTGCGTGACACGGGCAATCGGCAGGGCTTCTGGCTGATGGGGGCAATGGCCGCAATGGTGGGAATGCTGGGTCATGGTCTGGTGGATACCGTGTGGTACCGACCTCCGGTGGCAACCCTGTGGTGGTTGATGGTGGCGATCGTGGCGAGTTTTTATTTGGGGCGATCGGGGGCTGAGATGAGCCAGAAACAGTATCAACCGTCTGCCGAGTTGACAGACGGTTGATCACGTTGAACCATCCTGTTTAATCACTCCTCACAAGAGTAGACTGCGCCCTGATTAAGCCTATTGCCCATTCCCACCGATCTCAGCAGCAGCGCGCGATCGCATTGTGTCTTGCAGGTGTTCCTGGTGCTGGCGGGCTTCGGTCATCGATTCCCGTGCAGCCTCGCCCAGATTCACCCTGACGACTCTGCTGCTGCTATCCTGAGCCTTGGGCAGCATCAGGGTCAGCACACCATCTTTAAATTCAGACTTCACTTCGTGGTTGCGAATGGAAATGGGCAGTGGCACAATCCGCTGGAAGTGACCATAGCGAAACTCAGAGCGGACAATGCCCTTCTCCTCAGAGCGGGCTTCTTCCCGATGTTCGCCTGCGATCGAGACGGCATCTTCCGTCACCTGGATGTCCAGGTCTTCGGGTTTGACGCCGGGGAGCTGCGCCCTCAAAACCACTTCATTATCGGTTTCGTGCATCTCGATCGCGGGTGCCCAGAGTATGTTTTCCCGCTTGGGTAGGAGACTGAGACTGCTGTCTCGATCCATCCAACTGTCGCTGGTAAGCCACTCATCAAACAGACGATCCATCTGTTTCCGCAGTGTTTCCATTTCGCGCCAGGGTTGCCAACGCATTAATGTCATAACCGCTTCCTCCAGAGAAATGTATCGGTTTCATGGGAGCCACCGAAACGGTTAAATGTCCTTGCCATGCTTCATTTTTTGGCTCCATCTTGAAGATAGAAGAAGAATCTGAGGAACTTGTGAGGAAAAGCCTAAATTTCATTTGGAAATTCAGTCAGCACTGCGTTTCCAGGTGTCTCGCCTGGAACGAGGGTTTTTCCGCCATATTCTTCCACCAAGGGGACAAAAGAGCACTAAGTGCCTATCCGAAAGTCCAAATTCTGGAGGGCGCGCTGCTACAGCGACGCGCCCTCCAGAATTTGGACTTTCGGTTTTCGGATAGGCACTAAGCTGGACTTTATCCATTCAGGCGGCGTAGCACAACAGGCTGAACCAGCAGTCCAGTAGAGGCTTTGGTATTTTCACCATATCGGTGGTTGCAGTAGACAGTGAGAAAAGTCGAGTCTGCCAAAACCGTTGACGCACCAGGGCTAATGCATCGGCAAACGTGGGTAATGATTTCTCATACCAAGCCGTCTGCGGTAGCACAAGAGAGATTTGAGATCGCAGTTGATGCGCCAACAGGACGACGATTGAAAATAAAGCCAGTAGTGCTGGAGTGGTGCGCAGGATCGCTAAGTTAGACCACTGCCATTGCGTTTCCCCCCCTAGATGGGCACGCACTACTTCAAATGTCACCTCCACCTGTCAACGCTGGCGAAACCACAACAAGATCTGCTCAGGCGTTGCCTCCAAGTGGGTTGAGAGAAACGCTTGCGGTTCCAACTTGCCTTTTGGGTCTCTCACCAGTACCCAGCGAATCGGCACCGCAGGCAAGCCAGCGTGATACCAGACTGCCGTTTGTGAGGTAATCTCCAGTAGATAAGAACGTCCCCCATACCATCCCTCCAACAGCCGCTACTGCCAGGTGATTTGCGCCTCCTCCAACAGCGTGTTGAGGGTAGGCAGTCGATTGCCGACTTTTCGGGGACGCCCCATCTGCTTGGCTTGACGGGCAGGGGCGGGCGTATACAGCGCCGCATCCAACCACAGCCGCGTCACAATATGAACCGGATTGGGCAACTGTCGCAGCGCTTCCAGCAACTCCAGTGCCGCAAAAGAGCTATCGGCTACCAGAACGATGGCGCGTTCTGGTAGCCATCGTCTGACTTGCGTTAACATCTGCCGCGCCCAGTCAATCAGCTTCTTGTGGCGCTGATGGTGCATACTGGGTCGCGATAGATGCCTTTAGCCGCAATCCGCTTCCCCCGGCGTCGCTCAATGGTGTCATCGATGCCCATGACTAACACCCCATCTTGAGCAAACACGTCAATCAGGTGCTGAAGCAGCAGTTTGCTGGCGCGACGGGCTGACCAGACGGCTCGGTTGAGGACACGATGGTATCTCTGGAAGTGGTTGGACTGCTCCAAGCCCATGACTCGTAAGATCGCGCTGACTGTCCGTTTGCCAGGCGCGAGAATCGCTCCAACCAGCAACACGATGGCTGATGTCCACACCCGCTTGGAAAACAGCGAGGCAAACGTTACGATCAGGGGTATAAACTCTTTCGGTAGCAAGCTCATCAGGATTTTTTCAACAATGCTTTCCCGATCTTGCTACCTTTCCTCATGCCTCAGATGGATAAAGTCCAGCTTAGAACCAAAGTTTTTGTTGAGAGCCTTGCAGAGCAAGGCTCTCAACAAAAACTTTGCACCTTACCGAAGGGGAGAGTTTGAGAGGGGATGCAATGCCCCTGGCTTCAGACATG
>CAZVXA010000092.1:15234-24117 GCA_964630955.1 uncultured bacterium | reverse complement strand
AAACCCAAATTCTGGAGGGCGCGCCGCTACAGCGGCGCGCCCTCCAGAATTTGGGTTCTCGGTTTCTCAATACTGACTTTGGTCTTTACCGTTTTTTCTCCAAGCCGCTCAGTCAGTCGTGTCAGATGCGTCGCCGCTGCTGGAGTCAAAGGGGAATGAGATGGTTCCTGTAATGCTGGTTTCCAGCTCCATCCGCTGCTCCATTCGACGGAGGAAGTAGCCAGTCATCATGGCGGAGGCCAGCAATCCTGCCAGATTGTCTCGATCAGTGGTGATCTGAACGTTAAAGGCTTCAGAGGGCAGCATCCCCACCAGTCCCTGGACGTTCTGAGAGATAATCTCTTTGATCTCTGGGCTGGCCGATCGCGCCACCCTTGCCAGAACCTCCGGAGATTGGTGCTGGAGATACTTCAACAGTTGGTTGGGCTGCATCTCCTCCGGGGCACCAGTGAAAAAGTCGCCGTTATCAGGGTTGAAAACCATAAAGACCCTAACGTTCGCTGAAACTGATTAGAACTATTGTTACATTTATACCCAGGATTGGGGCTATGCCCATAGGGTGGAAACATCGAAACTTTATTGATTGATCAGGTGCGCGCCACTGCAAGGGGGATTGGCCATGACCAGTTATGAAGCACAAACCGGACGTGAATGGTGGGCACAGCGCTGGATTGATGTGCTGGAGTCCTTTGGCTGGGTGCGCCGCCTTGCTCGTGCCCGCAACTACGCCCGCGATGGGCACGTTCTGAAAATTGAATTTCGCAATGCCAAAGTTCATGCCCTGGTGCAGGGAACGGCTCCTGAACCCTACAAGGTCTCCCTGTCCCTTGATCCTTTTGACGACGAACAGTGGCAGTACATCATTGAAACCCTGTCTCAGCGGGCACTGTTTTCCGCAAAACTGCTGGCAGGCGAAATGCCTCAGAACATCGAGGAAGTTTTTACCGCAAACGGTCTCAGCCTCTTCCCATTTACCAAGTTCGACATCCACAGCAAATGTTCCTGCCCCGACCCTGCCAATCCCTGCAAGCATATTGGGGCGGTTTACTATGTGTTGGGCGATCGCTTTAGCGAAGACCCCTTCGTCCTCTTCCAACTGCGGGGCCGCACCAAAGAGCAGATTATCACCGCCCTGAGGAAGCTCCGCAGCGCCAGCGGAGACACCACCAGCGAAGCAACGCCTTCTCACCCGACGACAGCACCAGCCCTCAGTCTTGACCAGTTCTGGCACTACGACAACCAGCTTGAACCCTCTCTCGTCGTCGTCGCACCCCCTCCCACCAGTGAAACCGTCCTGGACATCCTCGGCCTCATGCCCCTCAAATCTGAAGGCACTGGCTCCTCTGCTTCTCTCCCAGCTCAGGTTGTGATGGAGTACCTCAAGACGCTGTATGGACAGGTGAGCCAGCAGGCAATTTTGACGGCAATGGCGGCGGGGAGTTCGGAGGAGTGAGGGGGTGGATGAGTGGCTGGGCGTTGTGGTGAGCGATGAGCCGAATTGTGGATGAGTGGATGAGTGGATGAGTGGATGAGTGGATGAGTGGATGGGCATTGTGGTGAGGCTTCGACGGTGATCTCAGCCGAACCGCGATGAGCCGAACTGTGGATGGGATGAAGAGATGATGGGGTAAGGGATCTGCTGTTTAATAAAACCCCAGTTTCCACTTGGTGCGGCGAAGCCGCGCCAAGTGGAAACTGGGGTTTTACTGGGATTTTACTGGGATTTTATTTTATGGCAAACCCCTAAGAGGTGATGCGGTAAGAGATGATCGGGGGGATGTGCCGTCTTCTCTCCCATCCACCCATCTACCCATCCACCCATCCACCTCATTATTATCTGACTGGAGTTTATAGTCCTCACAAAGGCAATGACCAGACTTTGCAAAGTTGCCTGGGTTGACGGCTTCCCTTTGTATGGTTTAGGGAATGGGGTTATCTTTCCACTGCAGCTTTCCCCATCCCCTGGTGCAGGTCATGGTCAAGTTTGTGTTGCGCGCCATTCTCAGTCTGGTTGTGTCTGTCCTGTTCTCAGGACTGCTGGCCACTGCATGCAGTCACGATTCCTCGATAGAACAATCCGCCCCTGCGGCAACCGTGCAGCCCAGTCCGTCTGCATCCACCGTCGCAGCGAATCCTCAGCCAGCGCCTGCTGAACTGTTACAGCAGAGCTGGAAGGCTTACAAGCAGAGATTTATTCAGGCGGATGGGCGGGTCATCGATTGGGAAGCAGAGGCCCGTACCGTGTCGGAGGGGCAGGCGTATGCCATGCTTCGAGCAGCGCTAATCAACGACCCCGAAACGTTTGCTCTGACGCTGAACTGGGCAGAGAGCAATCTCCAGCGGAAGCAGGGGCAGACAAAGACCGATAACCTCTGGGCCTGGATTTGGGGAAAAAATGCGGCGGGCAAATGGGTGATCCAGGATGGTAACTTTGCCAGTGATGCAGATATCGATGCGGTCACCGCACTGATTCTGGCGGCGCGGCAGTGGAATCGTCCCGATTATCTAGCGCTGGCTCGTACTAAGCTGAAGGATTTGTGGACATTGTCCACGGTGCTGGTGGGCAACCAGCGGTTTCTGCTGCCGGGACCCGCGATCGCCTTCCAGATCAGCCCAACCCTGTTCAAACTCAATCCTTCCTACGGCTCTCCTGCCGCCTTTCGCCTGTTTGCTCAGATTGACCCGGAGCATGACTGGCTGAGCCTGGTGGAGAGCACTTACCGTTTTTTGCAGGATTCTGCCCAACTATCTGCGGTGCGGCTACCCAGCGACTGGGTGCTGCTGAACGCCGAAACCGGGCAGTATCAACCCGTCTCTGGTAATGTGTCCTTCCAGACGTTGACCCATCAAAGTATCTACAGCTTCGATGCCTACCGGGTGTGGTGGCGAGTGGCGTTGGATGCAGTCTGGTTTGGGGAGCCACGGGCCAGGACATTTCTGCAAACCAATCTGGGGCATCTACAGGAGCGATGGCGATCGCAGCAGTCGATCCCGGCTCGCATTGACTTGCAGGGTAATGCCGTTTCCTCCTATGAGGCGACGGCGCAGTACGGCATGCTCTACGCGGGCTTTGCTCTGGTGGATCGGGCGATCGCCGACCAGATCTACCAGAAAAAGCTGCTCTCGACCTACCAGCAGGGTATCTGGGACAATCCCAATGCCTACTATGTACAAAATCTGGCCTGGCTCGGTTTACACGCACCGTCCTCGCCAGACCCTCGCCTGCTCAGGCCAACTGGAACCTGAGTTCCTTCTCTAAGGTGCATTTTGCCGATCGTTAACCCGAATAAAGCGTGCAACCTACTCAAGGGACCCACCTATGCCACGACCATCTCGTTTTCGGTTCAAACAGCGACCCGTTGTTCACCGTTTCTCTACTCCCTCCCGTTTCTGGCGAAGGATGGGAGCCTGGGGACTTTTCTTGCTCACCTGTGGGGTCGCCTGGATTGCTTTCACCCTTGGCACTGCCCCTGGAGCAGAAGCGCAACAAAGCGGCTCTGTTCGCAGCCAGGAGGAGCAACTGATCCGGGAGTTCGTCCTGCCTGCTCCCCCCCGTCAGGCTCCCGTCTATCGTCCTGCGCCTGCGGCTCCGGTTGCTCCGGCTCCCGCCCTGGCTCCGGCTCCGGCTGCGACCCGGCCTGCTGCCTCTACTCCATCACAGGAGAAGAGCGCCGCTGCACCCACTCCTGCTCGCCCTGCGACGACTAAAGCTTACGAATACGTTCTGGAATTCAATCGGAGTCCAGTCATCGGTAATCGCTTTCGGATGGAAGGAACCCTGGCGGGTGCACGACTGGGATTCACCCGGCCCCGCAACTGGACGGTGAAATCGGCGAAGGCGATCGTCCGCTTCCAGCACTCTCCCAGCCTGGTGGCCAATCGTTCGAACCTGACGGTACGGGTCAATGATACGAGCATTGGCAGCGTTCCCTTGAACCGTAGCGATTCGGAAATCGGTCAGGTGGTGTTTAATATCCCGCCTCGCCTGCTGCAAGACTATAACGAGCTGGCCATGCTGACCCAGCAAACCAACGCCAGCGAATGTCCTAACCCCTCTGATCCAACGCTGTGGACAGAGGTTCTACCGGACTCTCGTATCGTCTTTGAGTTCGAACCTCAACCTGTCCGCATGGATCTGGCCCGCTATCCTTACCCTGTTATGGACGTGCTGGGGCTAGATCCGGATCGTTTGGCTTACCTGAAGCCGAAGGAGGTGGACGAGGCGTGGATGACTGCCGCAGCCCGTCTGCAATCCTCCCTGGCCATGCTGTCGGAATTTCACTCCGTTGAAAGTCGGGTGATCAGCTCCCTCAGCGAGGCGAAGGACAACGAGCGGATTGTGATTATCGGTACGCCTGCCAATCAACCGACCCTATCATCGCTGAAGCTACCCTTTGCGCTGCAAGGGAATCAGGTGATGGACGGCAATAAGTCGGCGCTGCCTGGAGATGTGGGTGTCCTGATGCTGACGACCACCAAAGAGGGTGCGCCCGTTCTGATTGCCACCGGAAATGATGTAGCAGGCGTTGAGAAAGCCGTGCAGTTTGCCGTGCAGCCGGACGATCGCCAGCAGGGCGCTGGACAGGCCATTCTGGTCAATAGCATTAACGATGTCCCCACGCCCCCAGCGCGAGACATGGCGGGTTTCCTGCCCAACAAGGACACGTTCCAACTGAGCGACCTGAAGCTGATCCGAACCAACCAGCCGTTTCAGGATGTGACAGTCACGGGGGCAGCCCCGCCTCCGGTGGAAATCAACTTTCACGCGTTGCCTGACGATCGCTTTTTGCGCGGTAGCACGATGAATCTGGACTTCAGCTATGGTCCCCAGATCAACCCCCGCAAAGCCGCGGTCGAAGTTCGACTGGATGGCGTTGCAGTTGGCGGTAAGCAGTTGACCTCGACCGAAGGGGGTCGGGAAACGCTGTTGGTCAATCTGCCAGAAGAGTTGATTCGGCCAAATTCGGTGCTGGCGGTGCGGTTCTCTCTGCCCTCTAGAGATGTGACCAAGTGTGGTGCAGCGTTTGACCCCCAGATCTGGGCAACAGTCCACGCCAGCACCCGGTTCAACCTGAAGCGCGAGAACGCAGTCCAGCTTCCCGACTTGAAACTGCTTCAGACTGGATTTCCGCTCACTGCGCCCCAGGATCTATCGAGCACCGCACTGGTACTGCCCGACTCCCCCAACAACGACGACCTGAATACCATGCTGGAACTGGGCAACCGCCTGGGACGTCTGGCAGATGCTCGCTCTGTGAAGCTGGACGTGTACCGCAGCACCACCCTGCCTGCGGATGTGCGCAACCAGAAGCACCTGGTGGGAATTGGGACGCGCGATCGCTTCCCACTCCCCGAAGTCTTTCAGGTGGGCGGTATGAATCTGGGCAACTTCTTCTCGCGCCAGAACCGCCAGAGTCAGGTACAGGCACTGGGGGATGCTCAGGGTATGGTCAAGTCTGTCGTCTCTCCCTGGAACAAGGAGCGTATTTTGATTGGCCTGACCGGGCAAACCAGCGAAGGTCTGAAGGATGTTCAGGATCTGCTGAGCAACGACCCACTGTTTTTCCAGATGCAGGGAGACACCGTACTGGTCAGCCGTAACCAGGCGGAGCCTTCGCCCTATGATGCCAGCGGCTACAATCTTGCCTTCCTGCAGGAAACGCAGCCCCAGACCATTGATCGCAGTGGGCCACTGAGTCGTGCCTCAAACTTCCTGCAGAACCGATGGTTCATGCTGCCCGTAGGTATGGTGGCTGCTTCTCTCCTGTTCTTTGGCATCATCCAGTTCTATCTGAATCGCCTGAGTCGCTCCGGAGGTGCACGATGACCGAATCATCTCAACCACTGTCCTCACGGCGGCAGGACGCGCTCAGTCGGTTCCTCAACTGCCTGCCGAGCTGGTTTGAACGCAACTTCAGCCGCAGCCAGTGGATCGTCTGGCTGATGCTGATCGCACTTCTGGTGCTGTCGATCCCCCTGATCACCACATCGCTCAAAGTGTGGCAGCAATCACTGGTCGGTGCCATCTTGATTGCAACGGGCTATTTCATTGTCAAGCTGGAAAAACGGCAGACCTCCGCTCAGAGCAGCGAGTATCTGCACATGTTCCTGATTTGCCTCAGCATTGGCACCACCCTGCGCTATCTCTACTACCGCGTCAGCTACACGCTCAATCTCGACACCTGGCTCGATGGCACCTTCAGTATTCTGCTGTTCATGGCAGAACTGTATGCGATCGCCACCCTGCTGCTGGCCTACTTCCAGACGGCAAAACAGCGCGATCGCCAGCCCGTTGCCCTGACCCAGCGGCCCGAAGCCCAGTGGTACAAAGTGGATATCTACATCCCGACCTACAACGAGGATGTGGAGATCGTGCGCAAGACCGCGCTGGCGGCGCTGGCGATCGACTATCCCGCCTATAAAAAGCGCGTGTATGTGCTGGACGATGGCCGCAAGTTTCCGGAACGGCGAGAGTATCTGCGCCAGATGTGCCGCGAACTGGGCTGTACGTTGCTGACCCGTGATAATAACGATCATGCTAAAGCAGGCAATATCAACACTGCACTGCGGCGTACCGATGGCGATCTGATCCTGATTCTGGACTGCGATCACATCCCCACCCGCGATATTTTGCAGAACACCGTCGGGTTCTTCTACGACCCGCAGGTGTCGCTGGTGCAGACGCCCCACTGGTTCTACAACCCCGACCCATTTGAGCGCAACCTCCTGACGGAGGGCCGGATTCCCGTTGCTAACGAGCTGTTCTACAAAGTCTTGCAAAAAGGCAACGACTTCTGGAACGCCGCTTTCTTCTGCGGCTCTGCGGCGGTGATTCGCAAGAAGCACCTGCTGGAGGTGGGTGGCATCGCGGTGGAGACGGTCACCGAGGACTGTCACACGTCCCTGCGGCTGCACTCGAAGGGCTACGAGACCGTCTACTTCGACAAGATCATGGTGGCGGGTCTGGCCCCAGAGAAGTTCTCGTCTTACGTGGGACAGCAGGTGCGCTGGGCGCGGGGGATGGCGCAAATTTTGCGGCTAGAAAATCCTCTGTTTAACTCCAAGCTGAAGCTGTCTCTGCCGCAGCGGTTGTGCTATCTGTCGGCCACCACCCACTTTTTCTTCGGGTTTCCCCGCATGATGTACGCGATCGCCCCGATTGCCTTCCTGCTGTTTGGGATTAACTCGATTCGAGGATTGGGGATTGAGACGCTGGCCTACGCCATGCCGCACATTCTGCTGGCGATGGCCGCCAACTACATCATCTACAAGGGGGTTCGCTATTCCTTCTGGAATGAGATCTTTGAGTATGCGCTGGCGTTCCAGGATGGTCTGGTCACCTTTATGGCGCTGCTCAATCCCCGTCTGGGCAAGTTCAATGTGACCGATAAAGGGATTACGGTCACCAAACGCAGCTTTGACTGGGGCGCTGCCAGAGTGCCAGTGATCTTCGTTGTACTGATCATTCTGGGGCTGGTGGCGGCTCCCCTGCGGCTGGCGATCAGTCCGCCCGATGGGCAGGCGATCGTGATTAACGCCCTGTGGAACCTGTTTAACCTGGTGCTGCTGATTGCCGCGATTCTGGTGGCGCTGGAGCAGCCCCAACTGCGCCGGACTCACCGTCTGAGTCGGACACTGGATACGGTGGTATATAGCCGCGATCGCACCTGGATGGGCAGAACCCTGGACATCAGCGAAAGCGGTGCCCGCGTCGTGCTGAACGAGTGGCCCAACCTGCCGGATGAGATCGAACTGGAGGTCATCGGCGACTCCGGTAGTCGAGCCTTCGTCAATGGTCGCATCATTCGGGTGTCCCCGCTGGATGAACAGCAGGTGGTGCTGGCGATCGATTTCGTCAACCTGGCACAGACCCAGATGGATGATCTGATCCTGGTGCTGTACTCCGATGTACGCGAGTGGTACTCCCAGAAACGGGAGGGGGTGGATCGTCCGCTGGAGTCTTTGCGGTTTGTCATGAGTGGTCTCAAGCGTGCCCTCAGCGAACCTAAACCCGCCGAACCGACCCCAGTGCTCAAACGTATCCATGCTGCCGCCGAACTCTATCTGGAGGGTCAGTTCTACCCGGCAAGGGCCACGGAGATCAACTCTCGCACCCTGCGTCTGGAACTGGAGGACTCTGACACCCTGGATCTGGACCACATCAATCGCGGTAACCCGGCGGTGGGCCTCCTGATCGGACAGACCGAGGAGGAGGAAGCACCCAAGCGGCTGCTGGCGGAGGTGACCTGGGCGAAAGCAACGACGACTCCATCTCTGGAGCCATCCTTGCAATTAGAACTCCGGTTCCCCAAAGCGCTGGACTCGATGCAGTCTAGCAAGATCCGCGAGCTGCTGAACACGCTGGATTAGTGTTGACGCAGCACTAAATAAAGCAGGAGCGCCGCACTTGTTGCGGCGCTCCTGCTTTATAAGGATCGAACTATCGCTACCACCCCCATTCATCTGCCGTGGGGCGATCACCACCCATCAGGCACCCTGTACGGGTCAACGGTCGTTGACCCCATTCCATCAGGAAATCAACGATCGCACCAAAACTTCTGAACGGGGCGATCGAACCGGGGCGAACAGCCGTTTCGCCCCTACGGTGGGCACTGCCTTTGGGTCGATCGAACCGGGGCGAACCGCCGTTTTGCCCCTACGGTGGGCACTGCCTTTGGGGCGATCGCAATCAACTCTGTCGCAAACATTGCATTCCGTTGACTCTGCAATCCTATGACGACCCATCCACCCCTGTACGGGTTTAGCATTCGGGTATTACGGACGATGACTTCGCCATGACTGATCTGCCCGAATGCTAAACCCCTACCCATCCACGCATCCACGCATCCACGCATCCACGCATCCACGCATCCACGCATCCAC
>CAZVXA010000092.1:0-15134 GCA_964630955.1 uncultured bacterium | reverse complement strand
CATCCACGCATCCACGCATCCACGCATCCACGCATCCACGCATCCACGCATCCACGCATCCACGCATCCACGCATCCACGCATCCACGCATCCACGCATCCACGCATCCACGCATCCACGCATCCACGCATCCACGCATCCACGCATCCACGCATCCACCCATCCACCCATCCACCCATCCACCCATTCCCTACCTGACAAACTCCTGCGACATCAACGGCGCAGTTGTCACATTCGTTTTACCAGGAGGCAGGACTGAACGATTCTGATTCTTGACAGGTGCCACATCAGTAATGCGATCGCTGGCAATGCGGGTGGTGAGCGATCGCTGTGGTGGTGCGGTGGTCTGTCCAGATGGGAGGGTGATTGGGAGAGAACGGCTGGCCTGGAGGTAGGGGTCGCCTTCAGCGGTGAACTGGACGAAGTTGCCCTGGCTTGTTTGAGTCAGATCCTCAATTTGCTGGGTCAGTTCAGAGGGTTGATTGGAAGGGGTGACGCTGGCCAGAAACAGTA
This sequence comes from uncultured bacterium, assembly GCA_964630955.1. GTDB lineage: Bacteria > Cyanobacteriota > Cyanobacteriia > Elainellales > Elainellaceae > CAZVXA01. The sequence goes on along the minus strand of CAZVXA010000092.1, from coordinate 14,621 downwards.
CCGTTGAATTCGGTGTCGAGGCAACCCTGGTGGCGGGTTGGGTCAGTTGCCATGCTTCCTGATATTGGCCATCGGGGGCAACCTGCCACAGATTCAAATCGACTTTCCAGGTTTGCCCGTTCACCTGGGTCTGCTGCCGCGACAGAATCGAATATTCTGGCTTTGCGCCGTCTTGATTGGCAGCGGGGGTGAGCTGACGAATCGCTGAAACGACGACGGTTGTCTTATCGGGAAGGTTGGCTCGGCCTGACACGCTGTAAACGCCAGGGCGATTGGAGGGCTGTATCTGATCAACGGCAAAGGAAAGAGTGGAGGGTGCGGATGAATTTCTGGAGAGATTCAACTGAGCACAGCCGCTGCACATCAAAATTACAGCCAGGATAGGAACAATTTTCAGGAGTGTTTGACGGCGTTTAAGCATGGTTTTGCCAATAGTATGGGAAGTTCATTCAGTCTTTACAGGTGCTTCCAAAAGGTTTATTTACAATTCACTTCAACCACTTAAGCGTATTCTATTCTTTGGGAAGCCTATAGCTATTCATCCGAGCATCTACTCAGTTTTCAGTATAAATTTTCTGTAAACATTCAAATAATTAACCTGGTATCAATAAACGCTTTGGAAAAGTTGTTGTGATGGGGTCTTCACTTGAGGAGTAGACGTGTTCATGCTACCAAATCCGTATCATTTCTTTCTCAGCGATCGCACATTTCGACTGATTCTAATGGCAGCGCCAATTGGCACTTTGTCGGCAATGATTGGGTTCATTGTGAGTACAGCCGCTCTGGCATCACCTGACAATCACCAACAGCATTCCCAAACTGTTGCGATCGCAGATCAATTAGCCAAAGCATCTGCTGCAACACCCGGCGGGCAAACGAGGGAAAGTTCCTCTGGAGCGTCTTCTTCAGAAGTACGCGAGGCACTGACGGCCAACAGTTCACAGCGGCAAGGTGCAACCCCGACCCCTCTGGCTCCCGCTTCCTCCGCCAATGCTACTCCTGCCGACCGTCGCACCATCGCGCAGGCTACCCCCACCTCTAACTCAACCACAACCCCCTTTGCGGGACAGATTCCCGTCCAGTGGACCGACGCCCCCGTTGCGCCCCCTCCTTCACTTCAACCCGTACCGTCTGCGCTCCCCCCGGCGACCCAGCAGCAGGCGATCCCCTCCGCTCCTTTACCGCTGTTGCCCGCCCCTGCGCCAACCCTGGCGCAGACCGCCCCTGCAACTCCTCAAGCGACTCCTCTCCCCGCACCGTACTCACCCCGTCTGACTTCTAATGCTCCCCTGACGCCTCCCTCTCTGACCTTGCAGGGGGTGTTTCAGTATTACGACAGCGACGTTTCAGCACGGGCACGGGCGATCGGGATCTATCCCGTCACCCCCAATTTGCTCTTTGGCGGCACGCTGGACTTCACCACCGGGAATGCCTTCGGTGACGATGGGATTAACATCAACGAATTGTATGTCGCTGCATCCCTGCCCAATGCGCCCAACCTGCGCTTTGTGTTGGGACAGATCGATCTGACTTCCTACTTCGATCGCAATAGCTTCGCGAAGGATAACACCACCCAGTTCTTCAGCCCCATCTTCCAGACCAACCCGGCCCTCGGCGCAGCCAATATCGGCTCCCGCCCCGGCCTGCTGGTGAACTGGAGCGTCACTGACAACCTGGAGGCTCGTGCCGTCGCCTTCTCCTCGGCCCGCAGCATCGGTGACTTTGCCCTGGATGGTTTTGCTGGAGAGGTGGGACTCCGTACCGGAAACGCCATCATTCGCGGCACCTACGTTTCTTCCCGCGATCTGGATGCCCCCGGTGGAGCCAGCCGCGATCGCCTGGAAGCCTACGGGGTCAACGCCGAACTGTACATTCCCCGGCTCAACCTGGGGCTATTTGGCCGCTACGGTCGCCTGAACAACCAGACCTTTGACTTCTCCGCAGATACCTACAGCGTTGGCGCAAACCTGCTGGACGTGTTCCAGCGCAACGATCGCCTCGGCCTCGCCTACGGTCGGAATTTGTCCAACGAATCGGCCCGTCGTCGCAGTGGCGATCGCGTCCCCGATGCTCTGGAGCTGTTCTACGACTTTGCCGTGCTGCCGAATCTTCGTCTTGGACTGAGCATTCAACAGGCGAACGATTTCTCCGATACGATCGCTGGATTTCGCCTCAGAACCGAATTTAATGTAACTCCCCGAAGCGGCCTCTAGGAGCAAGAGCGACCATGAAACGACACCATTCACTGACCGCAGGCTTATCCTGGCTGCTGCTGGCGGGCGTAGCGCTGCCTCCCCTGACGGTTCCCTTCATCTCTGCACCCGCGATCGCCCAGACCCGCAATGCCCCCTTCCAATTGCAGCAAGCTTACACCCTGCTGAGCCAGGGGCTGGTCAACCAGGCGATCACCCAATTTGAGCGCTTCCTGCGCAACAATCCCCGTTCCCTGGAGGGCCAATTGGGCGTGGCGATCGCCTACCGTCGGGCAGGCCGCGATGCCGATGCCTTCCGTGCTTACGAGCGAGTCTTAGAAATTGACCCGAATAACCGACTGGCCCTGGACAGCCTGGGTCTGCTGGGCGAGTTCCGTCCGGAATGGCAGGCGAGGGGGATTGAAGCGCTGACGACGCTGATCACCCTGGAGCCGGGAAACACCTCTGCACGGGCACAGCGCGGCAAACTGTACTTCTTTGAAGGCCGCTTCAATGAGTCCATTGCGGACTTTCAGGTGGCCCTCCAGGGCAATCCCTCCCCGGATGTGCTGAGCAACGCTGGCCAGGTCTACACCTACAGCGGTGATTACCGACAGGGACTGGAACTGTTCAACCGCTTCCGGGCGACGGGCCGACCCTTTTCTCCCAATGCGGCGATCGCCTACGCCCTGGCGCTGCGCGAAACCGGAAACCTGCCCCAGGCCATCCAGGTGCTGGAGGGTCAACTGCGCAGCATTGGCCGGATCAACGCCGCCTCGATTCAGGTGCGGGCCGCACTGGCAACTGCCTACGCCGAAGCAGGCCGTCTGGATCAGGCCAAAGCCACCCTGGCTCCCCTGCGCGGCAGACAGGATTCTCGACTGGCGCTGGCGCGGGCACTCAGCGTATTGGGCCGCACCGATGCCGTCTCCGCCCAGGAGGCCGCCAACCTGTACCGTCAGGTGATTACCACCAGCAACCGACCCAGCGTGGCCCTGATCCGCGAAGCCGCCGATGTGCTGAGCGGGATGCCCCAGATGCGGGCGATCGCCCTCCAGCTCTACGACCAGCTGATCCAGCAACTCCCCAACGATAAGGGACTGCTGACCCAGCGTCTCGTCGTTGCCACCGAAGCGGGCACCCTCTCCCGCAGTGAGCTAGAACAGCAGCTCCGTGCCGCTTTCCCGGCTCTGCCCGCAGACCCGGTACAACTGCGCGGCATCACCCAGGCATTAATCCGCCTCGATCCGCCCTCGCCCAACCTGCTGCCCCTCTATCGGGCACTGGCGGGCAGTGGCGTGACCCAGCCGTTCCTGAACTTCCGCATCGCCCAGGCGTTAATCCAGCAGGGCGATCTGGCGGGGGCGCGGGCGGCACTGTCTACGTTCTCCAGTAGCGCCACTGGCACCCGTGACCAGGGAGCGATCCTGCTGCTGCTGGCGGAAATCGACCAGCGCGAGGGCAATCTGACCGCTGCGGCCCAGCGCTATCAGTCGATTCTGGCCAGCGGTACAACCGACTCCGGCGTGATCAGCGGTGCGGTGCAGGGTCTGGCAGGCGTTTATCAGCGGCAGGGCCGGGTGAATGAGGCGATCGCCCTCTATGACCAACTGATTGCCCGCAATCCACAAGACCTGTCGAAGCAACTGGGACGGGCCAGCCTTGCCTATCAGGCAGGCTTAATTTCAGAGGCGTCGGCTGTCGCTGTGCTGAACCAGTGGCTCCAGACCCGCGCGCTGTCGGAAACCCCGATTGAGCTGTTCAGTCTGGCGGGCGCTCTGCCGCCCTCGCCTGAGCGTGAGCAACTGTATAACGCGCTGCTGGAAGTTGATCCGGGTAGCATTCCGGTGCAGCTTCGGCTGATTCAGGTGGTGGCGGCTCGCAGTCCGGCCCAGGCGGATGCGCTGGTGGCACGGCTGATCGCCCGTGACCCGAATAACCTGAGCGCCTACTTTGTGCAGGGTCAACTGGCACAGGGTCAGGGCAATCTGGGGCAGGCCAGCCGTGCCTATGAGGCGATTCTGAAGCAGCAGCCCTCGAATGTGAGTGCGCTGTCGGCGCTGGGTGGCGTTCGCTTTCAGCAGCGGGAGTATGAGGATGCGGCCCGTCTGTACAATCAGGTGCTGACGCTGAACCCACAGGATCAAACGGCTCAGACGGCACTGATTTCGCTCAATGCAGCCCAGGGCAACCGGATTCAGGCGCTCCAGCAGCTTGAGCAGATCGCGCTGCAGCAGATGGCGAATGGTGGGGCACCGAACCCCGCTGTGATGGAGCAGCGCCAGCGGATTCAGGAAGGGTTCCTTCAGCAGAGAGGGTTCCAGCCGCCTTGGGAGCGGTTTTAGGGAGATGAGATGGGAGGGGTTTTCTTCGCTGTGTCCCAGAGGAGAACTCCTCCCCTGCTTCTTCCATCACTTCGACCTGAATTTGCTTTTTCGTGAAGATAGCCTGAAATTTTCCAGATAATACCCCATGCCACGGTTATTATCTGGAAAATTTCGGTATAACTACCCTGTAGCCGGGTGTTATACGGAAAGTTTCCATATAAGCTCCTATATTAGGGTTGTTATACGGAAACTTTCCGTACAATAAGTTTTTATTTTGCGGCGATAAAAAATTTGACAGTATATGGTACAATGGTACTGAGCCGCAAAATAACAAGCTCGTTGGAACCGACAACGCCGCCCGGTTAACCGCACGAAGCCCGGTTACGGGCTTCGTGCGGTTCAACGAGGTGTTATGCCGCTTGATTATTGATGGGGATATAGCTGAAACCCTATCTATCAGGGTTCAAAAGATAGGTGCGTTGGAAGTCATCAGAAGAAATATTGATGAAAGGCTATATGAAGATATATATCTGTAGGTAGCGAAAACCTCATCACCTTTACTTGGTAATCATTAGTTAATTTAGGACTACAAATAGTATGGACAGAATTACAGAAGCTTATCTAAGTGATTTTCAAAAAGAATATGGCTATCCTTCAGCTATTGAGAAAAGCCAATTATTTGAACATTTTGTAAACCACTGTATCGTTTCTCGCCTTCATTCTGAAAGATTTGAGGTGGAAGATATAAGCGTTGGTGGTGGTGGTGATATGGGCTTTGACGGTGTGGCAATCATAGTCAATGATAATTTGGTTTTTTCAAAAGAAGAAATTGATGACTTAAAGAACAAATTTCATCGATTGGATGTAAATTTTGTTTTCATACAATCCAAAACCTCAAATAAATTTGACTCAGCTGAGATTGGAAACTTTATATTTGGAGTAGAAAGCTTCTTCAAACATGGATTACCTAAGCATACAAATGAAAGTGTAAAATCTTTGAAAGAATTAACGGATTATATATACGATCAATCAATTGATTTTGCACGTAATCCATCCTGCTCGATGTACTATGTTACAACTGGAAAATGGGAAGATGATTCCAATCTTGTACATAGAATTAATGCTGGAGTGGAAACATTAAAGGTAACAGGTTTGTTTGAATCATTTGGAATCGAGTTTATTCCAATAGATGCAGAGCACTTGAAAACCATTTATAAAGAGTTAAAAAATAAGGTAGATAAACAAATTAACTTTGAAAAACACACGATCATCCCTCAGATTGATGGTGTAAGTGAAGCATACATTGGTATCTTACCCTGTGATGAGTATTTAAAATTGATTTGCAGTAGTGATGGTAGCCTTTTAAAAAGTCTATTTTACGATAATGTTCGCGACTTTCAAGGAGACAATCCTGTTAATAGAGAAGTTGCAGAGACTCTTCGTAGTAATGCAATCAGAAACAGCTTTGTACTACTTAACAATGGTGTAACTATTGTCGCAAAATCGATCCAAAAAACTGGTTCTATATTTACTATACGGGATTTCCAAATAGTAAATGGATGTCAAACTAGCCACATTTTATATTCTAATAGGACATCAATCGATAATAGTATTTATTTGACGATTAAGTTAATTGTCACTAACGACGAAGAAGTTACTAACCGTATTATTAAAGCTACTAACAGGCAGACAGAAGTCAAAACAGAAGCTTTCCTGGCTCTTCAACCATTCCAGAAGGCATTAGAAGATTTTTACAATAGCTTTACGTCTGAGGAAGACAAAGAATATCGACTGTATTACGAAAGACGTTCTAAGCAATACGAAAGTCAAATGCCTACTCTTAATAAGAGTAAGGTTGTTTCTATTACTTATCAAATCAAATGTTTTATTTCAATGTTCTTAGATATGCCTCATAGTACTCATAGGTATTATGGTGAACTATTGAAAGCCAATGAGGATAAAATTTTCGTTGACAAGCATGGTTTTTATCCCTACTACATCAGTTGTTTAACATGTCATCTTCTAGAAAATGCTATCAGATGTGGCAATATTGACCAAAGATACAAAAAGTTTCGCTACCATATTGTATTGGTGATTAGAATACTGTTGAAAGGTAAAGAGCTGCCGCCTCTTTCTGATAACAAGAAGTCAAATAATTATTATATCCACATTCAAAATACTTTAAAAGATTCTGGTGAGGCTGCTAAATTGTTTGCTCGAGCAATTTCTATTCTTGACTATGCCATGAAAACTGAAAACTATAAACGGTATACACCCGCTGATTTGACACGGCTCAAAAACTTTACTACTCAACTAATACAATCAGCAATGCAAAGTATACAACAATAGCAGGCGTAATTGCTGCGGCATAACAATTGCAGTGCAGCGGATTGAACAAAGCCGCTTGAGAGGATGCAAAGATTTAGAGCAACCGCTGACTGCAACCGTTATGCCGCAAGTCCTTGGTGAAGGAGGTACATAAGGATTGCCGATAAATTGTGTCATCAGGTGTAACTACTAAATTTTTTTGGGGAATACTAACTTCATGTAAATTCGCAAAGTTGTAGCATGTCTCAAGATCGTTATGCCCGACATAGCCTCATCCTAAACTGGAAACAAGAAAGATTAGCAGAAGCGAAAGTTGCTGTTGTAGGATGTGGGGCACTAGGCAATGAAGTGCTCAAAAACCTTGCTTTGCTTGGGATTGGTAATATCTGGGTCATTGATTACGACACTGTTGAAATTCATAATCTGACGCGATCGGTACTATTTAGAGAATCTGACATTGGCAGATATAAAGCTGAGGTTGTTACCCAGCGGCTCAGAGAACTTAATCCAGATATTCATATTCATCCTGTAATCGGAAAATTAGAAATAGATTTCGGTCGTGGCTTACTCAGTGAAATGGATGTAGTGGTAGGCTGCCTGGATAGTGTAAGAGCACGGCGGTTACTTAACAAAAGATGCTACTCCGCTGGAGTTCCGTGGATTGATGGTGGAATAAATCATTACTCAGGAAATGTGGCTCTTTTTAATCCTAGCGAACCCGAAACCGCTTGCTATCGTTGCAAGATGGATACATCAGCATGGGAACGATTTAACGAGAGCTATTCATGTGGTCTTTTAAGAGATAATTACCAGGAACCAAAGCTAGCAACAACAATTATGACTGCTTCTGTTGTCGCTGCTTACCAAGCTGAAGTAACGGTTCAGCTTTTATTAGGAAGCAGCAACCTACAGTCAGGAACACAATTAGTTCTTCCTGTGAGGCAACCACTTGGTTTCCGAATCATCGAATTCACTGTAGATAAGGAATGCCCTGATCATCACTCAATTCCCAAAAAACGGGATGAAAAGTTGCCTCAGTTTTCACTTGCTTACACCCCGGCTCAAGTTGCCACAAAATTAGGTTTAGATCAAGATTGGAAATTAGAATTACCATTTGATTTTGTATCTAAAGCTTTTTGCAGAAATTGTGGCACGGTTGAACTAATAAGTACTCCCAGGGATCAGGTAAGACAAAGCCAAAAGATTTGCTCTAAATGTGGATATGGAGATAGAGAGATACCTCATTATTGCCAACTTGATCATACTCACGAAGATGCCGATCGACCGTTCTCTTTCTTCAAGCTCTGCCATAGAGAAACTATTCAATATGTTCACTTGAATGAGCGTGTAACGTTTGAGTTAGTGGAAGATTTGTCCTTAACTAAATCGGAGAAATACTAAATCATGAGCCAAATTACCGTAACAGTGAGAAATCTTAGTGGTGATTTTCGCAAGACAGTTGATGCTCCAGTCGATATGATTTTAGGAGAATTTAAACAAGCTGCTCAAGAAGTGGCTGGTCTGTCTAGTGTTCCCTGTTCTCTTGTTCTCGAAAAGACAAACAAAGTAATGAGAGACTCTGATACATTTCAGGGTGCAGGCATTGAGTCAGGATCTGTTTTAATTCTTACACCTGAAGCTGAGGGAGGTAGAGAATAAATGTCAATTCGTGATGAGCGATTATCAAATGATTACCGCGCCCTGCAAAAGCTTTGTACGTTTAATGAACCAGTCAAGATTCAAATGCTTGAAGGTAGCCGTCCCCCAGAGTATTATCGACTTCAGATCTCTAACTGTAAGAGCGTCGAATCTGTAAGTAATGGAACGCCAAAGTACCGAACCAATCACATTTTGGAGATTAGCTCGTTTCCTATAGATTACCCTGATCCAGGAAAGCTTCCTAGCGTAAAACTCATAACGCCGATCTTTCATCCTAATGTCTTTTCTCATGGAGGCTTTTGCTTCAAAGGTAGTGAGTTAGAGAGCATGAGTCATCCACTAGATGCTCTTGTGAAAAGGGTAATTGGAATGCTCCAGTATGAAATTCTTCGATTTGGAGTTCCGGCAAATTCTGAAGCACGTGACTGGGCAAATAGAAATAAGCATCTTTTTCCATTGAACTCTACCACTCAGATGAGCCAGTCATCTCACCAGTTAAATTGGAGGTGATCTTCATGACTCAACTGCAATGGCGAGATGATGATGATGTGTATAAACCGATTAATTATGCGCTCAGTTCATTTTTAGAAAGTCGAGGTCAATTAATTGATAATCGACAAAGAAGAAGCTCTTTCGCTCAGCAAGTAGACCGTCTATCAGAAATGCTGGTCTTTGTCACTCAAAGCGCAGAGAAGCAGTTAATCAATCATCTTTCGGTTGATCCAAATAATGAAACAGGCGGTGCTCTAGTCGGTAATGCTTATTACTGTCCCACTGAGCAAAAACACTATACAGAGATAGTAGGCTCTATTTCTGCTCCTTATACAATAGGCAATAGAGTTCACTTCAGATTTACACCGGAATGTTGGCAGGAAATTCTCAGAACCCAAAAAGAGCATTATCCACAAACCACAATTGTTGGTTGGTATCATTCTCATCCAGGACATGGAATATTTTTGTCTGGAACAGATTTGAATACTCAGAGGCTCTCCTTTAGGCAGATCTGGCAAATTGCGACCGTGTATGATCCAATTCGCCATGAAATAGGATACTTCTATGGAGGACAGGGTAAACGGTTAAATCCCGTTTATTTAAGTAGCTCGATATCCTCACCAAAGGAGGATAATTCAGAGCCACTAGTAACCAGAAGAATTGAATTGCCTCAACTACCTGAACGTGAGGCAAGTAGAAATATCGGGGCGAACGTATCTAATTTAGAGCCAGAAAGCTCTGCTCAAGATTTTAATCCGAGTCAAAATTCTGAAAACTCTGAGTGGAGCATTATTTCTATATTCGATGGTCTAAATGGCTTGCTCGAACAGTTTTTCCGTTTTATTCTTGGAGGCGGAAATAGACAATGACATGGCAGGACTCATTTGAGAACTTGGGATGGGGACTTCGCTCCCTCTTTGGGGGTGGTGAGACTATTATTGGACCTCTTGACTCTTTACCTCCAACTGATATAGATATTCGCGAGTTGAGAGACTATTCGGGAACTGCCACTCTCAATGAAATTACAGATATCTTAAAAAGCCCAGGCTCAAATTTTCACAATACGAGAATTTTGAAGAATCATGATAGGTTTGCAACACAGCCTGTATTTGACGTTGGCAAATTTTTAGATATATCTCGTGGTCGCATTCGCCTAAGTGAGAATGTTTGGTTACAGGAGAACAGCATCTATAAAAACCTGGCAATTATCGGACCAGCAGGCTCTGGTAAAACGGATGGTTTTATTATTCCAGGTATAAAATCGGCAATTGATGCTGGTTTGTCCAATATAGTGATTGATGTTAAGGGTGGTTCATTAATTGATAAGCTAGGACGATATGCAGAAAGTAAAGGTGTTCGAGTAATCTACTGGAGCGCACTTCCTCAAGAAGTTTCGCGTAGCCATAGTATTAACTTGTTAGACAATGTTTTTTCTATTCAAGATGCTCAAATTTTAGCGAAAGCTCTCTATGGCAATACAGATGATTTGGGTGAAAATCGCCAATTTGCCACAAGAGATATAACCTGGATTGCTCAGTGGATCATGCTCGTTAAACAGGTGATGGGTAGTTCCGCAACTTTAAGGCACATATATGAAATAGCTCAAGATCCCTTAAACAGACTAAATCTACTAGTGCAAAGATGCCAAGATTCTGCATTGCAGCGATCAATCCAGGCTCAACTGAGGCTTTTGGAGAATAGTGAAGATACAGATCAAGCATTTACTTGGGTTATTCAAGATAGCCTTAGCTTTTTCTCTTGGTCAAATTTTGAGCAAGTTACGAACCACAGTGACATTTTGCTGCGGGAAATTCAGAATCGTCAAACTCTTCTTGTAATTGGGGCTGAGCTTGCAGGACGCGATATTTCTAAAAAGAATTCCTCAGCACTAATCGATATCCTGATGACAATATTCTACGAACGATGGACTGACTCTAGTGAGGGATTGGGCATAGCCTTTTGGCTTGATGAATTTCCGAGGATGCAAAAGCAAATTGACATATCTGAATTTAGTAGTGTGGCTCGTTCAGCTAAAGGTAGCATTATAATTGCTTCACAAAGCTTGGAACAGATTGATCCTGACTATCGAGATCAGGTTATGGAAAACTTTGATACGGTTATTCTCTGTCGAGATGTAGGGGATGGAACTGCTAATTGGCTAGTTAACCGTATTGGAGATAGACCTCGAAGTATTAGGCGACGTAGATATCACGAAACAAATCCTCAAGATGAGCTTCCTTGGTTCCGCACTCGCTCTTCAAGAGAGCGGTATGAAACTTCACGAGAATCTGTCTCCGTGATAGAAGCGCGTGAAATTAAGTATCCTATTGGCGATCGATTTGTTGCAACAGTCCACTCTAAAACGGCTTGTCGAAAACCCTTTTTGGTTGACTATACAAGGCAAGTAGAACCAAATGTGAGATGGCATCCTTCACCCAGAGTCAGACTTAATTGGAGAGATCCCAACCAAATGCGTCTGACACCAAGTTCTAGGTTGATCTGGAGAGAAGGTAATCAATCCAATAGTCTAGGGGAACAAGCGAATAATCGCTCAAGACTAAATTGGCGCGATTGACTTGATTGATGGGAGAGCAACTATGTCTAACAATGGGTCTTGGGAACAAGCAATTCAATTAGATCAATCAACAGGGCTATGGTACAAGTTCAAACGCAAGCCCGATGGTGCTTGGGAAATCCTATGCTCTGGGGATAGATCCAGCCTCGATAGAGACAGCGTAATCTCTCACGATCATTATTGGCAAAAAGACGGGCGTTGGTACTTTCAAGGAAGAGTGGGAAGTGACCATACGATTGGACGTGATGCTTTCTTAACAGACTTAAGAGACCGGAACCAGAATGGAAATCTTAGATTAACAGATGAAGAAAAGCGTGTATTAGGAATATCTAATACCGAAAATACTTTCCTGACGGAGAGTCAAATCAAGAGCATAGCTGCTTATAGAGCAAATCAAGCATATGGTAGTTCTGGCTATGTTGGTGATAATCACGGTATACAAGTTTCCAGCTACGACTCAGAGGGCGATGAAAGATTGGATCGCTTGGTGAATCAATACCAGCAATCCTTAACTCAGAATCTGGTATGGAGAGATAATTCAGAGCTAACAACGGAGACGCAATCGCAGCTTGCCTGGAGAAATGATACCGGCAACGAAACTTCCTTATCTAGCAATGTTAAAGCACAATCTAATCAAAGAAGGCGCAGAGGCAGTAGGGGGATCAGGAAGTGATTGAGATTTCTTGCAGGTAGAGATGGAAACCTTTGAACCGGGGACTCGATGTCCATGGACTTCTCATGTCTTTAGTATTGGAGAACATGGTAGAAAATGTCTTAGCCCTAACTGCCCAGGTAGAGTAATTACGCTTTCAGCATGGCAAGAAAAACAAACATGTTTCTGTGGTAATACTTCTCTTGTAGAAGCAGTAGCTAGAACATCAACACCCGCCCAAATTTTAAGAACTACACGTCCACAACCCAGTCCAGAGAGTTCTAGCAGTTCTAATCCCAGAGAAACCTTTGAACCAGGTATTCGTTGCCCTTGGACTAACTATACTTTTAGTACCAATGATCGTGGTAGAAAATGTTCTCGTTGTGAACGGGTTATCACCCTTAGTGCATGGCAAGAGAAGCAACGTTGCTTCTGTGATAATACTTCTCTTGTAGAAGCAATAGCTAGAACATCAACACCAACTTCAATCCGCATCCCTACACCTACACCACGACCACAACCAACTCCAATCCCTACACCTACATCACGACCACAACCAACTCCAATCCCTACACCTACACCACGACCACAACCAACTCCAATCCCTACACCAGAACCGACTTCAAGACAAATTCAAACTTCTGATGATTTTTATAGATGCCTTGGATATGGCTGTGGCTTTTTAATTTATGCGGTTTGCTTCACTCCAGTTCTTGTTATTTTGTGGTTTTTTTGGCAATTGATAAGTACTTCTGATACCTTCAAAGAACCTCAACCTCAAGACCATTCAACTCGGTTAAGTACAGGCTCTGAAACTTCAACAAGCAACAGTAATACAGTTGCCAACCATAACAATACGTTGTCTTCACCATGGAATTTTCCAAGACCAAAATGTGGCGATTCTGATCCCGCCGGGCTTCAAGATTTTTACCCAGTTTATGTAAATCGGACTGATAGCAGTACTCTTCAATATATTCAAAGTAATTATTGTGGAGACGCATATCCAATGACTAGGACATCGGTTAATCAAAAAGCTATTCAAGTTGCCTCTTTTAGAAGCAAAGAAAGGGCTTTTGAATTTTCTCAAATTATGCTGAGAGATCCAAGTATAAATAGTGCTGAGGTTGGTCCACCATCGCAAAGATAGAAACTTTTATATTGTGTTGCTCTGTGTTTAAAGTTGAGTCACAAGCGAAAGCGGCATAACAACGCGCTGGAGCGGACGGACGAGAGATCCTGGAGTGGTGCCGAGGTTATCTGCCACCGCTCAGCTAAGCCGTGTGCGATTCGTTCATCCTAAATGGGTAGCGATACTCAGGGACAGATGGCGAGGATAGAACCTCGACAACTGAATCACCGTGAGGGTGGAAGTCCCTCTCTACAGGTGCAAGTAGTAACAGCATCACCCCTACGGTAGCGACTGGTTCTGTGCGATGTGAAAGTCGTACATCCAGCGTGTTCAACACGCTAAGAATGAGGAGCCATCTCCTCCAGGGAATTCTCTCTCCCTGTCCCCATGTAAAGGAGTCCCTGACTCTGCCTACGTCAAAAGTAAGTAATGAACCTGGCGGAATGCAAGGCACAAAAGTCCAAAGCACAAAACCTGAATTGGGTAGAGGGCAAGGGGAAGATTGAGAAGGATTAACGAAAGTGAACCATTATTGATAGTCCCGTAATTCGCTGAAGAGTGAAACCGGGTTGATACACTCTGACCAAAAGGTAAGCAGGTTGGTTATGACAGGCAGGACTGAGTCATGACGAGAGAACGAAACTCCTGTCGGGATAGAGATGGAATCCTAACTCAATCGAATTTCAGATGTACGAAACACAGTAAGCCCTACAGATTCTCAGGGAAAGGTCGAATGCCTGAGTAGGTTAACCGCAAGGAAGGCTGAATCATCTGGAGGGTAAAGGAAGATGGAGCAAGCAAATGTCGCTGTGTAACGCAGCGGATAGGGGTTCAAAATTTGCCCTACGTTGAAAGACGGCAGACTTCCATCAGGTCTTAACGATAAAGAAATCTAGAAGGAACCAAACCAGAGTGAAAGATAGATTCAGTAATGAAATCGGAACTAAGGAACCGTTAGTAGAGTGGTCGGCTATTGAATGGAAGACCATCAAAAAGCGTGTTAGGAACCTAAGAAGAAGGATTTATCGTGCTAAGCAGAATGGTCAGTGGAACAAGGTTCGTAGCCTGATGAAGCTGATGCTACGCAGTTACTCCAACCTGCTACTGTCAGTGCGAAGGGTGACTCAAGAAAATTCTGGGAAAAGAACATCTGGCATCGACGGTCAGACGGCAATCACCCCAGCAGCAAGAGTTAAGTTAGTCAGAGAAATGCTATTAGACGACAATACGAATAGCCAAAGACGACAACTATCTGACCGATTCACAG
>CAZVXA010000091.1:0-24122 GCA_964630955.1 uncultured bacterium | reverse complement strand
CCCCCCCCCCCCCCCCCCCCCCCCCCAAAACTGGGTTTAGAAATTTGCAAAAGTGGGATGCACCCTATTCATTTATGTTGCAAAATTAAATCGAAACAACCTGAAGCGTGATGAGTTGAGCTGAGCAACATTGAGTTGAGAATTACTCCACGATTCAGCGAGGTTTTGCTGGAGTAAAACCATGATCTTTATCCCTCAACACCCGCAAGTACCAATCTAACTTCTTAGTATTTCTTGCACCAGCATAAAAAGAAGTTTTCTGCGGAGGGTTGTTGTTCTCGCAAAGCCCTGTCTGAGATCTTGCACCTTGGCTTAAAGAAAAATCAAAACCCTGATTCTGCCGCCGCAGAGCGGCGGCAGAATAGTGCAAGATCTCAGCTATCGTAACTGGAGTTTTGACTGTTTTTCTTACAATGCCGCGAAACGCTCTCTGAGAGAGCGTTTCGCGGCATATTTAGTTTTAGTGCCGATTTAGTCAAAAGTCCAGCACTTTAGTGAAGTACAGGTTTTTGTGAGAGAGCCGCGCTGAGCGCGGCTCTCTCACAAAAACCTGTACTTTATCCAAGCGCGAAGCGCTATCGTTGGTTGAGTTCTGAATCTTCTTCGGCATCCCTGGATTGCTTCAATCATCAATCACCGCAGTCCGATCGAGCAACAGTAAATTCCTTAGCTGATCCGTATCCAGATCCGTCAACCAGCTTTCACCCTCACCGACAATCTGTTCTGCCAGCGCTTTCTTACTCTCGATAATTTCGTGAATTTTCTCCTCCAGCGTACCTGTGCAGACGAACTTGTGTACCTGCACATTGCGCGTCTGACCAATACGGAAGGCGCGATCGGTCGCCTGATTTTCAACGGCGGGGTTCCACCAGCGATCGAAGTGAAACACATGGTTGGCGCGAGTCAGGTTCAGACCCACTCCCCCAGCCTTGAGCGAGAGAATAAAAATGCGGGGGCCTTGCGGATCGTTCTGGAAGCGATCGACCATCTCCTCCCGCTGGGGTCGGGTTGTACTGCCGTAGAGAAACAGCACCTCGCGCTTAAACTGCTGCTCCAGGTGGCGCTGCATCAGCTTGCCCCACTCCGCAAACTGGGTGAAGATGAGGGTGCGATCGCCCTCCGCCAGCAGTTCCTCCAGCATCTCCTCCAGGCGCTGGAGTTTCCCAGAGCCAGCCACAAGGGAAGCACCCGTCACTGCATCTTCGCCTTTGAGCAAGCCAGGATAGTTGCACACCTGCTTCAGTTTAGTGAGCAGCGCCAAAATCATGCCGCGCCGCTGGATACCCTCGGCGGCATCAATCTGCTCCAGGGAGGTATCCACAAGTTTCTGGTAGGCGGCAGCCTGATTTGCAGTGAGGCCACAGAAGACGGTCATCTCCTGCTTTTCTGGCAAGTCCTGGATGATATCGCGATCGGTCTTGAGGCGGCGCAGGATAAAGGGTTGGACGAGCGATCGCAGTGTCCTCAGCGAGTCCGTATCCCCGTAGCGCTCAATAGGAATGGCAAAGCGGCGCTGGAAAAAATTCTTCGGCCCCAGGTAGCCAGGGTTGAGGAAGTCCAGGATGGACCAGAGTTCCGAGAGCCGATTTTCGACGGGGGTGCCTGTTAAAGCAATGCGAAATTCGGTTTCCAGGTTGCGGACGGCCTGAGATTGTTTGGCATCCGGATTTTTGATGTTCTGTGCTTCATCCAGAACAACCCCCTGCCAGGAAACGCCCTGGAGCGTTTTCTCATCGCGGTGGGCCAGGGTGTAGCTAGTGATGACCAGGTGAACCTTCTTTGCGTCGGTGGCAAAGGTTTTGGATTGCGATCGCTTATCCCCATGATGTACCAGCACCTTCAGACTCGGCGCAAACCGTTTTACCTCACGTTCCCAATTACCAATCACCGACGTCGGGCACACCAGCAGCGTTGGTTTTGTCAGTTCGTCGCTTTCCTTCAGGTGCAAAAGCAGCGTAATCATCTGGATTGTCTTCCCCAGACCCATGTCATCTGCGAGGCAGGCCCCCAGCCCCCACTTTTGCAGAAACGCCAGCCACGCAACGCCTCGTTCCTGATAGGGGCGCAGTTCTCCTCTGAAGCTTGCGGGCGTGGCAATGGTCTCAATGCTCTGGTTGCCTTTCGTCAGGGCATTGATCAATTCCTCCAGCGCCCCCGATGCCTCGAAGCTGACCACCGGGAGTTTTTCGATCATCTGGGTATCACCCGTGCTGATGCGGAGGGCATCCTCCAGCGACAGCGTCATCTGGTCTTTGCGGGTGGCAAAGAAATTTTGCGCTGCTCTCACATCCTGGGGACGCAGTTCCACCCATTCACCGTTAATCTCCACCAGCGGCGTGTTCTGGGCCACGAGCCGGTCAAATTCTGACTTAGTTAGCCGCTGACCACCGATGGTCAACTCCCACTGGAAGTTCAGCAGGCTGTTTAGTCCCAATCCCTTATCTTTGGGCGGCTGTGCCCGCACGCTCAGACCCAACCGATTGGCCCAGCCGCCCTCGCTGGCGAGGCTGGGGGGGAGCACTACGCCAAAACCGCTATCCTGCAAGCGCCATGCCGTGGACTTGAGGAAATCGTAGACCTGGAGGGGGGCCAGAGGACAGACGGATGGCTGCTGACTTTGCAGGCCAGGTTCGATCGCCGGGTAGAGCCGGGAGGCGAGTCCCAGTCCTGCCAGCAGCGTCTCCTGGGGTTGGTCAATCGTGCGCCCCTGGTAAAACAGGCGATCGACTGGATTCTGCCAGACAATCCGGGCGCTGACCCAGAAACTGGGGTCGTCGGCAGCCTGGAGGCCAAACTCCAGGTGCCAATCCGTTCGACCTTCGAGGGGGGGGGTGAGCGTGAAGGCGGTGCGGAAGCTGGCGATCTCCTGGCTCAGGTGGCGCTGGAGTGGGGCGACCCACTGGTTCAAAAAGCCGTTCAGTCGTTCTAGCCTGCCGGGGTCGAGGGGGAGGTTGGCATCCGTTCCCAGGCTGCGGAGCCACTCGCGCAGGGGCAGATCTTTGGGGAAGGAAGCGGGAGGAAGGGGTTGCTGAGTGGCAACCTGACGGATCTGGGCATCTACCACCGCATTCAGAAAGCCCAGCAGGAGCCTTCGGGGCTGGGGAAATTCGGGTAGTTCCGTGGTATCGGTCGAACTGGAGGAAATGTAAGCCCGACAGATGGGCGGCATCTGCTGGGAGAACTGACGCAAGCGGGTCTGGTCGGTATCGCTGTCGAGCAACACCTGCCAGCAGGTACGGGCTGCTTCTCCAGAGCGCTGGATTCCCGGCAGATACTTGGATCGCGCCATCAAGTCCAGGCTCCAGCGGACGGTGTGCGACCAGAACCGCAGATCGCCTGCCACAAAGGAGTCTTCTTCACTCACAGAGGCCAGCGGCAGTGAATTGAGAAACTGCGCCGCCTCCAGGGGGGTCAGCCAGAAGCCTCCAATCTGCCAGGAGTGAAGTTCTACCGGGAGAGAACTATCTTCTCCTGTGGGGGCTGCTGAGTGTTGGGGAACCCAATCAGGAGTGGTCTCATCCGCAATCCGATGGCTGGGCAGGAACAGCGTCTGGGCCTGCCAGCGAGCCGCACTCTGCACTGCTCCGGATGAACCAATGCCTTCCGCACTGGCCACTTCTGCCTTTGTCCCCTGTTTCCCCCGCCCCTTTGCCGCAACAACGGGTTCTGCCAGCTCGATCGCAGCAACAGACCACTGAATCTGCCGCCGCTTCTGGAGCAGCCGTAACTCCGTCAGCAGTTCATCCTGTGTCAGAGCATAGGGATGGGGCAATATTGCTGCTGTTTCCCCTGTCTGCGGTTCGACTCGCCGCCAGGTTTCACCCCATAGAAGAAAAAAACTCTGTGTGCCAGCGGGATCTGCCGCTGCACTCTCACCGTCATCAGCCGCCTGAACCTGGGGCTGTAGAACCCAACTGCCGTGTAGTATCGCCATGCGCTAAACGAAAAAGCGATCGCCCCTGAACACGGCAAAATTCTTTCGCCAATCCCGCAGCGACCTGCAACTCTTTGGAATTCATTCTACTATCTGCATCCAAAACCCGCAGATTCTTCCAAAGAATGTTGGAATTGGGCAATTGCACCAAGAGACTTTCGGAAAACCCAAATTCTGGCAGGCGTATCGCTACAGCGTCGCGTCTGCAAGAATTTGGGGTTTCGTTATTCGGATGGACACGAAGGGAATACACCTCGGTGCGAGGGCATTAAAATCTATCCACCAGGGAAAGCCCATCTGTCGCTCAGCGGTTGATGAAAGACAATTTGGGTGCGCCAGGTTGGCAGTTATGCAGCCAGGCAGCTGATTGACTGACAGATTTTACCGTAGGTTGGGTTGAACAGCGTGAAACCCAACACCAGCAGCGGTTATGTTGGGTTACGCTGTCGCTAACCCAACCTACGCAGGAATCGGGGTTTCAGGAGTTTTGTCAGTCAATCAGGCCAGGCAGTCAAATGAATATGCTGTCAGCAGTGCCCAAATTTAAATTACTGGTTGATTCAACAATATGCCTCAGCCCGCAGTGGCTTCTAATTTAAGGCGCTACAGAGACCAGATCCTTGGCCATTGAGAAGTTTGTCAGCGTTACATTATTAATGGTGATGTGATTCTCGTGCAGGATGTAAAACCCCATCTGTTCGAAGAATGGTCTTGCAGTGATACTCACCTCCACAAAGAGACGATCCAGTTGGAGTGCCCCCTTGCGGTTATCTCGAAGCAATCGCCCTTCTTCCTCAATTCGTTCGTACAGGCGTCTCCCCACTCCCTGCCTTTGAAACTCATGGTGACAGTAGAAGCAATCAATGTGACCGTTGTCCTCTAATTCTGCAAATCCTGCGATCATCCCGTCCTGGTCGGCAACAAAACAGCGGCGAGTATCGTACCGTTTCAGCCAGCGCTCCGTTTCGGGGACAGCCGCTGCCCAGGCGTTGATCTGCGCTTCGGTATAATCGCGGCAGTTTACCCGGTGAATTGTGTTGTAGAAGATTTGGACAATTTGCGGGACATCGTCGGGTTGATAAGCGCGAATCAGCATAAAATTACCTCAGATCTTACACCAGAACCCAAAGCCCTGATTTTGCCGCCGCTTCGCGGCGGCAAAATCAGGGCTTTGGGTTTTCTTTAAATCGAGGTGCAAGATCTGAGTTACCTTAATTCATCCCCCTTTTCTCTACACTGCCCATGAGAACCCTCCGCAAACTCAACCGCTTTACATTGCTGGGTGTCCTGAGTCTGGGATTCTCCCTCCAGGCTTCTGCAACCCTGGCTCAGACCTTGCCCTTACCCAGTACCCTGACCTCCCTGACTTCTATGGAGGGAACCAGACGATTACAGGACAGCAACGCTCAACAGGATTTCTTACCGCTGTCGTCACAGTTCGTCACACAGATCAATCAGGCATTTTGTGGCGTGGCCAGTATCGTTATGGTGTTGAATGCCATTGGGGTTCCAGCTCCAACGGCTCCCGGATGGGACCAGCATTATTTCACCCAGGAGAATGTGCTGAACGCGGAAACCGAAACGGTGATTCCCAGAGCAACAATTCTGCGGCAGGGGATGACGCTGGCGGAACTGGCGGGGGTGCTGGAGCAGTATCCCGTGCGGGCCAGCATCCACTATGGCAGTGATGTGTCCCTGATGGAGTTTCGGCAGCGGATAGTGGAGAACCTGCAAACGCCGGGGAACTTTGTGCTGGTGAACTATTTGCGGCGGGCGATCGCCCAGGAGCGCGGCGGGCACATCTCCCCGATCGCTGCCTACCACGCACCGACTGATTCGTTTCTGATTCTGGATGTCTCACGCTACAAATATCCGCCTGTGTGGGTCAGTGCGGCTGACCTCTGGCGAGCGACAAATACGGTGGATTCGGTGTCTGGTAGAACACGAGGTTTTCTGCTGATTACTCGCAGGTAAAGGACAATCACGGTGTCATTGGGCATAATGGTCAACATAATAATGAAATTTCTCCTCAGGTCTGGTAGCGGCGGAGCGTGATATGGGAAATCCAGAAAGAATTTATGAACTGGTTAAACGCTTACCGGAGGAGCAGGTCAGCGAAGTTTTAGACTTTGTGGAGTTCCTTCAGCAAAAGAATCAGAAGCCTGCCTTATCTGCGACACAGGCCTCGTCAACCCTGAATCCTCCACCACATTCCGCTCGAACAATCCCTAAAGGAACATTGACAGGATTACGTGGAATTGCAAAGCGCAGTGGCCCAGCACCATCTGATGAAGAGCTTCGTGAGGAATATACACAGTACTTGATCGCAAAGTATCAATGATGAGAGTCTTGATTGATACAAATATTATTCTTGATTTGCTTTTATCGAGAGAACCTTTTGTTGAAGCTGCTGAGGCACTGTTCGGGTTAATTGAACGGTCTCAACTTCAGGGGTATATTGCTGCAACCACAATCACTAATATCTTTTACATTCTCAATAAATCTCAGGGGAGAGAAGTTGCATTGCAAGCAATCTCGAGAATTACGGCAGGTTTAGAAATCTGCCCGGTAGATCGCTTTAGCATCGACCAAGCGCTGGCCAGCAACCTTAAGGACTTTGAAGATGGCATTCAATATGCTTGTGCGACTCTGAATCAACTCGATGCAATTGTGACTCGTGATGCTTCGGGCTTTACAGGAATTCAGCTACCAGTTCTATCGATCGCTGAGATTCAAGCGCAACTCGATCAAGCTCAATAAAGGAATGCGGCAAACCTTCATTTCTCTTAATAAATTGCGATCGACAGCACTACGCTGTATGGGTCCTGATTGACTGACAAAACTCCTGAAACCCCAATTCCTGCGTAGGTTGGGTTAGCGACAGCGTAACCCAACATAACCGCTGCTGGTGTTGGGTTTCACGCTGTTCAACCCAACCTACGGTAAAATCTGTCAGTCAATCAGGTATGGGTCTGTAACGCCTACACTCTCCATTGCGTAAAGAAGCAACGCTGTATTTAAACTTTCCTAACTGGAACCCTCCCCAAGATTAGGGTCAGGTTAATCTAAACTCATGGGTCGGGATCGCGTTTCAGAAAGGCGCGATCGCAGATTAGGCGTTTGTCTCCATAGCTCTTCGGAAGGTACGGTTTTTTCACATTCTCTTCAACTTTCTTCTCTTCACTCGCCGCCCCTTCACTAGCTCATTCATAACGACTGGTCTGAATTCCTGACATTTTCCCTAATAGTTCACCAAGCCAGGGTTATCTGGTTGAGTGGTGCCTTTTGCGTGCTACTCAACCAGGCAACCGGGCAGAGTTCGCTGAGCGAACTACTAATGATTCTGGGAGGAATTTTTATGAGTGAAAAAGTTGTAAGCGGCTCCCGAAACGTGGCGATCGTGGGTCCATATTTGAGCGGCAAAACCTCTTTGTTGGAAAGCCTGCTGTTTGTGACCGGGGCAACCTCTCGCAAAGGTCGAGTCAGTGACAAAAACACCGTGGGAGACAGTGCGCCCGAAGCCCGCGATCGCCAGATGACCGTTGAGGTAAACGCTGCCAGTACCGAGTATGGCAGCGTTTGTTTTAACTTCCTCGACTGCCCTGGCTCCGTTGAATTTGCCCAGGAAACCTACAATGCGCTGATTGGAGTGGATGCCGCCGTAGTGGTGTGCGAACCCGACAAAGCACGGGTGCTCACCCTGGCTCCCCTGTTCCAATTTCTGGATGACTGGGAGATTCCGCATCTGGTCTTTATTAACAAGATGGACCGGGCAAACGACAGCTTCACCGAAATCATGGATGCCCTCAAAGGCGTGTCCAGTCGTCCCCTGGTGCTGCACCAGTATCCCATCGGACAGGGCGAGACCCTCAAAGGCTTTATTGACCTGGTGACGGAACGCGCTTACCAGTACCACGCTGGCTCCCCCGCTGATCCGATTCCCCTCCCTGACCATCTGCGCGACGCCGAGACTGCCGCCCGCGCCGAGATGCTCGAAACCATTGCCAATTTTGACGACCACCTGCTGGAAGAACTGCTGGAAGACATTAATCCCGCAGAAGATGAAATCTTTAATGACCTGAAGATGGAGCTGGGCGCTGACCAGATCGTTCCCGTGTTCGTCGGTGTGGCCGAGCAGGACTACGGTGTGCGTCACCTGCTGGATGCCCTGCTGCGCGAGGCTCCTGAACCTGAAGTCACCGCCGAGCGACGGGGAATCACCATCAACGATACTCCCCTGGCCCAGGTGCTCAAGACCTACTGCACTCCCCAGGGCGGCAAACTGTCGCTGGTGCGCGTCTGGAGCGGCAAGCTGACGGATGGCATGAACCTGAACGGCGTCCGTATTGGTGGCCTGTATCGGCTAATGGGACAGCAGCAGACGAACCTCACCGCCGCCACCGCAGGTAGTATCGTCGCGCTGGGTCGTCTGGAAGGGGTGAAGACCGGAGATGCCCTTTCTGCCAACGGACAGGGCAAGGATGCATTGATGAAGGCAGAAGCGATCGCCCCCGTTTACGCGCTGGCGCTCACTGCTGAGAACCGCAACGACGAGGTAAAACTCAGCGCTGCCCTGACCAAACTCCTGGAAGAAGACCCCTCGCTGCTGTGGGAACAGCACGGTGACACCCGCGAGGTGATTCTGTGGGGTCAGGGTGACATTCACCTGAAGGTGGCGCTCGATCGCCTGCGCCGCAAGTACAGCCTGCCGATGACCACCCACCTGCCGCAAATCCCCTACAAGGAAACCATCCGTCGCGCGACCGCTGCCATCCACGGGCGCTACAAGCACCAGACGGGTGGCCACGGACAGTTTGGCGATGTCTACCTGGATATCAAACCGCTGTCGCGGGGAGAAGGCTTCCAGTTCAAGGAAACGATCGTCGGCGGTGTTGTGCCCCGGCAGTACATTCCCGGCGTAGAAACCGGAGTGCGCGAGTTCCTGGATCACGGTCCGCTGGGCTTCCCGGTGGTAGACGTGGCGGTGACGCTAACCAACGGCTCCTATCATACGGTGGATAGCTCGGAGCAAGCCTTCAAACAAGCGGCTCGACTCGCAATGCAGGAGGGTCTGCCCAGGTGTGAACCGCTGCTGCTGGAGCCGATTCTGGCGATCGCCATCTCCGTTCCCAGTGAGTTCACCTCCAAAGTGCTGCGCATGATCAACGGTCGGCGCGGTCAGGTGCTGGGGTACGACGCCAAGGAAAACTGGAAGGGCTGGGATGAAGTCTCCGCCAATCTCCCCCAGGCAGAAATGCACGACATGATCGTGGAACTGCGATCGCTGACGATGGGCGTTGGCTCCTTCCGCTGGCAGTTCGATCACCTCCAGGAGGTGCCCGATAAGGTAGCCGATAAGGTTCTGGCGAAGAACAATCACAGTTAGGTCATTACCTCGGCAACTAAGCCTGAAACCCCAAAAGCTATTCCGCCCGCTGCGCGGGCGGAATAGCTTTTGGGGTTTCAACTTTTTTCACGCCTACGCATCGCCCTCCTTCGGGAGTGACCTGTTACGGCGGAATAGCTTTTGGGGTTTCAACTTTTTTCACGCCCACCCACTTAGAGCTAATTTATAAAGTAATTCTTAAACGCTAGTAGTCCACCAAAGAAACTTTGCCTGGTTAGTGTGGCGCGCTTCGCGCGCCACACTAACCAGGCAAAGTTTTTCAACCAGGCAAAGTTCGCTTGGCGAACTACTAGTACAACACCGTGGAAATAAAACGATGGTTAGTGATGTGGGGCGCGAAGAACCCCACATCACTAACCATCGGCAAACTTAAGCCGCCAGGTACTAGAAGCATCATCACTCCTTAATCCCCCCTGGCCCCCTTAAAAAGGGGGGAATATCCCTCCACGGCTTAAGTCCCCCTTTTTTCCCCTCAAGGGGGCAGGGGGGTGTAAGGGGGATCAAAACCTTATGTTTATAAATCAGCTCTTAGGTAGAATAGGGATCGTTAAAATATCGCTCAACTGATGTAACTGAGGTCGTTTCGATCTTGGATCTTGAATGTTTAAAGAACAACTTTGAGGTCGTTGTCACAGCGTAGGTGCATTGAGGCAGCCTGCCAGGGCGCGGTTGTAGACTAATCTCACGCACCCCACCATCCAACGCAGGGACGGTTCTTGTCCGGCTGTTGGTAAACGCGGTAACTGAATGCCTTTTCCATGTCTCGCATGATACTCAAATAACCGTGAAAGCAATACGCTTGTTGGCATTTTCGGGGCATTGAACTCCTCAGTTGCTGCTCCTATTCCTCCCCGTGCTAAAACAGCGGGGTTTCTCGGAGAATTTCGATGACAAGTATCCAAACGCTCCCCGCAGATGTGGTGCATCGGATGGCAGCGGGGGAAGTCATCGACTCGCTGGCATCGGTTGTGCGTGAACTGGTGGAGAACGCCCTCGATGCAGGAGCCACCCGGATCAGTGTCTGCCTCTGGCCAGAACAGTGGCGTGTCCGGGTCTCCGATAATGGTCAGGGGATGCGGCTGGAGGACCTACAGCAGGCGGCACTGCCCCACAGCACTAGCAAAATCCACACCGGAGACGATCTGTTTCGCATCCAGAGCCTGGGCTTTCGGGGAGAAGCGCTGCACAGTCTGGCCCAACTGGCGGAACTGGAAATCGGCAGTCGCCACCAGGCGTCGCCCGACGGCTGGTGGGTGTCCTATGATGCACAGGGAAATCCCCAGCGAGAAAAACCAGGGGCGATCGCCCCTGGCACCATCGTCACCGCCGCCGACCTGTTCGGCAACTGGCTGGCCCGTCGCCAAAGTCTGCCCTCGCTCCCACAGCAGCTCCGCGCGATTCAGCTCACCATCCAATCCGCCGCCCTGTGTCACCCCGAAGTTACCTGGCAGGTGCAGCAGAACAACCGGGAATGGTTCTCCATCTGGGCAGGCGAGTCAGCGCTGAAAAGTCTGCCGCAGTTCCTGCGCGAGGTGCAGCCCGGAGATCTGCGGGAAATTAACTTTGAGGGCATAGACGGCCTCGCATCGACGCTGCTGCTGGGTCTGCCCGATCGCTGCCACCGCTACCGCCCTGACTGGGTAAAAGTTGCAGTCAACGGTCGCATGGTGCGCTTTCCCGAATTAGAGCAAACCTTATTAAACGGATTTCGTCGGACGCTGCCGCGCGATCGCCATCCTGTTTGCTTTCTACACCTGCGTCTCCACCCCGACGCCGTGGACTGGAACCGCCACCCCGCCAAAGCCGAACTCTACCTCAAGGATCTACCCACCTGGCAGGAACGAGTGTCACAGACGATCGCCCACACCCTTGACCTGAACGCCCCCACGCTCCCCGAAACCCTCTACACCGAGCGGGTTGGTCAGCTCCTGAAGACCGCAGAGGTTGGCGGCTCCTATGGTTCTCGATCAATTCAACCAGATGACGAGTCAGTGGCATTCACAGCGGGGTCACCGGGACGATTGAGGGCGATCGCCCAACTGCACGGTATGTATATCGTGGCGGAACACCCCAGCGGCATTCGTCTAATCGAGCAGCACATTGCCCATGAGCGGGTGCTGTATGAGAAGCTGTGCGATCGCTGGCAGCTCGTCCCCCTGGAACCACCCGTCCTGCTCAACGGCCTCACTCCTACCCAGCTCAACCAACTACAGCGTCTGGGCATCGAGGTAGAACCCTTCGGTGAACAGGTGTGGGCCGTCCGCACGGCACCGGAGCCTCTGAGCCGTCGAGAAGACTGCGCCGATGCCTTGCTGGAGCTGAGCCTGGGGGGCGATCTGGAATCTGCCCTGGTGGCGACCGCCTGCCGCACCGCCATCCGCAATGGCACACCACTCACCCTGCCGGAAATGCAAACCCTGCTGAACCAGTGGCAGGCTACCCGCAATCCCCGCACCTGCCCCCACGGTCGCCCGATTTGCTTGACGCTGGAGGAGTCGAGTTTGTCACGGTTTTTCCGGAGACACTGGGTGATCGGCAAGAGTCATGGGATTTAGAACCTGTTTTGGAGAAGGTGCGACAGCACCGCACCTTCTCCAAAATGCCTCAAATACCTCGTTACTGGCCTCCGGCCAGTAATGCTTACTGGAGGCTCTGCCTCCTGCTTAAAGTTGGAGGCAGAGCCTCCCACAGCCCGTCTCCAGGCAGAGCCTGGGGACGAGCGGGAGGGCGATCGCGCCGCACCTGCTCCAGAATTGGTTTTTATGAGTTTCTACCTGGCGATCTGTTGCGCAAACCACGCCGCAGCGCTCGTATTGGTGCCCTGACTCAGGCGTTCCAGGGTTTGATCCAGAAGTTCGATCGCCAACCCTCCCAGCACCTTTGATTCCGCAAATTCCTTATACTTTCCGTTCTCCTGCAACTGAAAGCAAAACACCCGCAGCCCGCGCACATCCACTACCCAGTACTCCGGGATTTTTAGTGTGGCATAGAGATGCTTCTGTTCATCCAGGTCATTCGTCAAAGTCGTGTCAGAAATTTCGCCAACCAGATCGGGAACCCGCCAGCGGGTCAAATCAATTCGGCGAGGCTCTCCCTCCTGCCATTGCGGATAATCTTCACCAACGTACAGCACCAAGTCTGGAGCGCAAGCCTGAGACGCAGGCTTCTCAATCAGGCATCGTCCCAATAGGGTGAAGAGTTGCTCCGGCTGCTGAACTGCCCAGAAACCAAGAATTAGAGTAAATAAATCGCTGACGCCGGAATGATTAATACCTTCCCCACCCATATCGACCCACAACTTACCTTGATTAAATGAAAGCTTTACTCGTTCGTGAGTCGGTGCATCCCGCAGGGCAACGTAACTTTCCCAGGTTGCAGGATGCCACTGACGCAGCGGCAGGAGTTGAAGAACGGAGTCTGGCTTGGGGATAGAGGCCGTCATCGGACTTGCCAATGTTTGCTTTATTATACGCTTGCCGTAAGGGTTCAGCCCTGGCGATCGCCCTTCACCCTCTGCATCTGTAATCTGTGATAACCCTTAATCCTGATTTCCTGTGCTAAGCCAGTAGGTAAACTGTGGAAGATAAATATCTGGCGATCGGGTTATGACTCACGGTAGAGCATCCCCATTCGCACCTCAGTGTACTTGATAGGGAACTTTTTATGGATGCTGCTGTGCTCTGGCAACGTTATCAGGATTGGCTGTACTATCATCCGGGGTTAGATTTTTTCCTGGATGTCAGCCGAATGCGGTTTGATGAAGGCTTTGTCAGCCAGATGCAGCCAAAGTTTGAGCAGGCATTTCGCTCGATGGCTGAATTGGAGCAAGGGGCGATCGCCAATCCCGACGAAGACCGCATGGTGGGCCACTACTGGCTACGCAATCCCGACCTGGCCCCAACGCCAGAAATCAAGCAGGAGATTTCTGCCGCCCTGGAGCAAATCCACACCTTTGCCAGACAAATCCACAGCGGCGAGGTAAAGCCGCCCCTGGCAGAGAAATTCACCGATATTCTGTCGATTGGAATTGGGGGTTCGGCGCTGGGGCCGCAGTTTGTGGCAGAGGCTCTGGGGCCAGTCAATTCCCCGCTGAACATTCACTTCATTGACAATACAGACCCCGCCGGGATTGATCGGGTAATGGAGAAGTTGAGCGATCGCCTGTTCAGCACCCTGGTACTCACCGTCTCCAAGTCCGGTGGCACTCCCGAACCCCGCAACGGCATGCTGGAAGTGAAACGGGCCTATGAGAAGAAGGGCCTGAACTTTGCCAACTATGCGGTGGCGATCACCATGGAGGGCAGCAACCTGGACAAGCAGGCCAAAGCGGAGGAGTGGCTGGCCCGATTCCCCATGTTTGACTGGGTGGGGGGACGCACCTCCGAGATGTCCGCTGTCGGTCTGCTGCCAGCAGCGCTCCAGGGAATTGATATCGACGCAATGATGGCCGGAGCGAAGGAAATGGACAGCGCCACCCGTATCCCTGAGATTCGCAAAAACCCGGCAGCGCTGCTGGCCCTGTGCTGGTACTTTGCCGGGAATGGCAAGGGCGAGAAAGACATGGTGGTACTGCCCTACAAGGACAGCCTGCTGCTGTTCAGCCGCTACCTGCAACAGCTCGTCATGGAATCTCTGGGCAAGGAGAAAGACCTGAACGGCAACATTGTTCACCAGGGGATTGCCGTCTACGGCAACAAGGGCACCACGGATCAGCACGCCTATGTACAACAACTGCGCGACGGGGTAGCCAATTTCTTCATGACCTTCATTGAAGTATTGCAAGACCGTCAGGGTGAATCCATCATGGTAGAACCGGGCGTCACATCGGGGGATTACCTCTCCGGTCTGCTCCAGGGCACCCGACAGGCGCTCTACGAGAACCAGCGTGACTCGATCACGGTCACCATTCCCCAGGTGAACCCCCGCACTGTCGGCGCACTGATCGCCCTCTATGAACGCGCCGTCGGCTTCTACGGCTCCCTGGTGAATATTAACGCTTACCACCAGCCGGGGGTAGAAGCGGGCAAGAAAGCTGCTGCCGCCATCCTGGAACTCCAGCGTCAGGTGATGCGGGTTTTACAGGAAACAGGGCGATCGCTCTCCCTCACCGAACTGGCCGACAAAGCGGGTGCCCCTGACCAGATCGAAACGGTATACCGGATTGTCCGTCACCTGGCAGCCAACCATCGGGGTGTGACCGTGAGCGGTGACCTGGGCCAACCAGGGGCGATCGCCATTCAGGTTGAGGCGTAGCGTCAAATCTGGAGACAGGCAATCACCACACGATCGAACATTGGGGCGATCGCCCCAGACGCAACGGCAACCGTAGGGGCGCAACGGCTGTTCGCCCCGGTTCGTCCGATCGTCCCAATCCGATCGTTCCCTGGCACCGGGAATCGGGTTCAACTGCCGTGTAACCCTACCGGGTGGCCGTACATGGGGGCGATCGCCCCAAACGTAGTGGCAACCGTCACATACTGTCCTTCGCAGGAAGGAAGCCTGTTGCGAGGCGAAAATGCTATCAGGTAAGAGTAAGTGAACCTTTGCACAACCTGGCTATCCCTATGCGGCGTTCCGTTTGTCTGATTTTTAACCCGGTTGCAGGGCAGGGTGACCCAGAAGCGGACCTGGAGAACATTAAGGCGCTTCTGGAACCAGAAGTAAACCTCGATATTCGCCTCACCACACCAGAAACAGATGCAGATGTGCTAGCAGCAGAAGCCGTCCACCGAGGAGTGGACACCATCATTGCGTCGGGAGGAGACGGCACCCTCTCGACCGCCGCCACTGCGCTGATTGGCACCGATATCCCCTTCGGCATTATCTCCCGCGGCACTGCCAATGCCTTTGCCAACGCCCTCGACCTGCCCACCACAATCGAGGAAGCCTGCCGCACAATTCTCCACGGTGCCACTCGTAAAGTCGATGCCGCCTTCTGCAACGAACATCCGATGATGCTGCTGGTGGGCGTTGGGTTTGAGGCCGAAACTGTAGAACGGGCCGACCGTCAGGCAAAAAATCGGTTTGGATTGCTGGCCTACGTGTTGGCAGGGATGCAGCAGCTCCGCAACATGGAGAGTTTCGATGTCGAAATCGAAACTGAAGACAAGATTATCAAAACAACCGCTGCTTCTGTCACCATTGCCAATGCCGCACCACCCACCTCAGTGCTGGCTCAAGGCCCAGCAGGGATTATTCCCGATGATGGGCTGCTGGATCTGACAATCGTGGCTCCGAGTGGCGTTGCAGGGGCGATCGCCGCCACCTACCATCTGTTCCAGACCGCCTCCGCCGGGGACCCGGCCCAGCGAGACGACATTGGTTACCTGCGGGCAAAACGCTTCAAAATTACCACTGACCCAGTGCAGAAGGTTGTTGTAGACGGAGAAATGCTGGGCACAACACCAATCGAGGTACGCTGTGTGCCCGAAGGTCTGACGGTGCTGGTACCTGTGCTGGAGGAGGAGGTTCCGTCAGAAAAATTGGAGGGGTTGCCTAATCTGGTGGTCGAAGTGAAAGAAGACGTAAGTGTTTAGATAGGAAGAGAATCGCTAAAATCTAAGGATTAGGGTCTTGTATCAACACTTACAAGTGTTGATACAAGACCCTAATCCTTCATTAATCCTCATCTCTTTCAAATATGTCTGTTCGTGTTCGTATCGCTCCCAGCCCTACCGGGCTTTTGCACATTGGCACCGCCCGCACCGCTGTGTTCAACTGGCTGTTTGCCCGTCACAATGGCGGCAACTTTGTCCTGCGAATTGAGGACACCGACCTGGAGCGATCGCGCCCTGAGTACACCCAGAACATCATGGAGGGGCTGACCTGGCTGGGGCTGACCTGGGATGAAGGTCCCTTCTACCAGACCAGGCGTATGGATCTGTATCGTCAGAAAATCCAGTGGCTGCTGGACAAGGGGCTGGCCTACCGCGCCTATGACACTCCCGAAGAACTGGACACCATGCGAGAGCGCCAGAAAGCCAGAAATGAGGCTCCTCGCTACGACAACCGTCACCGCAACCTGACCCCCGAACAGGAGGCCGCCTTTGTGGCAGAAGGCCGCAAGCCCGTGATTCGCTTCAAGATTGATGACGATCGCGAGATTTCCTGGAACGACATGGTGCGCGACACGGTTACCTGGAAAGGGCGCGACCTGGGGGGCGACATGGTGATCGCCCGCGCCGCCGACCAGGGAGACGTGGGTCAACCACTGTATAACTTTGTCGTGGTGGTGGATGACATTGATATGCAGATTTCCCACGTCATCCGGGGAGAAGACCACATCGGCAACACCCCCAAACAAATCCTGCTCTACGAAGCGCTGGAGGCCACTGTTCCCCAGTTCGGCCACACCCCTCTGATCCTGAACCAGGCGGGAGCCAAGCTGTCGAAGCGGGATGGTGTCACTTCCATTGCTGACTTCAAGCAAATGGGCTACACAGCAGAGGCGATCGCCAACTACATGACACTGCTGGGCTGGTCGCCACCGGAGGGTATGAACGAGATTTTCACCATTCAGGAAGCCGCTCAACAGTTCGGCTTTGAGCGGGTGAATAAGGCCGGAGCGAAGTTTGACTGGGACAAGCTGAACTGGATTAACAGTCAGTACCTGCACCATATGCCTGTGCCCCAGCTTACAGATTTGCTGATTCCCTACTGGCAGTCAGCAGGGTACTCGTTTGATGTGGCGGGCGATCGCCCCTGGTTAGAACAACTCACCGCTGTCATCGGCCCCAGCCTTGCCCGTCTGGATGAAGCCGTCCCCATGACCCGCTACCTGTTCCAGCCCGATATTGAGTTCAGCGAAGCCGCTACTGTCCACCTCCAGCAACCTGGAGTCGCAGGTGTTCTGGATGGCATCATGACTGAAATTCCTGTAGAAAACCTGACTGCGGATATGGCGAGAGTGATCATCGACCATACAGTTGCTGCGGCCAACGTCAAAAAGGGAATGGTGATGAAAACCCTCCGTGCAGCCCTTACTGGAGATCTTCAGGGACCCGATCTGATGCAGTCCTGGCTGCTGCTGAACCAACACCAGATGGATCGGGCGCGGTTGGAGAAAGCGAGGGCGATCGCCAAGTAATGAATTTCAGAAAAAGCTCCCACCTGCTAAGCAGGTGGGAGCTTTTTCTGAAATTCATCCCTCTATTCTCGTTGCAGGCTTTCAGCCTGTAATGCCAACTGGAGGCTCTGCCTCCTGCTCAAAGGGGGACGAGTTGAACGAGTTTGGGAAAAGAAGCTCCCACGCAGGTGGGAGCTTCTTTGTAAATTAAACTTCCACTTTGGCTGTGGTCACACCGACTCCTGGCTGCGGCAATGGCTGAAAGGACGGTGCATCCTGCTGGAAAATCGTCAGGTCAAACCAGAAAGTCGTCCCCGTTCCCACCTCGCTCACCAGGTGCATCCGCGTATGATGCTTCTCTATAATGTTGCGAACAATGGAGAGACCCAGACCTGTGCCCTCCAGCGTGTGAACGCGATTTTCGACGCGGAAAAAGCGATCGAAGATAGCCAACTGATCCTCCGGATCGATGCCAATTCCCGTGTCGGAAACCTCTACACGTACATGGGTCAGCGGCGAGTGGCCATTCCCCTCAGCATTGACCGCATAGGCACGAATGGCTACTCGCCCGCCGGGAGGGGTGAACTTAAGGGCATTGCCCAGAAGATTATTGAGCACCTGGAGCAGCAGGTCATAGTTGCCCAGCACAGGGGGCAGATTGGGTTCCAACTCGTGGGACAACTCAATGCCCTTATCTTTCGCGTTGAGCTGGTGGGTGCGCAGCGTCTGCTCAATGGGTTGAGTCAGGTCGAGGGAGTCAAAATGGTAGCGCTTGCTGGACTCCAGGCGGGATAGATCCAGGACATCATTGACCAGACGGGTGAGGCGATCGGTCTCCCGGTTGGCGGTCTCCAGAAATTCTCGCCGCTCTTCTTCGTTGAGGTCCTCGCCATACTCGTGCAGCGTTTCGATGAAGGACTTGATGTTGAACAGGGGCGTTCGCAGTTCGTGGGAGACGTTACTGATAAACTGGCTTTTCGCCTCGTTCAGTTCCGCCTCACGGGTAATGTCCTGAACCGTGATCGCAATCCCCTTCAGACTTTCACGGTACTGATCCAGCACCGTTGTCAGGAGAATTCGCAGGGTACGGCTGGTTGGTTCGGCGATCGCGATCGTAAATTCTGCCCCTTCCCGCTCCCGAAGCCCCTCTGGAGATACTTCAGCCTGGGCAATTTCTGTCAGGGGTTGGGCCAGCTCATTTTTTACGGGGGCTGGCAGCAGCGTTAGAACATTGTGACCGATGACTTCCTGCACATTCTCCCAGCTAAACAGGCGCTGGGCGGTGGGGTTCACCAGAATCACATCCATATGGGTATCGAGCAGAACGGCACCATCGGCGATCGTCGAAACCAGCGTTTCCAGCTTGGCCTTCTCCGCTGTCAGCTCCTCAATATTCTGCTCCTCATAGCTCTCCAACCGCTCCGCCATCTCGTTGAAGTTGAGGATCAATTCCCCCAACTCACCGCCCAGTGGCAGGTCAATCCGCTGCCTGAAATTTCCCGCTGCAATATTCTTCACCCCCACCAGCAGTTCCTTAATGGGCTTGGTAATGGTCAGCGCATTAAACACCGCCCCCAGAATCACCATCACCCAGATCGAGACAAAGACGGCGATCGTCACGTCCCGCGTCAGGTGAGAAGAGGTGACAACGGTGGGGTTGGGGTTGGTGCCAATGGCCAGCACGCCCAGAAACTTGCTGTTATACACCAGCGGCACAAATACATCGGTGACTTCCCCATCGGGCGTCAGGTGCTGCCGCACCATCGGGTATTCCAGATTCGACATCAGGTTTTCGGGGAGCTGCATCCGCCGCCGAATGGTGAGGGAGTTCTGCACTTCCGACTGGGAAAAAGGGATGCCGAAGAAAATTTCGCCATCGGTGTCGGCATACAGCATATAGCGGATGCTGGAGGTACTGCTGTAGAAGCGATGGGAGAAGCGAGACAGCTCTGACAGATTGTCCTCCCCTACCAGGGGAGCCACGTTTGCCGCCAGCAGCAGCCCCAGGTCGCGTCCAAAGCGGGTGTCATTCAGGCGGGCGTCCTGCTGGATGGAGTTCACCGCCCAAAAGGTGAGGCCGCTCATCAGCAGTGACACAACAAGGGTAGCCGCTGCCATGAGTTTGGTCTGGAGGGTAAACTCAGACCACCAGCGGCGAATAATTTCTCGGAGTTGTTGGAGGAACGCTAGCAAGGCCGTGCAGGTATTGGAGGTTTGGGGTCAGCGGTAGGAGCAATTGCCCTCTCTGCTAACCCAAAAGGTTCTCATCTTCTATTCTTACATTTTTAACTATGTATCTATCCAAAAACCCAAATTCTGGCAGGCGCGACGCTGTAGCGTCGCGCCTGCCAGAATTTGGGTTTTTGGGTTAATTAAAGCCCCTTAGAACCATGGGTAGTGCGCACCCGACAAACGACTACTGGGGATTAGCCACCGCACGAACCCGGTAACCAATGTCGTTACGGTAGTACGCCCCTTCGTACTCAATGCAGCGGACAGCGGTATAAGCGTGGGCGATCGCCGCCTCAAAGTCAGCCCCCAGCGCCGTCACCCCCAGCACTCGCCCCCCATCACTCAGGATTTGCTGCTGCACGAGCCGCGTCCCAGCGTGGAAAACCTGTGCTCCAGTCGCTTCCGCCTGAGGAATGCCCATGATGGGCAGTCCTTTCTTAAAGGCATCAGGATAGCCCTCTGAAGCCATCACCACACAGGCCGCTGCCCCCGGATTCCAGCTCAGTTCCGGGAAGGACTCCAGCTTTTGCTGGGCGCAGGCCAGGAGCAAGGTGTGCAGCGGGGTTTCCAGCAGGGGCAAGACAACCTGGGTTTCAGGATCACCAAAGCGACAGTTAAACTCGATCACCTTTGGATCGCCTGCGGGGGTAATCATCAGGCCAGCGTAGAGAATGCCACGGTAATCAATGTCTCGCTCGTTCAGGGTAGCGATCGCTGGCTCTAAAATCTCCTTCTGGATACGATCCATCAGTGCGGGAGTCACCACGGGCGCGGGGGCATAGGCTCCCATTCCTCCCGTGTTCGCTCCAGTATCGCCATCGCCAATCCGCTTATGATCCTGGGCGGGCAACAGGGGACGAATGGTTTTGCCGTCGGTCACTGCCAACACAGATGCCTCCTGACCTGTCAGGCACTCTTCGATAACGACGCGATCGCCCGCCGCTCCAAACTGGCCCCCAAACGCTGCTTCAATCGCTTCTCTGGCCGCTTCCAGCGTTGTCGCCACCGTGACACCCTTGCCAGCGGCAAGACCATCGGCTTTGATCACAATGGGAGCGCCCTGAGCTTCAACATAGGCGATCGCCGATGCTGCATCAGTAAACACCGCCGCCACCGCCGTGGGAATTCTGGCTTCCTGCATCAGCTCCTTAGCCCAGGCTTTGCTGGACTCAATCTGTGCCCCGGCTTTGGTCGGGCCAAACACCGTCAGCCCCTGTTCCTGCAAGGCATCGGTAATTCCGGCGGCCAGCGGCACCTCCGGCCCCACCACAATCAGCCCAATGTTATTGACCAGGGAAAAACGGGCGATGCCTTCGAAGTCGGTCATCGATAGCGCCAGATTGCGACAGCGGGGCAGTGTAGCCGTCCCGCCATTCCCCGGAACGCAAACGACCTCCTGCACCTGCGGGGACTGGAGTAGCTTCCAGGCCAGCGCGTGTTCTCGTCCTCCGTTTCCAACGACAAGGATTTTCACTCTCACCTCACCCGCAATGTGGCGAACTGCCCCGAAGGGCATTTCATCCATTTCATCAAAAAACACTTCATTATGTCATTTTTATCCATTCGTCCCGACAGGAAATAAAAGTTTTTTGGCTCTGGTTTGAAACCAGAATCATTTTGCAGCAGAGGCAACCCTCACCAGCACCCATTTCCGCCTCAGAAAACCTGATTTCGCCAATCCAGTTACACATCGCGTAAAGTTGGTTGAGGCGAAGCTGGTGTGGTTCGGGAACGAACCCGCCCACACCCGGCGTCACCATCATCGTAGTGCCATCAGCAGGTTGTTGGGAAAAATGGGACAACAGGGAATCGGGCGATCGCCCCTTTGGGGAACACCCCAGCCATTGCCATCACAGCGGCGGCTCACTTGGTCTGCGATAGGCGCAGGGGTCGCCCTGCTCATGACCCTGTTTACCACTCCTGTTGTCGCTCAGTCCCAGCGATCGCGTGAACAGCCCGACCCGCTCTTTACGAATCCTCTGGAGCTTCAGACGCCTGACCCACTCCTCCCCGCTCCTCCGGTTTCCCGCCCCCTCAGTCCCCTGGAGCGGCGCGATCTGAGGGAGGCACTGGATCGGTTGCGGCTGGAGGGGGAAGCCAGCTATCGGGTGGGCAACGTTGACCAGGCATTCCAGATCTGGCTGAGAGAACTGCGGCTGCGGCAAGTCCTGGGACTGTCGGAGGAGATTCCGGCGCTGGGCCGGGTGGGGGCGGTAGCTTGGCAGGAGAGCCGCGCCACTGAGACCCGAGTGATCACCCAGCGGCTCCAGACGATTCAGACAGAACTCCAGCAGACGTCCCCCATTGATTACGACCTGCTCCTGAGCATTGCCCGGAGCTACCAGCAATTACGCGCCTACGACCCGGCAGTCACACTCTACCAGCAACTCCTGGCCCAGGCCCGCCAGCAGCAAAACCAGCCCCGTCAGCAGGAAATTCTGACGGCGTTGGGGCAACTCCAACTCACCCGGTTCCGCTACCCTGAGGCCGCAACCGTGTTCCAGGAATTGCTGGCGCGGGCGCGATCGCAAAACAACCCTCTGGCCGAAGCCCAGGCTCTCCAGAACCTGGCCTACACCTACCAGCAGGCGAAACAACCGCAGCAGGCGATCGCCCCCCTGGAAGAACTGATCCGCCTCTATCAGCAACAGCAGCAGTTGACCCTGATTCCCGCTCTACAGGTGGCGCTGGGAGACAGCTATTTTGCAACACAGCGTGTTACCCCCGCCGCACAGAACTACCAGGCGGCGTACACACTGGCGCGATCGCAGCAGCAGTTTGGCATCGCTGCCGATGCGCTGGGTAAACTGGCGATACTCTACCAGTCGATTAACCGTCCCGACGATGCCCTGACGGTCTACCAGATTCTGATCGATGTGGGCCAGCGGACTTACGATCGCCTGGGAATCATGGAGGCGCTTGACCAGATTGGGAAGATTGAGCGATCGCGCGGCAATCAGCAACAGGCGCTCAGCGCGTTTCAGCAGGGACTACAGTTGGCGCAGCAGTTGAGTTATGCCAATCGGGTGGAGTATTTCAACACGCAGATTCAGCAGTTGGCACAGTAGAACTGAACTTAATCGCGTCGATTTTCCTGAAACGCTGACGGCATCAGCGTTTCAGGAAAATCGACGCGAAAATCAAATTTGTCGTGAAATGCCCTCTAGAGGGCGTTTCGCGGCATTGCAGGAAAAATAGTCAAAAGTCTAGTTACGGAAGTAGGTAGGCACGATTAAGCTTGAACCCCCAAGATCTGTTTCCCCCGCCGTGCGGGGGAAACAGATCTTGGGGGTTCAACTTTTTCCACGCCCACTGACTTAAACCGCTAGAACCTGATTCAACTTACCGCTGCGGAAGCCCTCCAGGTCTAGAGTGACGTATAGGAAGCCATAGGACTGGAACGCTGCCACCAGTGCAGACAAATCCGTGTGGGTGACAAACTCCTGGATCTGCTCGGCGGGTAGCTCGATTCGAGCGGTGTCCTTCTCCGATCGCACCCTCAGCGTCTTCAAGCCCAACTGTCGCAGGTAGCGCTCTGCCCGCCCCACCCGCTGGAGCTTGGCCACGGTAATTTCTTCTCCATAAGGGAAGCGGGAGCTGAGGCAGGGCTGGGCAGGTTTGTCCCACCAGGGGAGGCCCAGCAGGCGGGAGATCTCGCGCACCTCCAGCTTGCTGATGCCCACCTCGGCTAAGGGCGATCGCGCCCCCCGCTCCTTCGCTGCCTGGATGCCCGGTCGGTAGTCGTGCAGGTCATCGGCGTTGACACCATCCACCACATAGGGATAGCCGCGCTTCAGGGCCAGGGGTCTCAGGGTATCATGCAATTCGCTCTTACAGAAATAGCAACGGTTGACAGGATTCGCCGTGTAATTGGGGTTGTCCATTTCGTGGGTCTGAACAACTTCGTGGGTAATCCCCATCTCCGCCGCCTGGATGCGAGCGTCCTCCAGGTCTTCCGGCAGCAGCGAGGGAGAGTCTGCCGTGACGGCCAGGGCGCGATCGCCCAGCACATCCACCGCCACCTTGGCCACCAGCGTACTGTCGATTCCCCCAGAGTAGGCGATCAGCGCCCGGTCCATCTGGGAAAACAGCGATTGAAGTTGCTCCAGTTTGTGCGTCACCATATCTTGTTGTAATGCCTGCCCTGCCACGATGTTGCCAGCGGAGGAAACCCGATCGAGTTCCCGATTCGTTCTCCTAGCCTAGCGAATTTCGCACTGGGGCGCGGTTGCTTAAATACTGGACTTTTGACTATTTTTTCTACCATGCTGGGAAACGCTCGGGTAGAAAGCGTTTCCCAGCATATTTATTTCTAGCGGCGATTTTTCCTGAAACCCTGACTCCGTCAGGGTTTCAGGAAAAATCGCCGCAATTTAGTCAAACGTCCAGTAAATATCCTTACAAAATTAAACCCCATCACTTTTTGGGAAGTGTATGAATGCTCTCACCACCTGCTGGCGCGAGGTGGGAGTGTCCTGATAGGG
>CAZVXA010000090.1:24164-24382 GCA_964630955.1 uncultured bacterium | reverse complement strand
TGCTCTTGGCATGGGTTAGATAACCAAAATGAATGGTTTAAGTTTAGCATTAAAGTATTTCAATGGGCAATTGATTAACCAAAACGTTTTGGTTGAAACATAAGTTTGTTGGTATAGCGCTTCGCGCTCCAGTAAGTCACAGGTTGTTGTGTGAGAGGCGCGCGGGGCGCGGGGGAGAAAACACCAACAGTAAAAGAAAAAAAAAATAGATAGGTGGA
>CAZVXA010000090.1:0-24154 GCA_964630955.1 uncultured bacterium | reverse complement strand
CTACTTTTGTTGTATGCGCGCGCGCCCCCCCTTATCGACACTGTTTTTGGTGTCCCACCCGCGGGGCGCGCGGTTCTCACACAACAACCTGTACTAGACTAAAAATTGCTATCGGTGTCAGTGCAGGCGGTTCAATATCTCAACAAACCTGGGGGCATCCCCCAGGTTATCTACTTCCCCTGGCATCACAATTCCCACCAAACAAGGTTTTTCAGGCTTCCTTGCTGAGCTGGCCTGGGGGAAGTTCAGAACCCTATTCTGAATTCATCAACGGAGGAAACGGAACGGAAGCGAGCGCCAAGCCCAATTCCAGCCCTGACTTCCTAACCTGTGGCGGCTAGCTCAACAGTAGAGCGCCAATTTTTGCCCGAAAGGGCTGCAGATTGAGGGTTATCGCCTGGAACGCCATCCCCTTAATCGCCGGAGGTGCGGGTGCAACTCCCGCGCCGCTACACCAGACACTGGCAGGTAGTTTAACAGCAAAACGCCTAAACATCCTTGTTCACCCCTTGCCCGAAAGGGCCGACGAATGAGGGTTATCGCCTGGTAAGCGGGTGATGTGGGTGCAACTCCCACCCTGCCAACTTTTTTGATTGCCCTGAGGGGCCGGAGGTGGTCATGAACTATAAGTTTTTTCTCCAGAGCAAGATACAAACCCCCCAGAGCCAGCCGATTCATGGGCGCGAGTCAGAAATGACCCAGGGGCGCTCTGGCGGCTGGATGTTCAAAGGAGACCTCTGGAATCAGTTGCGTCGTTGTCTGTTAATTGGAACGGCTCAGAGCACCTATTACGCAGGAAAGCAGGAGCTAACGGGGGAATTTTTCGAGGTGGTGCGGCAGGCGATCGCCCTCAATCCCGCTCGTGTTGCCTCCGAGATCCTGTATGCCAGCGATGGGCGGGCTATCAACAACAGTGCGCCTTTGTTCGCGCTGGTGCTGCTGTCGATGGGGGAGACACCCGAAGCCAAGAACGCTTTTCGTGAGATTTTCGCCCAGGTGGTACGAACTGGGAGTCACTTCTACGAATGGCTGAGCTATACCAAAGCAATGCGCGGCTTTGGCAAAGTAGTGCGTGAGGCGGGTCAGTCCTGGCTGTCAAATCCTGACGCTAAGGCTCTGGCTTACCAACTGCTGAAGTACCAGCAGCGACAGGGTTTCTCTCACCGGGATGCGCTGCGGCTGTTCCACGTCAAGCCGCTCACCGAGGACCACAGCCAACTGTTTCAGTGGGTGACCCAGGGATGGGAGCATCTGCCCCGGACCATTCCCTCCGAGGCACTGGCGCAGATATGGTGGTACGAGTGGCTGAAGCGCCATCCAGAGCAGACCCATGAGGCGATCGCCAAAGGTCGGTTAACCCACGAGATGGCGGCTCCCGTCGGTAGGATGGACAAGCGAGCATGGCAACTGCTGTTCAACGGTATGCCCATTGGTGCACTGTTGCGCAACCTGGGATCTCTGACGGAGTTGGGGGTGCTGACGGCCAGCAATCGGGATAACCTGAAGCGCGTAGCAAAAGTACTGAACAGTGCAGAGCACCTGCGCAGGGGACGGATTCATCCGATTGACGTGTTGAAGGCGCTGAAGACGTATCGATCCGGTGGGCAGTTGGGCCGCAGCCAGAAAACCTGGCAATCTATCCCCCGAGTTCTGGATATTCTGGAGCAGGCGCTGGAACTGTCCTTCGACGTGATGCCACCTACGGGCAAAGTATTTCTGCACGCCGTGGATGTCTCTGGCTCTATGTCTTACTACAATGTCAGCTCCATTGGCCTGAGCTGCTGTGAGATTGCCACCACGATGGCGCTGGCTACAGCAAAAGCTGAACAGCACTATCTTATCCGGGGCTTCGCAACCGATTTTCGTGACCTGAAAATCACGGCGCGGGACTCGTTTCAGGGGGCAATTTCCAAAGCCAGCAACCAGAACTTTGGTGGAACTGATGCATCTGTGGCCTACGATTGGGCAATCAAGCATAAGTTCAAAGCGGACGTGTTCTGTTTCTGGACGGACTGTGAGAGCTGGGCAGGAGGGCAACACCCCAGTCAAGCACTAGCGGAGTATCGCCGCAAGGTCAATCCAAAGGCAAAGGCCATCTATGTGACGCTGGCACCCTACCATCTCTCTCTGGTGGACCCGCAGGATACACTGTCATGGGATGTTGCCGGGTTCGATCCGGGAACGCCCCGGTTGATTCAAATGATCGCTGAAGGTGACCTGTAGATTGTTCGTAAAGCTGAAAACCCATCATCGGAACGCGCCATTTCCGATGATAGGTTTTCAGCTTGCTTAGGGCTTGTAAATGAATAACTTCACCCCCCTCAATCCCCCCTTGGTAAGGGAAACCCCCACCCAGCCCTCCCCTTACCAAGGGGAGGGCTGGGTGGGGGCGGATCGGACAAAGCGTGAAATTGTTTTCTTACAATGCCTCAGTGCTACAACATTGTCCTGGCCAATCGGCTGAGGATTCGGATCAGCAGATCCATCTCGTCAAATGGTTTGGAAACGTACTCGTCGGCACCTGCGGCGGTGGCCTGATGTCGAAGATCGGATTCCTGGTGCTGAGTGAGAATCAGAATGGGTAGATGATTCCATCGAGGATCGGTGCGAACCGCCTGACACAGTTCGATACCGTTAAAATCAGGCATTTCAATATCTAGTAACAGCAAGTCTGGTGTGCAGGTCGTCAGCACTTCCCAAAACTGCTGAGGATCATCCAGCGTGGTTACTTTTACATGGTGAGACTGCAACAGTGCCGTCAGTGCCGCCAGGGTTGCCCGGTCATCATCCACAATCATAACCCCGGCTTCATGCTTCTGGGTGTGGAGTATGTGTTCGATGACGGAGAAGATAGTATCGGGCAGCATCGGTTTTTGCAGGAAGGCACGGATACCCAATTGTGCCACTTTCACACGAGTTTCAATTTCTCCGGATCGGGTCAATACTACAACAGGAATTTCAGGCCACTGTTGGGCCAGTTCCTTCAACAAATTCAGCTCATCTTTTTTGGCGTCAGAAAAGGTGAGGCTGAGCAGAATCAGGGCAGGGCGATCGCAAAGGGCAGAATCCGCTTTAGACGCCAACAACCTGGCCCTTGCAGCGGCAAGGGTATCAAGTGCCTCCACCTGTAAACCCCGCTTCTTACCCTCCAGCTTAAGTAATTCTGTCAGGGTATCATCGTTATCAATCGCCAGAAGACTGCGAGAATTGGAGGACGATGGATCTGAAATAGAGAGCTGTTGTTTCTTTTGTAACAAGATCCCACTTGAGACGGTGGCAGCTTGATCAACGGTTTGTGTCTGGGTTTCTTTTTTTAGCTGGCTCAACCATTCGTTAAACTGTCCCAAATGTTGTGTTTCTAATGTCTCTTCAGAGGCCAATAATGCCTCCAGTTGACGAGCTAGAAGCGAGCTTTCTTCGAAACCATAAATTCCCAGAGAACCTGCCAGCTTGTGGGCTTCCAGCTTTCCCTGTTGCTGTAATTCTGGAGTTAGGGTGTTCCGGGTAAGGGCGATCGCCACCTGTTCCAGCACCGCAATCTGCTCATTGAAATAGGCTTCAAACTGGCCTTTGAGCTGTTCGAGCGCCTGGGTCAACTTTCCCTCAATCGGCTCCTGCCTCCACTCCCCAGGTCTGGCAGACTCTGGAGTTGCAGGGGGTGGGGATTGTTCTGACAGTGGTCTGAGCCGATAACCCATGCCATAGACCGTTTCAATGAAATCACTACTGGCCCCGGCAGCTTTCAGCTTCTGCCTCAATGTTTTCATGTGGGTATTGACTGCTTCTTCTCCGGGAAACGTGTCAGAGGTCCACAGATGGTCAATAATGGCACTCCGGCTGAAGATCCGGGTAGGATTGGAGACAAACAGCTCCAGCAATCCGTATTCTTTGGGCGTGAGATGGAGAAACTGGTCTGCGTAGATAAATTTGTTTGTACTGGGGTTGAAATGCAGCTTTTCCCAGGTCAGGGTCGGCGGTAGGGTGGCACTGCCCCGCCGCAGTAGCGCCCG
Organism: uncultured bacterium; assembly: GCA_964630955.1. Lineage (GTDB taxonomy): Bacteria > Cyanobacteriota > Cyanobacteriia > Elainellales > Elainellaceae > CAZVXA01. The sequence continues at coordinate 20,144 of CAZVXA010000090.1, read as the reverse complement.
CATTCGTGCCAGCAGTTCTGCAAAGTCAAAGGGTTTGACTAGATAGTCATCGGCACCCGCATCTAAGCCCAGAACGCGATCGCCACTACTGTCTTTTGCTGTCAGCAACAGAATGGGCACCTGGCATCCCTCCGAGCGCAGGTGCTGACACACATGCAGCCCGTCGATCTTAGGAATGATGATGTCCAGTAGAATCAGGTCATAGCTGAACGCTTCAGCCAGTTTAAGCGCCATTTCTCCATCCCCGACATTATCCACACTGTAGTGATTGAGGGTCAGTGCTTCACTCAGGGCAGATGCCGTTGCTTGATTATCCTCTACTAGAAGGACTTTCATGGAATCGTATGAATGTGTTTTTTCTTTTCATTTTCTCGTTAATGCCATTGCTCCAGAGAAAACGTTATGTAAGTTTAAGTTGGACTGTTGACTAAATCGCGCCGATATTTCTGCAACGCTGATGCTGTCCAGACTATTGGGAGACAGGATGTCAGCTTTAAATGCGTGAGGTACAAAATTTTTTGTTGGGAACTGCGCTCTGAGCAGCTCTCAACAAAAAATTTGGTTATCTCTCGGTGCAAGGCGCTGTGGATCGGCGAAAATGAACTGGACTTTACTGGATGATTCTGCGCGATGACTGTATCTCAAACAAGACCAACCTTACTGAATGCCGTTCTAGAATCTACAGCAACCGAGAACCGCGTTGCTCAGATCGTTTGGACAATTTTCAGGGCGGCAGTGGGCTTACTGATGATCCATAACGGATTTAGCAAACTGGCAGATGTTCAGGGTTTTGCTGATGGGGTTGTCAGTTTTATTGGCTTTCCTTACCCGGTGTTTTTTACTTATTGTGCTGCTTATGCTGAAATTGTCAGTTCTATTCTGCTGATACTGGGATTGTTCACTCGGCTGAATGCCTTGATTTTGCTATTTACCATGTCCGTCGCTATCCTGTTTCATCTCAAAAAAGATGGCTGGCATATTCCACCTTTGGAAACCGCTTCTCTCTACGCCATGTGGTTTGGTTTCTTCCTGGTGAATGGTGGTGGTTTATTCTCGCTTGATACGGCGATCGCAGGTTGGCTAAGGGGATCTCAATCTCCATAGCTAACTGCTCTTCTAGAGCCATACAGCGGTTTTCATGTTGGTGAGGTAAGGGTGTGTGTGTGGTGTGCCCCCACGTGGGGCACACCCCCTGACCCCTCAAGGAGTGTGTGCCCTTGCACCCCGGACCTTACCAGGACGAAAAGGGCTGTATCCGGCAGGCTGTAATCATCACAAGAGGTAACTTACGCTAAACTTACGCTAAATTACTTATCCTGTCGGGGGCGCATACCTGCTGCTTCGTGTGTGGTCTCAAACACGCTGAGGATGTGAGCATCAGTTGGTCGCTTTGGACGGGTTATGGTTTAAACCGTCAACAGTGAGTCTTTCAGTTGAGAGGAATACAGTGAGATCGCTCAAGCAAGCCATTACCTCGGCAACATTTTAGAATACAAAAATTAAATAGAATGCTGTGTGTGGGCGCACGAAGCGCGCCCACACACAGCATTCTATTTAATTGCCGGAGTAATATTGCACTTCTCGTGCGCGTGAGGTGTGTGGGCACTCCCCCCCCACCCCCCACCTAACCTGGTTACTGTATTCCTCAGCGACTAGCTTCAAAACTTCTAACTCACGAGCAGGGGGTTGAAGAGGTGACGACTCTCGCCGCTAACCGCAAAGCGGTCTAGCGGGAAGCTCTCCGACTTCGCAGTCAGAGTTTCCTGCTTCACAGGACTTTCGCCATCGAGTAGATTGAATAATGAAAACCCAAATTCTGGCAGGCGCGACGCGACAGCGTCGCGCCTGCCAGAATTTGGGTTTTCGGATAGGTGCTTAGCCTTTGCCCTACTGGTTAACCTGATTCCGGCTGATGAATCGCTAAAAACTGCTGAATTGTGATGACCAGTTGCTTGAGTTTAACGGGTTTAGCAAGATAATCATCGGCTCCAGCTTCCAAACAGCGTTCTCGATCACCAGCCATAGCCAGAGCTGTTAGTGCAACGATAGGAGTTCTGGCAATTTGGGGTTCCCGACGAATCGCTTGAATTGCTTCTAGCCCATCCATTCCTGGCATCTGGATATCCATCAAGATCAGATCAGGGCGATGAACTTGTGCGAGATTGATTGCTTCCCGTCCATCACGGGCTAGAATCAACTGATAGCCTTTTGCCTCCAGGTAATCAGAAATAGTGTCAATATTAGCCTGGTTATCTTCAGCGAGCAAAATGAGCGGTTGACGATACGTTAAAGATTCAGCAGCATCCGCAGCAGAGATTGAAGTAGGAGTCGCTGTTTGAGTCTGCAATGAGGATGGATCCTCTCCCCCACGCATACGATAGGGCAAGCCAATTGTAAAGCAGCTTCCCTGACCAAGTTCGCTTTGAAGGGTTACAAAACCACCGTGTAATTCAATAATCTGCTTGACCAACGCCAGCCCTAACCCGGTTCCTTCATATTGACGATTCAGGCTACTATCAATTTGCTCAAATGGCTTGAATAGCCTGGTTTGTGCATCAGATGAAATACCAATACCCGTGTCTATCACTGACATCAAGATCCAGTAAGCAGAATCAGGGATTTTCTGCCGCTCCTGGATGTCAGAACAATGACTGGTGGTTGCTTCAAGGGCGAAGTCAAGCATTCTAGCGTCTCTTTCCTGAATTCGAACTTCCAGGGTGATCTGCCCACCATTCGGAGTAAATTTAACAGCGTTACTCAGCAAATTGATCAGTACCTGACGCGTTCGGCGCTGATCCACGTCAATTGTTTCCAGATTTGGGGGCAACGTCATACTGAGCTGAATATTTTTCTGCTGCGCCTGTTGTTTAACAAATTCGAGACTGGATTGACAAAGCTCAACAATTGATTCGGTAGTAATATATAATTCAAATTTTCCTGCTGAAATTTTTGAAATATCAAGAATATCATTAATCAGTTTTAGTAAATGTTCTCCACTACTATGAATGACTTCAACATATTGGCGCTGTCTGGCGCTTAGATCACCGAAAACTTCTTCCATGAGGACATCTGACATTCCCAGGATAGCAGTGAGGGGTGTCCTTAATTCATGGCTCATATTAGTGAAGAATTCATCTTTCATACGGGTGGCACGACGGAGTTCTGCATTTGTTCGCTCCAGTAAATTTTCATATTCCTTGTGAACTCGCATATCGCGCATGATCGTAGAGAAGAATGCGACCTCACCCTGAAATTTATGAGCGAGTAGCAGTTGGGACACTGGAACTTCCTGCCCCTCAGCATCAATCAAGGCAGTTTCACCCAGCCAGCTTCCTGCAGCAATCGCTGCAGGTACACCCCTCTGCTCCAGAATCTCCATTACCCATTGTGGATAATAGTCTGCTGGACTCGTCTGTGAAACATCTGCATCATTAGCCATCCCGCGGAGCTGTTTGGTGGCTGCGTTCGTCCAAATTACCCTGCTGGACGAGACATCAAAGATGCCAATGTAATCGGTTGAAGCCTCCAGGATTGTAATCAGCCGCTGCTGCACCTGCTCCAGCCGTTTGCGATCGCTAATATCAGCAAAGTCCCCCGCAATTTCGATTGGGGTGCCCTCTGCGCCATACACCAGGCGCAGCTCACTCCGAATCCACAAGTAATGTCCCGCTTTGTGTCGGAATCGATACTCATGCACATGGTGCCTTCGCTCAAACAGTTGAGGCAGATTGGCAAACACCTGGTTGGCATCTTCAGGATGAATGTGGGTCGCCCAGAACTGAGACTCTCCCAAAAACTCCTCTGGTGTGTATCCCGTAAGGACAGTAATATTGCTGCTGATAAAGGTGGCCCCGAAGTCACCCTCCGGTTTGCAGGTAAAGATAACAACGGGACTGGCAGACAGAACAAATTGCAGCCGTTCCTTCAATTGCTGATTTTCCTGCTCCGCCTGCTTGCGATGGGTGATGTCGAACAGAACACCAACCGAACGAACAGCCCGGTCATGGTAGTTATAGGAAAAGTTGCCGAAGGCTGCCAACCAGACCACTTCACCAGTGTCTGCACGGATCACCCGGTATTCAATTTGATAGAACCGATGTGCCTGCCTTGACTGTTGCCATTCCTGGATAACGCGATCGAGGTCATTGGGATGAATCCGATCGATCCACATCTCTTCGCTGGCTTCCCCTGTGGGAGTGGGTTCATAGCCCAACATCGTGAAGTGCAGTTCTGTCCAGATCGCCTTTCCGGTAGTCAAATCTACGTCCCAGGTGGCCATCTGAGCAGCGTCTACCGCCAACCGAAGCCGCTCTTCACTCTGACGTAACGCTGCTTCAGCCCGTTTGCGATCGCCAATATCAACAAAGTATCCTACCACCTCAACGGGAATACCCTGCTCACCCCGGACTAATCGAAGTTCAGCTCGAATCCAGAGGTAATGCCCATCTTGGTGTCGAAAGCGATATTCATGAACATGATGTTCTTGCTCAAACAGTTGAGGCAGCGCCGCAAACACGCGAGGGGCATCTTCAGGATGAAGATGGTCTGACCAGAAGCTAGATTCTGATAAAAACTCTTCTGGAGTGTAGCCTGTCACTCTGAGGATATTATCGCTGATAAAAGTAGCCCCATAATCGGTACCGGCTCTACAGGTAAACAGCACTGCTGGACTTGAAGATAGAACAAACTGTAGCCTTTCTTTTAAGCTCTGGTTCTCGATTGCGGCCTGATGGCGATCCGTAATATCGATGTTCAAACCAATCACTCGTATCGGTCTGCCTTGTTGATTGCGCTGGATCTGGGACGCAGAACTAATGATCCGAACCGTCCCATCCGGTCGCACAATCCGGAATTCGGCATCTCCATTGCGTTCTCCATTCAGTGCCTGTTGCTCATTCTGGTCCTGGCCTGCCAGATCATCGGGGTGAACCCGCTGTTGCCAGTCCTCATAGTGTCCGGTAAATTCTTCACGACTGACCCCATAGATACTGAGCATGCGATCGTCCCAGTAGAGGTGGTTGGTGACGACATCCCATTCCCAGATACCGATTGCAGCCGCTTCCAGAGCCATCTCCAGGCGTTTCGAGACATCCTGCAGTTGCGCTTCTGCCAGTTTGCGATCGCTAATATCCTGCATTTGGGATACAAAATAGAGCGGCTGCCCGTCACGATCCCTGACCAGAGATACACTCAACAAACCCCAAACCACTTCTCTATGTTTCGTGAACAACCGCTTTTCCAGGTGATAGCTATCGACTTCTCTTGCCAGCGTTCGTTCCGCTAATGCAATATCGATTGCCATCTCATCTGGATGAGAAATGTCCTGATAGGTCAACGTCAACATTTCGGCTGCGCTGAACTTCAGACAATTGCAGAGCACAGTGTTGACCTCTAAGAACCTGCCGTCTGGTGCAATCAGACTCATGCCAACGGCAGTGTTGTTAAACGCATTGCGAAATCGTTCTTCACTTTGCCTCAAATCATCCTCAGTCCGTTTCAGTTGAGTAATGTCACGTCCGACAGATTGGAATTCTGTAAAATTCCCACGGTCATCAAACAGCATTCGGTTGACCCACTGCATCCAGCGAATTGTGCTGTCTACAACAACCCGGCTTTCCATGACAACAGTGGGGTTATCAATACTCATGGATTGCAGGGTTTGTGCAACCTGTTCTCGATCATCTTGATAAATGGTCAGAATATAGCTCCTGCCGATGGCGGCTTCCTGCTCAAGGCCAAAGTAGCGGCAGTAGGCGTCATTGACGAACAGCAGAGTCGTATCTGCCAGGAACCGGGCAATCAGTTCCGTCTGATCCTGAACAATGGCGCGATAACGGGATTCACTCTGCTGCAATGCCAGTTCAGTTGCCTTGCGATCGCGAATATCCCTGAAAATGCCCTGAGCAATGAGTTCACCATTCAAATCAATCCGGCTACCTGTAATTTCGACTGGAATCGTCGTTCCATCCTTACACAGAACCAGTGTTTCGAATGAATCCCCCTGGTTATGCAAGATAATCCTACTGAAGTGCTGATGAACCGCTTGTAAAGCCTCGGTTGGATGAATCTGATTGATGTTCAGGTTGACTAACTCATCGCGAGTATAGCCGAGGAGTTCCTCTGCCTTTCTGTTTACTTCAATTAAATTGCCGTGGGCATCTGCCAGCAAAATTGCATCACTGGCTCCATCCATCACGGCATAGTAGCGCTGTTCACTTTTCTGAAGCGCTGCTTCAGTGAGTTTGCGCTGAGTGATGTCAGTCTCAGAACCAATCATGCGAACCAATCGCCCTGATGTATCGCGCAATGCTTTGCCCCGATCCAGCACCCATAGATAAGACCCATCTTTGCAGCGCACCCGATATTCGGCTTCAAAGAACTCGGACTGTCCGACCAAATGGGCATCCAAAAGTGACATCACTCGCTCATAATCGTCCGGGTGAATCGCTTCGGTTCGCTCTTCAATACGCTTGCCCCCCTCTTCTTCTGTAAAGCCTCGCATCGCCTTCCAACGATTGGAGTAGAACACCTGGTTGGTCGTGATATCCCAGTCCCAGATGCCATCATTCGTCCCCTGAAGCGCAAACTCACAGCGATTCTCGCTCTCATTCAACGCCAGGGTGCGTTCCTCCACGAGCTGTTCCAGATCCCGGTTCAACTGTTCCAGGGCACAGCGTACTTTCTCTCTGTCAATCGCAATTCCTGCCAGATTTGCAGCCTGGTTCACACTTTCCAGGTCTTGAGGATGAGGGCTGCGAATCTGACGAAAATAAATGCAAAAAACCCCTAAAAGACGACCATCGCCACCAAAAAATGGAACCGACCAGCAGGCTCGCAGGTGATGTTCAAGTGCCAGACTGCGATAGTTACTCCAGAGGGGATCGGTTTCAATATCTGAGACAAACACGGCTTCCTGGCGATAGGCGGCTGTTCCACAGGAACCGATACCTTCCCCGATGGGAATTTCATCAATCGCCTGCAAGTAATCCAGCGGTAAGCTGGGAGCAGATTCGCAGCGTAATTTGCCCTTAGAATCGCATAGCATCACTGAGCAGAGGGAATCGGGCAATTCTGCTTCCATCCTCCGCAGCAAGGTGTCCAGAATGTCTGGCAACGGTTCTGCTTTAGCAATCTGTTCCAGGGTAGTATTTTGTAGCTCAAGTCGTGTTTCTGCTACTTTGATGGATGTGAGATCGTGAGTTGTCACGACTACACCGTTGATCGCGCCATCAAACTCAAAATAGGGAGAATAGGTGATTCTAACAAACCGCTGCCCACCGTTTTTGTAGTCAAACCAGGCTTCATATTGCTGTATTTCTCCTGCCAGACAACTATCCAATCGAGGTTTGACCAGCGTCTGAAACACGGTTTCGCTCAAAAGCTCTGCGACCGAATGGCCAACAATCTCCTCTCGGGTCTTCTGATGCCATTCCAGATAGATATGATTGACAAGCTGGTAGACGTAGTGGCGGTTGAGCAAGGCGACCCCATCGGTGGTAGCAGAGACGACCCGCTCATATTGATGTAAAACCGTTGCATCCTCTTTCTGTTTGTTAGAGGTTGTGTCGATAATTGTTCGTAAGAATTCTCGCTGTTGCCGTAGCTCAATCTCAGATTGCTGGTGAGCCTGCAACTCTGTCTGTAATTGCTGACGGGTCGTGGCCTGTTGAATCGCGATTGCTAACTGTATGCCAATCTCATTCAACCGCTGCAAATCTACTGCTTTCCAGGAACGATAATGGCTGCACTGGTGCCCGATCAATAAACCCCAGAGTTGTCCTGACACCAGGATCGGTACCACCAGTTTTGCCCTGACTTCATATTGTTTCAGTAGCTGGAGATAGCAATCGGAATAGCTGGCTGCATCAACATTATCGACGGCAATCATCCGTCCTTCTCGATAGAGCAGCGCAGTTTGCCCTGTAAAACAGACGTTCTCAAGCCGATTGCCGCATGCCCGGGGCCATCCCTCCCCAACCGATTCCGCCACAATCAAGCCGCTCCAATCGGGCTGAAACTGATGCACGAGTGTGCGATCGCACTGGAGCAGCGATCGCACTCCATTCACCGCTGCATCGAGAATCTCCTGCACACTCAGGGAAGCATGAATCCAGGAACTCATCTGCGTGAGCAACTGATTGTAAGCAACTTGTTCCTCAAGCATACGGGGATGCTGCTGCACAGTCTGCCTTGCCAGACGATAAAACGTCGCCGGATGAAGGATATCCAGAAGAATAGACGGAGTGACCAGTCCCACGATCCTTCCGTCATCAGTAGCGACAACCAATGGGTCGATGGACTCTGCGAGCATTAATTGCTGCGCTGCAGCGAGGGAGGTTTGCGGACCAACAGACACGATATTTCTAATTCGCGTGTGAGCCTGGACTGTACTGAGATCCAGTTCTATTGCTAAAGCTTGAAGAATATCTTTTTGAGTCACAATGCCAGAGGGAATCAGAGAATGGGAGCCTGTATTCAGCCACGATGCTTCAAGAGTAGACATCCCAGATGTCTGATGACGTTCATCCCCAATCAACACATAGCTTGTGTCATGGGCTGACATGAGTTGGGCCAGTTCAAGCAGGGTTGTTGTCGGTGAAGCCTGCAAAACAGTTTTTAACATTACATCGGCTACTGCAAAATCCTGTAGCAGATCGATTGTATTTAATGCTACAAGCAGGCTGTTTGGGGTCAACATCCCGACCACAGATCCCTGATGATTCACAAGTGGTAAATGGGTGACATGGTGCTGCTCTAACACCGTAAGAGGGACTAATGCGTCCACAAAAGCAACCGTGTCTAGCGTTGGCACGGGTGTCGTGATCAATTGAGCGATCGCCATTTCCCGCAAATTTTGGCCTGAACGACTGAGTCGCAATACATCCCGCTCTGTCACAACGCCAATTAATTGTTCCTCTTCACATACCAGTACACAGTCACTTTGATGTTGCTGTAAGGACGCAGACCCGGACGATACGCTATTGGAGGCAGATCGGTGCGAGACCATCTGAACAATTGTCTCCAGGATATTGTCTGATGACCCTACCTTCAGGGGGACAGGAGCAAGCAAGATGGCTAATTCAGACCGAACTGAGGCAGATGAGGGAGAAACCATCGCTCCTAAACCCTTTTACTTTGAGCACTAACTTTTAATAGCTCAAATCATTAAAAAAAAAATAAACTGACCAATAACGTAACAATTTACATAGGAATTATAAGAAAACCCTATGGGTGCTGATATTTGCAAACTGATGTAACAGCGGCTCTCGACAAAACCCTGGTACCTCACGCGCTTGCAAAGTGCTGTAAGTGCCTATCCGAAAACCGAGAACCCCAATTCTGGAGGGCGCGATGCTATAGCATCCGCCCTCCAGAATTGGGGTTCTCGGATAGTCTCTCAGTACTGGACTTGTGAATCTGCTCCATCCACCCAAACTGTGACAGCCGCCGCACTTGCCTGCGCTCGCGCTCTGGCCTGCTCCACAGTATCACCCAGAGCCAGAGCCACCCCCATCCGACGATTCCGATAGGCGCGAGGCTTACCGAATAGACGGACTTTACTCGTCGGTACCTGCAACGCTTCGTTGATTCCGGTAAATCGGGGATTGTCACCTGCTGCATTGGCTAGAATCACAGCCGATGCCCCTGGTTGGATCAGGGTAATCTCGCCAATGGGAAGCCCGGTGATCGCCCGCACATGTAACTCAAACTCAGACATATTTTGACTAATCAGTGTCACCATGCCTGTATCGTGGGGACGCGGACTCACTTCACTGAAGTAGACGGTCTGCGTTGTTTCGCTTGCTCCTTGAATAAACAGTTCAACCCCAAAGATGCCCCATCCCCCCAGGGCGGTCGTAATCTTCTCCGCAATCTCCTGACACCGCTCTAATGTCCGGGGGTTGAGGGCGCAGGGCTGCCAGGATTCTCGGTAGTCGCCACTCACTTGAATATGACCAATGGGTGGGCAAAAGTCAGTCCCCGCAGCCGAACGAACCGTCAGTAAGGTAATCTCCGTGTCAAAAGGAATAAATCCTTCGACAATGACTCGCCCACCTTTGGTGCGTCCTCCTGCCTGGGCATACTCCCAGGCCGATTGTACGTCTGCCTCAGTCCGGATGGTACTCTGACCTTTTCCAGAGGAACTCATAACGGGTTTAACCACACAGGGTAATCCCAGTTCTGCGATCGCCTGCTGGTATTCCGCTTCCGTCTCAGCAAAGCGATAGGGTGAGGTTTTCAGCCCTAACTCCTCAGCGGCCAGACGCCGAATCCCCTCTCGATTCATGGTGAGTTGAGTCGCCTTAGCAGTGGGAATGACTCGCCATCCTTCCTGTTCCAACTTAATCAGGGTATCGGTGGCGATCGCCTCGACTTCCGGCACAATCAGTCCTGGTTTTTCCTGCTCTACAATCTGCCGCACCTGTGCTCCATCCAGCATATTAATTACATGTGCTCGATGGGCAACCTGCATTGCAGGCGCATTTTCATAGGCATCGACCGCAATGACTTCTAACCCCAGACGCATGGCTTCAATTGCAACTTCTTTGCCCAGTTCGCCGGAGCCAAGCAAGAGAAGCCGTTGAGCAGTGGTGGTCAGGGATGTACCCCAGGATGACAGATCGGACATGATGAGAAACTGAAGAAGGGTTGCTTTCCCTTCATTATCTAATGGATGCTTGACCAAATCGGCGCTAAAATTAAGTTTGCCGCGAAACGCTCTCGTAGAGAGCGTTTCGCGGCATTGCAGGGGAAATAGTCAAAACTCCAGTACTTGGGATCTCGCAAAATTGCTTAAGCAGGATCTTAAGTTGAGACAGACGTGAGATCATGGTCGGAGAGGCAACAAGGATGAAGAGCGGCACCTCTGTCTCATTCGAGACTCTATCGGGTCAAAATTCAAATTTTCGAGGTTCCCTGGAGTGTCATTTTTTTGTCATATTTTCTTGATAGTCCTCTTACCTGAGAATGCTTTTTCTCGATAAGGTTGATGTCATAGGCAGAAACACTTTTACTCTTTATGCAAATCAGAGCAGACGTAGAACCCATTCAAATCTCATCAAGCAAATCTTTGGAAATCGATCGAATTGATGCAAAATCTCTAACGCAAAAGCTGTTTTTTGAAGAATACCATAGAAAAGGTATTCCTGTTGTGATCAGCGGCTTACTGCCCGCAGTAAATTGGGATCTGGAGTATCTTTGCCAAGAATTAAAAGACACAGAATTTCCAGTTCGGCAGTATGGTCAAGAACGATATACACAAGACAAGCGCCAATGGAAAAGTACAGGAAGTGGTGTAGAAGCAACTACTTTGCCCTTTACGCAATATGCTGAATTGTTGCGAAATGGAGAAGCGTTGGCAAATGACATTTATTTGGCTCGATGTGCCTTGACCAACACTCCTCTCACAAATGCTCCGATTGTTGTCCAAGCAGAAGCACAACTCGGATTAAAATTTCCTGCTATTCCTATCAGCCTTTGGGTGGGGCCAGTAGGGCATACTTCTTGCCTGCACTACGATCCGATGGACGGTACGTTAATGCAAATGCATGGCTCTAAGCGAATCGTTCTCTTCCCGCCTTCGCAGATGTATAACCTCTATCCTTTCTCAGTCTGGAATCATTTGTGGTATGGCTTAAAACGACGAGCTGTGTATAGCCAGGTGTATCCCGATCGCCCTGATCTAGCCTCTTTTCCAAAATTTAAACAAGCTCTAGAACACCGCTATGAGGTCATTCTCAATCAAGGAGAGATTCTGTTTATTCCGGCAGGCTGGTGGCACGAAGTAACAGCATTGGGGAACGGAATAGTGTGTTCGGTGAATCGCTGGTGGCATGTTTATCCCGCATCGCGAGCATTGAAATCCTGGAGTAAGTGGCGAGTCCATTTTGGTAGCATTTTGGCCGCTCCTCACATTGTTTGGAACTTGGCAGTAGCTCTGAGAAGTGATCAGTCAGAAAAAGAACTGAGTAAGTTGTTGCAGAAGTTATAGAATATGGCTTCTCTGACAGTTGGTAATCTGGTTCCCTGATGTACGCTCTGCTCTACATCATGTTCAGCTTTCCACTCTGGCACAAAGGATGTCTTCTATAGCAATCCTATTTGATTTGTGAGAGGGGTGCAGGGGTGATCCCCCCGTGAGGGGGCCTACCGTGTACACACAAGTCGGAACTGACTTCGTTTAGGCGTTTTGCGCCCCCTTAAATCCCCCAAACACCCCCCTGCCCCACAAGGGGGTTCTGGGGGGCAGGGAGTGTGGGGGCACCGCCCCCACACTCCCTTCTCACAACCGATTTAGGATTGCTATACTATTTTTGAAATCTTGTTAATTCAATACTCTGGACAGTTTTTTGAAAACCCTTAATTTTGCGCGCGCGACGCGCACGCAAAATTAAGGGTTTTCAAAAAACTGTCCGAACTACAGCACTTTGCAAGTGCATCTGGTACAGACTTTGTGTTGAGAACCGCGCGGAGCGCGGTTCTCAACACAGAGTTTGGTTTTAGTTCAGCGCAAAGCGCTGTAAAGATTCTAAAATATTGCCGAGGTAATAGAAGCCGGGGGGAGGATGTCAGAAGATTATGTCCTCAGGTAGCTCCAGTTTTTGTATCTTCGGAAGATGATCATAGTATTGTATGTCAAGGTAGTACCCGTGCATCAAGGCTGATGATGGGTTCCGATGTGGTGGGAGATTCCAAAGGGTGTGAGGGGTTGATGGGATGGAAACTTTAATAACGTTGCTATTGACAGCTATTACTGGACGGTCAAAAGCATCGTATGTTCGAAAAACGCAGCAGATTCAGGCAGTCCAGGAGACGTTTCTGAAAACGCTACTGCGATTGCATGAAAACACCGCTTTCGGGAATGATTATAAACTGGCGGAGATCAGCACGATTGAGCAATTCCGCGATCGCATCCCCGTCACGCCGTATAGCGTTTATGAGCCTTATGTCGAACGAATTGCTCAAGGTGAGCCTAATGTTCTAACGGTTGATCCCGTGATTTATCTCAATCTCACCAGTGGTTCAACGGGCAAGCAAAAGCTGATCCCTGTTACGCGGCGATCGCGCCGAATTCTTCAGGGTGTGAACAGCGCGAGTATTGGTTTTGTGGTTGCTGCTGCCCACAGGCATCATCTGCCTGTGGGTAAAATGCTGCTCACCAGTTCAGTACAACTGTTTGGACACACCAGCGCAGGCATTCCCTACGGGCCTGTCAGCGTGGGCGATATACGGATGAGCCGTAGCTCCTATCGTCAGCTTCTTGCCTATCCGTTTGAGGTGTTGCAGATATCAGATAGTCTTGCTCGTCATTACGTTTGCCTGTTGTTTGCGCTGCGAAATCGCAACACTGGCGTGATTGGAGCTAACTTCCCGATTTTGGCGTTGCGGTTGTGTGATTATCTGGAGTGCTATGCCGAAGATTTGATCCATGATTTAGAAACTGGGGCGATCGCAGACTGGTTAGACATTCATCCGAATTTGCGGGCACACCTTCAGAAGCTGTTTTCGGCTGATCCCAGACGCGCCACAGAGTTGCGCCAGATCCTGAAAACCGAAGGGCGGCTTACCCCAAAACTGGCGTGGTCTAACCTGTCACTGATCATTACAGCCAGGGGCGGCACGTCAAACTTTTACTTTGAGCGATTTCCCACCTACTTTGGAGACACCCCCGTCTTTGGAGGAATTTATGCCTCATCTGAAGCAACTTTTGGAACCTATCATGACATCAATGACGATGGTGTCATCCTGGGGATTGATGCAGGATTCTTTGAATTTATTCCGGAAGATCAGTGGGAGGTTGAACACCCCAAAACCCTGCTGCCCTGGGAAGTTACGGTGGGCAATTATTACCGTATTGTGGTGACCAATTATAGTGGGCTATATCGCTATGACATTGGTGATGTCGTCGAAGTGCTGGGGTTTTACAACCAGACACCCCTGATCGCCTTCCGGTATCGGTTGGGTGGGCTACTATCCTCCACCTCTGAAAAAACGACGGAATTTCACGCTGCCCAGGTGATGAACATCCTCCAGCAGAAGTTCAAAGTGTCGCTGGAGAGCTTTTGCATTACGCTGTCGGAGAACGATTACCCGGCCCATTATCTGGTCAATATCGAACTGGCCGCCAATCAATCACTGGACGACCCGCACAAGTTTTTGCAGCAGTTTGACGACACGTTAAAGGAGATCCATGTCTCCTACGCTAAGAAACGAATGGATCAGGTGCCCGTTCCTCGCCTGCGAATTCTGGCACCGGGGAGTTTTGCCCAGCTCCGCCAGAGCTTGCTGCAAGGTGGTGTCCCCGAATCTCAGCTAAAATTTCCTCATATCACTGAAAACCGCCAGTGGTTAGCTGGATTGACCGTACAACAGGAGGTCAGATTTCCAGAGGACAACTAAGGGACTGGACTTTTGACTAAATCGCGCCGTTTTTCCTGAAACGCTGATAGAGTCAGCGTTTCAGGGGAAATCGGGCTAAAAAAAATATTCCGCGAAACGCTCTAGTAGGGGGCGGTTCGCGCTATATTTAAGTTAAGCGTTGATTTTTTATTAAAAGCTGACGCAGTCAGCTTTTCAGAAAAAATCAACGCTTGCAAAATTAGAATAATCCCCCTTACCTCAACTCTCGTCGCAATAGACTGAGGATTCCGGTCAGAAAAGCGATCGCCCCGGCCACCCAAAAAACGGGGGAACCTGCCGATTGCCAGATCGATCCTAACAGAATGGGTGATAAAAATTGTCCTAATGAATTAAAGCCCGTACCAATGGCCAGAACGCTGGCTCTCAATTCTGCTGGCGCGGTGACTGCCAGAGCGTTGTACACGTTGGGAGTAATGATGCCAAACCCGGCACCAAACAAAATTGCTGTTAGCAGTATCCACTGCAATTGCTGTAGGAGTGGCAGGGTAATCAGCGTGACCGCCATGATCGTGAAGCCCAGGGCGATCGCCTGCCGTTCTCCCAATCGTTTTGCCAGCCAACTGGCACCCACTGCGGAGATAACTGCCGCACCCGCCGCACGTGCCCCCAAAACAATTCCATTGAGTTGAGGCGTCGCGTTGATGGTTGCCTTTAAAAAGAGAGGGGCGTAGATGACGACTGAATACATCATCACCGCTGCCATCGCTAAGGTCAGATATAGGCTCAGGGTAGCAGGCTGGCGAATGATCTTCCATAGCTCTTTGGTTTGAGGTTTCTCGCCTGACGAAGCTTGCTGCTGCTGGTTTCCGCGCAGCACGAACACAGCAACCACTGCCAGAGGGAAGCCCAGGGCGTAGAGATAAAAGGCGTGTCGCCAGTTACTCGATCCAACCCAACCTGCGACCAGCGGAACGATAACCGCAGCCGTTGTCATGGCACTGGTGGCAAAACCCAGAATGCGCGATCGGGCCTCTCCGACGTACATACTTCCCAGAAAGCCAATGGCAGCAGCAGTAACCCCACCACTGGCCGCCCCCAGACAGGCGCGTGACACCAGCAATGGCATCAGGCTGTTCATAAATCCACCTGCACTACCTGCGATCGCATACCCAATGAGGGATGCGACCAGCACCTCTAACTTGCCAACGCGGTCGGCAAGAATGCCCAGAACAGGTGTGAAAAGTGCAACGGTAATGGCGTGGGTTCCTACCAGAGTTCCAACCCATTGAGGGGCAAGATTAAGCTGCTGCCGTATTTCAGGTAATACTGGGGGGACAATTCCTCCAGTCATGGTTGTGAGGCAACCTGCTGCCAGTAAGACCAGCAGTTGATTGAGGTGTTTTGGGGATTTGAAGCGGGGAAATGAATTGGTCAAAGCTTTACCCAGATACCTGATTTGAGATTGCCATATTTGGTTGAAGAAAAGATCAACTCGTGGCTAGAGGAGGGGTAATTAAAGTTTTCTCTGTCAGCTATTAATTCGGCAATGTTTGACTTTCCATAAATAAGAAGGTAGGCGCGATTCAGCTTGCAACCCCAAAAGCTGTTCCGCTCTGAGCGAAGTCGAAGGGCGGAACAGCTTTTAGGGTTGCGACTTTTTCCATACTTACAGCGCTTTGCGCTGAGATAAGTAGATAGGCGCAATTAAGCTTGAAACCCAAAAAGCGATTCCGCCCGCGCAGCGGGCGGAATCGCTTTTTGGGTTTCGACTTTTTCCACGCCCACTTACTTAGAACCAAAGTTTTTGTTGAGAACCGCGCTCCGCGCGGCTCTCAACAAAAACTTTGTACCACACGCGCTTGCAAAGCGCTGTACTTAGGACACCTCCTTTGTTACGAATCTTGTGAGAAAATCTGTGTTTTTGATCCGATATGCAACGGAATAAAGCGGGAACTATAGATACGCAAACACCTATCCTGAGGATACGATAACCCCAGGTGCCGCCGGACTGAACCTGTAAGACACTCGACAAGAGTCAAGACTCCTTCCTGTGCCCCCGAAATTGAAGCAGTAATCACTTGAATCTGCCGTACAGTTTTACAACTCCCTGTCGAGCGGTAGCAATAGCTGCAAATCAGCGGATTTTAGAACTTTGGCTTTTCAACGATGCAAGCTGCGATACCGACGAACGAAGCTGAGAGAATTCAGGCTTTACTGAGTTACCAAATTCTCGACACGATAGCCGAGAAAGATTTTGATGATCTCACCGCGCTGGCAAGTTTTATCTGTGGTACCCCCGTTGCCCTGATCAGTCTGGTTGACCAAAACCGTCAATGGTTTAAATCGAAGGTGGGGCTATCGGCAACAGAAACCTCCAGGGATATTGCCTTTTGCGCCCACACAATTTTGCGGCCAGATCTCCTGATTGTTCCTGACGCCCTGGAAGATCCGAGGTTTATCGATAATCCCCTGGTCACAGGCGAACCCAACCTGCGTTTCTATGCTGGAGCACCCCTGGTTAATCCAGAAGGTTTCCCACTGGGGTCGCTCTGTGTAATTGATCACACGCCACGACAACTGAATTTAGAGCAGCAGGCCGCGCTGCGGGCGATCTCACGACAGGTCGTCACCCAAATGGAACTACGCCGTAAGCTGGCAAACTTGAAGCAGGCAGAAGCGTCGTTAAGGGAAAGTGAGCATCGGTTTCGAACGCTGTCAACTTTTGCTCCCGTCGGCATTTATCTGGCAAATCTAGAGGGAGAATATACGTATGTCAATGATCGCTGGTGCCAGATTACTCAGCTCCAACCTGAGCAGGCTTTGAAGGGTGAGTGGATTCGCGTTCTGCATCCCGAAGACCAGGAAAAGGTACTGGCTCATTGGAGCAAAACCATCCAATTGGGGAAAGAATTTGCGCTGGAATTTAGATTTTTGCTGGTGGATGGTTCCGTTGCCTGGGTACTCGGTCAGGCCAGCCCACAGCGAGATAGTGAAGGGACGATTACCAGCTTTGTCGGAACGATAAGCGACATCACGGAGCGCAAGCAGGTCGAAGCTAACCTGCACCATCAATCTTATCGGGTCAAGCTGCTCAATACGATGACCCAGCACATTCGCCAGTCCCTCAATTTAGATGAAATTCTCAATACGACTGTTACTGAGGTACGGCAATTTCTTCAAGCTGATCGGGTGATTATCTATCGGTTTGAGCCGGATTGGGATGGTACAGTAATGGTCGAATCTGTAGCGCCGGGATGGAGATCGATCCTTGGAATCACCATTCAAGACACCTGCTTTAAAGCAGGTGGCTGGCAGAAATATTACGAGGGACATACCCAGACCATTGAAAATGTTCAACAATCTGATCTGGCAGACTGCCACAAAGCATTATTGACCCAATTTCAGGTACAGGCTAATTTGGTGGTACCGATCATCCAGACGCGGAAGACGGCAATCCCCCAACCCCGGCTCTGGGGTCTATTGATTGCCCATCAGTGTGCATATCCTAGAAAATGGCAACGCCCTGACATCGAACTGTTACAGCAACTGGCTGATCAGGTTGGCATTACCCTGTCGCAGGCAAAACTGCTGGAGCGAGAGCGGCAACAGCGGGAGAAAGTGGCAGCGAAAAACGTGGAGCTGAAACAGGCGAAGCTGGTGGCGGACCAGGCAAATCAGGCAAAAAGCAATTTTTTGGCAACCATGAGCCACGAAATCCGCACTCCCATGAATGCAGTGATTGGCATGACTGGCCTGCTGTTGGACATGTCACTGACTCCCCAACAGCGTGACTATATTGAAATTATTCGCACCAGTGGTGATGCTCTACTCAGCATCATTAACGATATCCTGGACTTCTCAAAGATCGAATCAGGAAAACTGGAGCTTGAACAACACCCTTTCAATCTTTCAACCTGTATTGAAGAAGCGCTCGATTTGCTCGCTACGAAGGCCGCTGAAAAGAGCCTGGAGATCGGCTATTTGAAAGACATTCAGGTACCTGAGACGATCATTGGTGACGTAACCCGCCTCAGGCAGATTCTCGTCAACCTTCTGAGTAACGCCATTAAATTTACCCATCGCGGAGAAGTCATCATCTCCGTCCACGCCTGTCCAGTTCCAGGCAGCGCCAATCGGCAGGCTCCCAGGCACCATGACGACCTGTATGAGCTTCAGTTTGCTATCAAGGACACGGGTATTGGAATTGCAGAGGATAAGCTAGAACGATTATTCAAGGTGTTCAGCCAGGTGGATGCCTCAACCACCCGGCATTACGGTGGCACTGGATTGGGTCTGGTGATTAGCAAACGTCTCAGTGAGGTTATGGGCGGTAGAATGTGGGTTGAAAGCCGATTAGGAGAAGGCTCTACATTCTACTTCACAATTGTGACTCCGGTCGTAGGAGAGGCTTTCCAGTCTAAAGTTTCAGACCTGTTAAAGGAGAAGAAGGTACTGATCGTAGACAACAATTTGACGAACCGTACCATTCTCACGCGCTATACTCAGTCGTGGCAGATGCGTCCTCAGGTTGCCACCTCTGCTACCGAAGCACTTGGCCTGGTTGAAAGAGAAACATTTGATACCGCAATTATCGATATGCACCTATCAGGCATGGACGGACTGGCCCTGGCGGAAGCGATGCGTACCCTGCCTGCGGGTGCCTCACTTCCCCTGGTCATGCTCACCCCCATTGGCAACAGTGACAACCTGACCGCTCAGCAGCGATCGCACTTTGTCGCACTGCTCAACAAACCGATCAAGTCCTTGCAGTTGCACAACTTATTGCTCCGAATCATCAGTAGTGACCAGGAGGATCACGCTTTACAGGCGAGAGAGAGAGGAGTTAACCCCCACCCTGGGCACCGATTCCCCCTGCGCATTCTGCTGGCCGAAGATCATCCAGTGAATCAGAAGCTTGCCCTTTTGCTTTTACAACGTCTCGGATATCGTGCTGATGTAGCGGGTAATGGAGTGGAGGTTTTAGAAGCGATCAATCGCCAACCGTATGATGTCGTACTACTGGATGTTCAGATGCCGGAAATGGATGGTTTAGAAGCCGCTCGACGGATCTGCCAGCAGTGGCAACCTGAGGGCCGTCCCCGACTGATTGCGATGACTGCTAATGTGATGCAGGGCGATCGCGAGACCTGTATCAGTGCTGGAATGGATGACTATATTAGCAAACCCATTAACCTGGAGGGATTGTCAGGGGCATTGCAGCGATGCAAGCCGATTCCGCAACTCATCCGCTGTTCTGATGAGGATACACCTGCCAATCCTGTTGACACGGAGCCTCAGGCTGAGGTGCCGCCGCTTGACGCTGCGGTGCTCCAGGAGTTGCGATCGGATATTGGAGAGGGTGCTAGTGAGATTATTCAAGAATTGATTGAGTGCTATCTGAGTGAGACCCCCGTGCTGTGTCAGAATATGCAGTCTGCGATTGAACAGCACAATCCAACCGAATTACGACGAGCGGCCCACAGTCTGAAGTCGTGCAGTGCAGCCCTGGGGGCAATGCAGTTAAGCCAACTGTGCCAGACATTGGAATTAGTAGCACTTGCATTTGACATTGATCAGGTGACAGCGCTCTGCACAGAAATACACGCCGAGTACGTCCGCGTTGAGGCTGCACTGATTGCAGAAATGTCTGACGGTTTGAGTTCCTGCGAATCGGTGGGCTAAAGGATTCATTCACTATAGAGTGGGCATCTTGCCCGTCCAGAACATCGGGCGGGCAAGATGCCCCCACTAAATTAAAGAAACAATTAAAGCGCATCGCGCAC
>CAZVXA010000089.1:0-25062 GCA_964630955.1 uncultured bacterium | reverse complement strand
GTTTTGCGAGTGGCGCGAGCGAAGCCCGCGCCACTCGCAAAACTGGGTTTGGAAATTTGCAAAAGCGGGATGCTCCCACAGCAGATCCCTTGGCGGTGTAGGTGTGAAAGCTGGGAAATTTCTTGAACTTCATCAGGCTGATGGCAAACAGCGTGTGTTGGGAGGCGATCGCCTAGAATATATTAAGTAATGTTAAAAATTCTCATGGGCGATCGCTCCTCACAGCAACGCATCATTGTCATCGGTGCCGGTATTGGTGGTCTGACGGCGGCAGCACTCCTGGCGCATCGAGGGCATTCAGTGCGGGTGTTGGATCAGGCGATTGTCCCCGGAGGCTGTGCTTCGACCTTCAAGCGGCGTGGATTTACCTTTGATGTCGGGGCCACCCAGGTGGCGGGACTGGAGCCGGGAGGCATTCATCACCGGATTTTCCAAGAGTTAGACATCGATCCGCCCGCTGCAACTCCCTGTGACCCCGCCTGTGCCGTCTATCTCCCCGGAGAGACTACACCCATCAACGTCTGGCGTAACCCGGAGGAGTGGAAAGCTGAGCGGCAGCGACAGTTTCCCGGCAGTGAGCCATTCTGGCAATTGATGGCGGAATTATTCCGCTATAGCTGGGCGTTTCAGGCCCGTGACCCGGTACTCCCCCCGCGCAATTTATGGGACCTGGTGCAGCTCACCCAGGCGGTGCGTCCCGACACGCTATTGACCCTACCGCACACCTTCTCAACCGTGGGTCAGGTTCTGCGCTGGTATGGACTGGAGCAGGATGACCGCCTGCGGGCTTTTTTAGATCTGCAATTAAAACTTTACTCACAGGTGAATGCAGAAGAAACTGCGCTGCTCTACGCTGCAACAGCCCTCGGTGTGTCCCAGGAACCGCAGGGGTTGTTTCACCTCCAGGGGAGCATGCAGTCGCTGAGCGATCGCCTTGTTGCCGCCCTGGAGCGAGATGGGGGCAAGCTGCTGATGCGCCACACGGTTGAACAGATTCACAGTGAGAGTGGGAAGGCTACCGCCGTCAGCATTCGCAATCAAAAAACGGGCGAAGTCTGGACGGAAGCTGCGGATCAGATTGTCGCCAATGTGACTGTGCAGAACCTGACGCAGCTATTGGGAGAAGCTACCCCCAGGGGCTATCGCCATCGGATTGAGAAACTGCCCCCTTCCTCTGGCGCGTTTGTGGTGTATCTCGGCGTTGACCAGTCGGCAATCCCAGAAAATTGCCCGCCGCACCTGCAATTTCTCTACGACTACAACGGTCCTATCGGCGAAAATAATTCTCTATTCGTGTCAGTCAGCCATCCCGGTGACGGTCGTGCGCCCGCAGGAAAGGCAACCCTGATCGCATCTTCTTTCACAGATCCCCAGATCTGGTGGCAAACCCAGGATTACCCAGCGCTGAAGCAGCAGTATACCCAGGAGGCGATCGCCCGTCTCTCACAGCACTTTTACCTGACCCCGGAGACCATCGTGCATCAGGAGGCCGCAACTCCCCGCACGTTTGCAACTTATACGGGGCGCGATCGCGGCATCGTCGGCGGCATCGGACAACGCGTCGTCACTTTCGGCCCATTCGGTTTTGCCACCCGTACTCCCGTCAATCACTTGTGGCTGGTGGGAGACTCCACCCATCCGGGAGAAGGCACCGCTGGCGTGAGCTATTCCGCACTGACAGTAGTCAGGCAAATTGAGCAGGCAATTTGCTAATTTTCATTGAATGCTGCGGAACACCCTCTGAGAGGACGTTTCGCAGCATATCTAGTTTTAGCGCCGATTTCCCCGCAATGCTGATACAGTCAGCATTGCGGGGAAATCGGCGCGATTTAGTCAAAAGTCCAGTTAGAAGTTAAACCCAACTCCTAGCAGCAAACCAACTGCCACATTGTCGAAGAAGGAGGCGTTAATCTGGGCCGTCACCGAGAGGCGCTCGGTCACGGGGATATCGACACCCCCTGTAAGCAGGAAGTCTACAGTACTGTTGTTTCCGGTTGAAATGATGATGCCGGGACCGATGTAAGGAGACGCACGGAAACCAACCGCTTCGGTGGTAGTCTCAGTCGCACGGGTGACTAGGGGAATAAAGTCAAAGGTCACTGGAATCAAGATGCTGGCATTATCAGAAAACAGCACTGCAGGACGAACGGAGAGATTGCGGGTGAGACCAATTTTACTGAAGATAGCAAAACTCCCTTCGCCCAGAGCAGTATCGCCTGTGCCCAGGCCGATGTTCCCCCCAATCCCGATGTAGCTGGGACCGGAGCGGGTAGCACGACCCGGTGTGATGACGAGACTGGGAGCAACAGGATCTGTGGGCGGTGGCGTGGTGTCGGGAGCAGGCGTCGTATCAGGAGTGGTTGGAGGAGCAGTGTCAGGTGTAAAAGGAGTAGTGCTGTCTGGTACTGTCGGTGTCGTAGGTTCTGGTGCAACTGGGGTAGTGGTTCCAGGGGTTGCAGGGGTTGTTGTATCAGGGGTGGTCTGACTGACGCCGGGTGCAGATCCGGAGGGGATGGAATTGCCATCGGTGGTGTTTGGAGCCTGGGCGATCGCCCCCTCAAGCAGCGTGATCTGCG
The DNA here is from genome assembly GCA_964630955.1 of uncultured bacterium. GTDB lineage: Bacteria > Cyanobacteriota > Cyanobacteriia > Elainellales > Elainellaceae > CAZVXA01. The sequence goes on along the minus strand of CAZVXA010000089.1, from coordinate 22,486 downwards.
ACAGAACACTGGCCTCGGTCGCATAGGTTGGCTCCGCAGAAAGTGGAACCAGTTGGGCCATTGCAGAGGTGGGCTGCACAGAGCCAATGGTCTGTAACTCAGCTTCAGCCTCTTTGTTGAACCGTATCGTATCAGTAGAGACAACTGCGGTTTGAGTGGCCAGGTCAGCGGTCGAGGAGGTCTCCGCCCGAACAGCCATTCCCGTAAAACCAAGGGTCAGAGCAGCAGTACCCAAAAAATAAAGAGCAGATTTATACCCTGAAATATTCACAATTCCACGCCTCACATAAATATGAATGGGCAATACTTACCTACGCAAAAAGTATCGAGTGAGGCACTGGAATTACATCTACCCATAGAAATAGAGAATTGATTGAAATAACTGGACTTTTGACTATTTCTTCCTATTCTTCCTACCATGCCGTGAGACGCTCTCTTAGAGAGCGTCTCACGGCAAATTCTTTTTTTAGCGCTGATTCCTCTGAAACACCGATGGATTCAGCATTTCAGGGAAATCAGCGTGATTTAGTTAAAAGTCCAGAAATAAAACAGTACGCAAAGATTCACAGCGCTTTCTTCTTTAGATCATCCCTCTTAGGGCCGAGATTAAGAGCTTTTATCCGTGTGGCCGGTTCTAGTTACTTAAGGGCCTATCCGAAAACCGAAAGCCCAAATTCTGGCAGGCGCAACGCTACAGCGTTGCGCCTGCCAGAATTTGGGCTTTCGGATAGGCTCTTAGAGCAAGGCCAGTTCTCCGATCACATCCAATCGTTTGAAATCACTGAGGCTGGTGTATCGGTCTGCCAGGGTCTCGGCGATCGCTGGAGAAATCCACCCCAGTTGCTTCAGTAGGTGAATTGCTACGGCGTGTTTAGCCCGTTTTGCGCCGTCCATCGCCTTAATCGCCAAACCCAGCCCTTCACCAACCCTGGCGATGCACTGAATCCCCTCAGCGCCACCTTTACTCACCAGTTCGCCAGAGGTTAACCGCATCAACTCTGTGTCGAATGCCCCATCTCCGGCGATCATCGTGGGGTGGTGGGTCATGGCGCGGATAATTCGCTCCATATCCAGGCTGATGCCAGACGCAAGCTGGGCATAGAGGGTGGCCATCTGGCCGAGCTGCATAAAATAGGTCGGTGCGCCACAGTCATCGTGAGCGCCGATAAATTCTTCAGCAGGCATACGCAGTAGTTCGGCAATCTTCGTCAGGATTAACCGCTGTACCGGGTGGTTGCGCTGGAGGTAGGAGTTAAGGGGAAAATTGCGTTGCTGACAGACCGCCAGCATACCTGCGTGTTTTCCGGAGCAGTTGTGTTCCAGGGGGCTATGCTTACCTTCGGGGATCGGACACTGGAGAGCAGAGGGGTCTACGTCGCAGCGCCAGAGAATGTTAAACGCTTGCCGCGCCTGTTCGACAGTGCCCTGGTGGGAACTGCACATAATCGCCAGATCTCGGTCGGTAAGACTGTACCGCTCCAGTGTTCCAGTAGTCGCAACAGCTAACGCCTGAAAAGGTTTGAGGGCAGATCGCACAAAACTGGCAGTCTCTGCATTGCCCGCAACGGAGAGAACCCTCCCCCGGTCGTCTGCGACCGTTGCCTGAACATGGTGCCTCGATTCAATAATCCCCTCTCGCAGAAGACGGACTTCCAATTCTGCGGCCTGTGTGCGTTTTCCCCTCGTCATGGTGGCTATTAATTTTTTGGTTAAAACCCACGCTGGATGTGTCTCACCCCGCTGAGTTTGGTGACTCTCCCGGTGCGGGTTTTCGCCCTGGAACGCTATAAGACTCTGACATACTCCGGTCTCTGATGCAAGACTCTGAGCACCTACAGCAGATACCAGATGATCGCCCCCAGAGTCAGTAAGCCTGCAAACACGGCAAATGTTCGCTTCAGTCGTAGTAGAACAGGCTGAATCTGGTGGGTCACGATCAGGCGATCGCGCGTCAGCACCTCAATTGGTTTCGTCCAGGTCTGCCCGTCGTACCAGCCCGATTCCTCGTAGAAAATAGTTTCATTCAGCAGGCGATCGCGCACATAAAACCAGCCCAGGCTGAGCCGTAGCAGGGCCAGTAGAGGGATAACGCAGGCTCCAATGGCTCCACTCAACGCAAACAGCACCGGATGGCGCGATACCGGAAAGCTAACGGCAGCGACAGGACCAGAAATGAGCCAGCTCAGACCCCAGAGAATCAAAATCGGTTTCAGATAGCCGCCCAAGTCACAAGTTGCCCAACGAAAAAACCAGGACTCACTTAGCTCCTGGTACTCGTTGATAGGCTGTTGCTCCCTGGGAACCGGGCAGACCGATACAGAGGACTTCATTGCAATCGGTGGAAAACCATAGGGATATAGATTCCTTATACCAACTCTTGGCCAGGGATTCAAACGGTAAGTCAGTAGAGCCAACACGCAAAATGACGATAGATAGAGGCGACTTACCGCCGCCTCTATCAAATCAAAGATTATTGTCGTCCAATCGGAGTAGCCTGAGATGGTGTAAACGGGATTTGTTTACTGTGTCCCCAGAAGGCTTCCAGGTTGTAGAATTCGCGCTCATCGGGTAGAAAAATGTGGACAATCACATCACCATAGTCCAGCAACACCCACCGACCTTCGCCCTTACCCTCGACGTGACGGGGCAAACGGTGCCACACTTCCTCCACTTTGTCTTCAACACTGCGGGCGATCGCACGTACCTGCACGCTCGAAAAACCCGTCACGACAACAAAATAGTCTGCCAGATAAGAAACGTCACTCACCTTCAAAATGGTGATGTCCCCTGCTTTGCGGTCGTCGGCTGCCTCAGCGATGGTCATCGCAACCTGATAGCTCTCATCTGCTTCATTGCCGCCAGCTCCATGAGCAGCCGTTGTTTCTGCAAAGGGTACGGTAGGCCGGATGTTTGAGTAATTTGTCATTAAGGACGTTTTTCCTCTCCAGTGAATGTCTTGTGTTTGATTCAATCAGATGTGCCTGAGAAGCAATGCAGACAAAGACTTCAGGCTACATTTCCTATTCTAAACGGACAGACAGGGTGGATGGGTGGGGGACGGAGTGGAGTTCTCCTCCCTCTCCAGCCGAGTGGTCACCACCCTTGTTGCTCATCATAAGGAAAGCAACCCGGAAGGGATCAAGGAATTAAGAAATGTTAGTGATGTCCTTCCACTGATCTGCTGGAGTTTTGACTATATTTTTGACAATGCCGCAAAACGCTTTCCAGGAGAGTGTTTTGCGGCATTGCTAAGTTTAGCGCCGATTTTTCCTGAAAAGCTGACGCCGTTAGCCGTTCAGGAAAAATCGGCACGATTTAGTCAAAAGTTCAGGTTCTGACAGCCGCTATATTTGTTTCACTTTTGTTTCACCAAAATCTGTGAATTCCGAGGGCGATCGCATTGCTAAACAGTAAACCCTGATTGGGCATACTTGTTTCATTAATTACCTTCCTGATTCACTATGGCACAGCGGTTTGGCACACCCGGAGACGATCTCCTGTTGGGAACTCCAGAGAATGATTTGCTGATTGGTCAGGATGGGAACGATCGTCTTGACGGTGGCCCCGGTGCGGATCAGATGCTGGGCGGCAATGGCAACGATACCTATGTGGTCGATAGCCTCCAGGACACAATTATTGAAGGTTCCGACAGCGGAATCGATTGGGTGATAACCTCGGTCAGTCTCAGACTACCAACCAACTTTGAAAACCTCACTCTGTCAGGAACCACGCCCCTTGACGGTGCAGGTAACGACCTGAACAACATCCTCATCGGCAATGATGCAGCCAACATTCTTCTGGGCGGGTTGGGCGACGACACGCTGCGGGGTTTTGGAGGCGCAGATGTCCTGGTGGGGGAGGCCGGAAGCGATCGCCTGGAGGGGGGATTAGGTGACGATACTTACATCGTTGACCCCCGCGATGTGATTGTCGAAAATCCACGATCGGGGACAAAAGATACCGTCCGTACCCAGTACAGCTTTTCCCTCACCCGCGCCCCTAACGTTGAGCGACTGGAACTTCTGCCCGCAGGCAACGGGGCACCCGGAGGAATTACTGGAAACGGCAATTCTCTGCACAACGAGATTTTTGGCAATTCTCTCAACAATCGTTTGCTGGGTCAGGTTGGTAATGATTTGCTGGTAGGCGGCGATGGACTGGACCGTTTAGATGGAGGCGTAGGAAACGACACCCTGGAGGGGGGAAACGGGAGAGATACCCTGAATGGAGAGAGTGGCAATGATGTTCTCTCCAGTGGCGCAGGAAATGACCTGCTGCTGGGTGGTTCCGGTAGCGATCAGTTTGTGTTTGCCACAGGTAAGCCTTTCAGTTCAGCAACGTTTGGCATTGACACCCTGCAAGATTTCTCGCTCAGAGAAGATGTGATTGTGCTATCAAAACGAAGCTTTACGGCGCTAGTCAGCAGAAGGGGTTGGGGCTTCAGCAATCGGGCAGAATTTGCGGTTGTCGCCAATGACACGCTGGTCGGCAGCAGCAGTGGCAAGATTGTGTACAGTCTGAGGTCTGGCGGCTTGTTTTACAACCGCGATGGAGTTGGGAGTCTGGCAGGAACCCGATTTGCGACGATCGCAGGGCAACCCCTCCTCACCCCCAATAATATCTACGTTCTCTAGTAATCCACCAAAGAAACTTTGCCTGGTTAGTGTGGCGCGCGAAGCGCGCCACACTAACCAGGCAAAGTTTTTCAACCAGGCAAAGTTTGCTTGGCAAACTACTAGGGATCTGGGCTTTTGACCATTTTTTCTACAATGCCGCGAAACGCTCTCTGCGAGAGCGTTTCGCGGCATATTTTAGCGCTTTTTTTTCTGAAACGCTGATGGAGTCAGCGTTTCAGAAAAAAAAGGCGCAATTTAGCCAAAAGTCCAGTAAGTAAGTGGGCGTGGAAAAAGTCGAACCCCCAAAAGCTGAATCGCTCCTACCCACGGAGAAGCCTATCAATCCATTGGCCAAAATGGACCCTGCCACCGTGTGCTCTGGTGGGATAGTATTTTTGAGGCTGGCCCCGTACCGACCTAACCTATCCCCTGCCTATGTCTCAGGATTCTGCTCCCAAAACGGTTCGTTCGATCACCACTGGGCCACTTAGTTTATTTGCAGGGGTAACTTATCCCCTGAAAGCGCTCTGGGTCTTTCTCAACTATCCCCAACTGCGACAGTTTGTAGTTGTTCCCATCCTGCTGAATCTACTGGTGGGTTTTACCGTCTATGCGGGGTTACTGTACCTGGGATTTCAGCTCATCAACTTCCTGCTGAACACTCTGCCACAGTGGATCCCGAATATCACTCAATGGAATCCAACTCTGCCCGATTGGGTCACGACTCTGCCGCAGTGGCACCTCACCTGGCCCACCTGGTTGCCCACTCTGCCGCAGTGGCATCTCACCTGGCCCACCTGGTTGCCCCGTTTTCCCAACTGGCAGGTGCAAATTCCTGACTGGGTGAATGAAGTCCCCGGTGACGCGGTAGCTGTGCTGCTATGGTTGCTGCGGCTGGTATTCACGGTACTGCTGCTGGTAATCACGGGATTCATTTTTCTTCAGTTTGGCGTGCTGCTGGGGGCACCCTGGTACGGCAAGCTGTCGGAGGAACTGGAAAAGATTCGTACGGGCAAGCTCACCTATGTGGAGGTGGGCCTGACCAGAGATATTGGTCGAGCGCTTCAGTACGAGTTGAAAAAGCTGTTCATTACAGCAACGGTGGGCCTACCGCTGCTGATTGTCGGGTTTATTCCCGGCTTTGCAACAATCGCTACCATCGGCTGGATCGTCCTCACCGCCACCATCATTTGCTTCGACTTTTTTGACGCCCCTCTGGAGCGACGGCGACTCTCCTTCCGCAGAAAGTTTGGTGTGATTGTCCGCAGCCTCCCCGCCAGCGCCAGTTTTGCCCTGGTGTCTCTGGGACTGATTAGCATTCCTTTGATTAATCTGCTGGCGATTCCGCTCTGTGTGGCGGGGGGAACCCTGTTCGTGTGCGATCGCGTCCTGCCCTGGCTGGACAACAATTAAGAAAATCTGTACCTGTATTATTTTTTGTGGGAAGTGTGGCGTACCGCGCCGCACTTCCCACAAGACGGAAGCAAAAAGCGGTACTCAAAATCGTTATGACTATGATATAGTCGTTACAGTTCGTAAGAAGTAGGAGATATTCATGCACCACACCGAGTGCCTCCGGGTCGGTCAAGCTGCCCCTGATTTCACCGCCGAAGCGGTTGTCGATCAAGAATTTAAGACCATTAAGCTGTCTGACTATCGCGGTAAGTACGTCGTCCTGTTCTTCTACCCCCTCGACTTCACCTTCGTTTGCCCCACCGAAATTACGGCATTTAGCGATCGCTATGAAGAGTTCAAAACCCTGAACACCGAAGTTCTGGGTGTGTCTGTAGACAGCGTGTTCTCCCATCTGGCTTGGATCCAGACCGATCGCAAGAGCGGCGGTGTGGGCGATCTGAACTACCCCCTGGTGTCTGACATCAAGAAAGAAGTCAGCTCCGCTTACAACGTGCTCGACCCCGAAGCAGGTGTTGCGCTGCGCGGTCTGTTCATCATCGACAAAGAAGGCATTATCCAGCACGCCACCATCAACAACCTGGCGGTAGGCCGTAACGTCGATGAGACGCTGCGTACCCTGCAAGCCTTCCAGTATGTGCAGTCTCACCCTGATGAAGTCTGCCCCGCTGGCTGGAAGCCCGGTGAGAAGACGATGGTGCCCGACCCCGTTAAGTCGAAGGATTTCTTCGCTGCGGTTTAATTGAAACCCCGATCAAAGAAGGCGTGGCGCTTAAGCGCCACGCCTTCTTTGATCGGGGTTTCAATCTAGGGTATAAAAAGAAATCTTTGACGAGCGCCTGACGTACCCCCGAAGGAAATACCTCTCATGTTGACCTCGACAGACTTTCGCGGCCTGCTGAATCAACGGTTCTTCAACAACCTGATGCCCATTCCTGCAACGAATCAGTTCAGTATGGGTACGCCTGCACCTGCGTTTGAACTATACAACGCGAGCCAGAAGCAGCGTGTAAAGCTGGCCGATTACACAGGCAATGCGAACCCGGCCCAGAACCGTCCGGTGCTGCTCTACTTCACGCGCATCTTCACGGAGAAGCAGTACTGTCCCCTGTGTTTCCCGCACATCAAGGAGATGAACGAGCGGTACGAGGAATTTACGGTGCGGGGTGCAGAGGTGCTGATGATCTGTAGTCTGGAGTCAAAGCAGTGTGAGAAGGTGATTCGAGACCTGGGGTTGAAAATGCCGCTTTTGAGCGACTCGGCCTGTCGCGTGTTTCGGGCCTATCAGGTGGGGCAGGCTTTAGGGGCACCACTGCCAGCTCAGTTTCTGGTGGATACAGTCGGCAAAATTCGGTTCCGCCATTTGTTTTCCTTCCTGGAACCAAATGCAGATATTCAGCGCCTGCTAGTCGCCCTCGATCGGATTAAACCAACTTAGCACCTATCCCAAAACCGAAAACCCAAATTCTGGCAGGCGCGACGCTGTAGCGTCGCGCCTGCCAGAATTTGGGTTTTCGGATAGGCTCTCATCTCCACGCTCACCAACCATTCAGGATTGCGACATGAATTTACTGCATCCCGTTTATGAAATTCTGGCGCGAGAAGGGGTCTACGCCTACAATAATCCCGCGTTCAACCAGACTGAGATCAATGCAGCGATTCAGTCCTTTGGCTATCGCGTTGACCAGTTCTTCGACGACCCCAGCACCGGATTTCAGGCGCTGGGGTTAGTACCACTTGTACCCCAGTCAGGGTTGGCTCCGGTTCTGGTGTTTCGGGGGGCTGATCAGCTAATTGACGATGCTGCGGCGAGCGATCGCCGCGAGATCGCCCGCAACCAGTTCGATGCCAACAAAGCAGCGATCGGGCAATGGTTAGCAAAGTTTCAGGGAGACCCTGTTCGTCCCACGATTCTCGGCCACAGCATGGGGGCCGCAGTGGCCCAGCAGATGGCAGCGGAGTTTGTGCCGCAGGTGGGCGAGATTGTGACGTTCAATTCACCCGGTGTGAGTGCGGCCACAGCGGCAAAGTTTCTGGCGGGGGGCGGTGCCAGTAGGAGCGTCACCCACTACATTGTTGCGGGGGATGTGGTGAGTCTGGGGGGACAGGCTTTTATTGACGGGAAAGTCGTTCTACTGTCCTTCACTGCGCCTCAGATCAACCCGATTCGGGCGCTCGACAAACATGGCGAGATTCGGCGCTATTTGAGTCAGCCGCCTGCGGGGTTCACTCAGCAAGAAATCTCGGTGGCCACCCTTAGCAGTCCCGGCTTTAACTTTAACCAGGATCCTGACTACAGACAGCTTTTAGCGGGTCTGGGCTTTGTTCAACCGCTGATCGCCCCTCAACTCGTCTCCAGGGCCAGTGTGGAGCGATTGCGGACGACCCCCGGAACTTCATTTTTTGGATTGATCTTTACTGCCAGCGCTGCTCTTTCGCCAGCGCGAAACAACCTTCTGCTGGGCAATGATCTGCCCAATACCGCCGACGGCGCGGGAGGGAATGACCTGATCTACGGCAGGGGTGCAGTGGATGTTTTGAGAGGGGGGGCAGGCAGCGATCGCATCTTTGGCGGTACCGGCAACGACCAGCTCACAGGTGGAACCGGAAACGATGTGCTGATGGGCGAAGCAGGCAATGATCGGCTGATTGGGGTGGAACCCACCTCGGTGCGTCCGGGACGGGGGGAAATCGATCGGTTGCAGGGTGGCGCTGGCCGGGATCGCTTTGTGCTGGGCGATCGCACCCACGTTTATTACGACGACGGTCAGGCCAATACTCTGGGTTTGGGGGACTACGCCCTGATCACAGATTTCACCCGAGGCGACGCGATTCAGCTCAAAGGCAGAGCGACTGACTACGTTTTGCGGCCCTTCTCAGTGGCTTCAGCGCAGGGAACAGGCATCTTTCGAAGAGCCACCGCACCTGGCGGACAGAATGAACTGATTGGTCTGATTGAAGGTGTTTCGGGATTGAACCTGGCCAGCTTTGCGTTTGCCTATGTATAACCTGCGGAAGTGCCCTAACCAACCGGATTTTGGTGGAGAACTGCTGTAAACTGCTTCTACTTGCAGTGGTCTGCTGAATTTTGAGATCTCTGCGGTTTGCGATCGCCTCCCATCTCTTCCATCCACTGTGACAGCCCACCCTACCCTTTCCCCATCTTCCAACTATTCATCCCTTCTCCCTGCCTCAGAACTGAAGGCCCAGCCCCATCAGACTCAGGAATTTCGCTGGCACAGGTTGATCCAGATTCTGTTGGGCAGTAGCCTTACGGGGTGCCTGCTGGTGACGACGCTGATGGTAGAAAGCACCCTTGTTCTCGCTCAAACCCCTGCACCCCGAACAGCGGCAACCAGCATACCCCGTCCCACCCTGCGACTGGGTGACCAGGGGGCAGCGGTGACGGAGCTTCAGGCGATGTTGCGGTTACTGGGATTCTACGGCGGAGCAGTGGATGGAACCTTCAGCGATCGCACTCAGGCGGCAGTGACCGCCTTTCAGCGGGCGGCGGGGGTAACCGCAGATGGCGTCGTTGGCACAGCCACCTGGAATCGGCTGCTTCCACCTGCTACAGGAACACAGGCCGGGACTCCGGCACCCGCTCCTGCGACTCGACCCACGAATCCTCCCGCCCAACGGCCTCGTCCTGCGACACCTGCGCCTGCGACTCGACCCGCCACTGCGACCCGACCCGCTCCCGCAACCGAGCGCCCCACGCTGCGATTGGGAATGGAAGGCCCAACCGTCGCACTATTACAGGAACGGCTCCGGGCGAAGGGGGTTTACAGCGGCAATCTGGACGGCATTTTTGGCGAACAGACAGAAGCAGCGGTGAAGGCATTCCAGGAGCGCAGTGGACTGGAAACAGATGGTGTGGTCGGCCCCGCCACCTGGCAGGCGCTGTTCCGGTAGGAATGCGATGAAATTTTTGGGCATTGACTTTGGTTGGACGTCTCAGCCCAGTGGCGTTTGCTGCCTGGTTCTGGAAGTTGAGCGGCTACACCTGCGATCGCTCGATCGACTGGACACGATTCCCGCTGTTCTGGAGTGGGTAGACACCTGGGTGCCTGCATCTGAGGGGGGGGCGATCGCCGTCGATGCCCCCACGCTCATTCCCAATGAGACGGGGATGCGACTCCCCGATCGGCTGGCTCACCAGCATTTTGGCAAGTATCATGCCGGATGCTATCCGGCCAACCGTAGCCTGCCGTTTGCTGAACGCACACTGAAATTGGGGCTGGAGTTGGAGGCGCGGGGATTTGATCATGCGCCTGAGATAACCGCACGAAAACCGGGACGCTATCAGATGGAGGTGTTTCCCCATCCGGCAATGATTCACCTGTTTCAGCTCGATCGGATTCTGAAATACAAAAAAGGAACGGTTGCGGAACGGCGCGGTGAACTGGTTCGCTTACGGCAGTACATCCTTTCTGTGCTACCCAACTTGACTCCGGCTCTGGTCATCGAGGAGGCTGATCTCCCCCCCGTGCTGCACAAGGGAGCAGAACTGAAGGCATTGGAGGATCGGTTAGACAGTATCATTTGCGCCTATGTGGCGGCTCACTGGTGGTACTGGGGGGCTGAGCGCAATCGGGTGCTGGGCGATCGCACCTCTGGCTACATCATTGTCCCTCAGCCTTTTGGGGGAGCGAGTCTCTGAGGCGATCGCGGTACGATCGAGGATCTCTTCATCCCACAGGGAGTGTTCTTTGTGAACCACGATCGCTTCATCGTCCCTCCGGGCCAGAAAATTTCCCTTGCAAAGGACTACGATCCGGCCTACACCGCCGATTACAAGGATAAAACGGACGCCGCCGAGAAACTCAGGCACGACATCGAGCAACTCGCTCAGTATCAGGATGTGCTCTACGCTCAAAACACCTATGCGCTGCTGCTGATCTTTCAGGCAATGGATGCTGCTGGCAAAGACAGCACCATCAAACACGTGATGTCGGGGGTGAATCCCCAGGGGTGCCAGGTTTATAGCTTTAAAGCGCCTTCTGCCGAGGAGTTGGACCATGACTATCTGTGGCGATCGTTCAAAGCACTGCCGGAGCGGGGCCGCATTGGCATTTTCAACCGCTCCTACTACGAGGAGGTGCTGGTCGCTAGAGTCCATCCTGAAATCCTGGAGCGACAGCAGCTCCCGACAAACGCAAAAACTGACGATATCTGGAACCACCGCTTCGAGGAGATTAATAACTTTGAGAAGTACCTGGTGAACAACGGCGTGATTGTTCTAAAATTCTTCCTCAACCTGTCGAAGGAGGAGCAAAAGAAACGCTTTCTGGCACGCATCGAACAACCGGAGAAGAACTGGAAATTTTCTGCGGCGGATGTTAAAGAGCGAGCGTTTTGGAATGACTATCAACACGCGTTTGAGAGCGCTTTTAATCACACCAGTACAGAATGGGCACCCTGGTATGTGATTCCCGCCGACCACAAATGGTTTACGCGGATGGTGGTCGCAGACATTATTTGCAGCCGTCTGAAATTACTCGATTTACAGTATCCAGTATTGGCTGCAGAACACCTGGAGCAGCTTCAGAAAGCGCGAGAACTCCTGGAAGAAAATGAGGATTGATGAAAAGAAGAGGCGAGGTGCCAGGCACCTCGCCTCTTCTTTTCATCAATCCTAAACATTATCGAGTTGTTGGCGTTACCGTTACTTCCTCAACAGACCCCGGTGCCCCCATTGTTTTCGCATTCCCCCCATTCGCACTCAGAGATACTGCTCCAGCATTCCCAGCCACGATCAGGATCTCGTTCCTTGCCGTCCAACTGCGGCGATCGCCCCGTTTCAGAACCCCCTCATAGTCAGTTCTGCCATCCACGACAATCTGCATCCAGGAGTCACCGCTGAGGATGAGATCCGCCTGCACTGGTGCATCAGAGCGGGGGGTTGGAGTGGCCGCCGCAGGCGTTGCAGCAGGCGAGGGCGGGGTCGGAGAGGCTGCGGGGGACGGAGCCACAGGTGAGGGAGGAGCAACCGCAACAGAGGGTTCAGGAGGACTCGAAACAGGAGAAGGATCTCGATTGGAGAGTTGAGACAGGCCAAAGATGACTCCGCCCAGCGCCAGCACGCCAATTGCGACAGGCAGCACCGGAAAACCGCGTCCACTATCCACGGGAAGCTTACTGGAGGTAGAGGGAGCGGGTTTGGGGGGAGGCGTGGTCTGAACCGGAAGTGGTTTTGGGGCAGAGGGTTCTGGCAGAGGCGTGGGATTCAGCGGAAACTGCTTGGCGATCGCCAATCCATCCAGACCCAGCGCCTCCGCATAGCGCCGAATAAAACCGCGCACAAACACGGGTTCTGGCAAAATATCGACCTGTCCGGCCTCAATCGCCTTCAGCAATCTGAGGGGAACAAACGTTGTGGATGCGATCGCTTCTAATGACTTCGATTGGTCCTCACGCACCTGCATCAAGTACGCCCCAATCTCCTTGAGAAGCTGTGTTTGAACGGGATCTAACTTGCTCACAGGGACTCTCCACACCCGACAATGACGTACCTAACCATTCTTGCAGAGGAGACGCAAATTGTGATTCTCGATTTTGGCCACTAGTTAAGCTGCACCACTGGCTGATTTTGCTGCAACAGTTGATTAGTCAGTAGGTCTTCAACTGAGATCCGCAGGAACCGCTCTTTGTCCACCCAGAACAGCACTTTGATGCGATCGCTCCCCGGCGCACCGGGCGGATTCAGGCGAGCGATGCTGCGAGCTTCATTGGTGTCGTTCAGTGGCTTCACCTGGGACTTGCCACTTTCAATTCGACGGGTGACCAGGCGATCGCCCTCAAAGAAAATCTCCGTCGCTGCCGTTTCTTGACCCAGTTCACCGATCACCAGTTCAATACTGGGCTGGTTATCGGTGGAAGCTCCCAGCAACAGTTCGACGGGTTTCTCCATCGGGTAGGGCTGGCCTTCGCGAATGATGGGGTGCCAGCCGTGACAGCGGTTGCGCCGATCCCAGAAGCGAATGCCGTAGCTGTGGTAGAGAAAATCCTTGACCACCAGCCCCTGACAGATCTGGAGGGCACCCTGGGCGATCGCCTCAAAGGGCCGCTCTGAGCGAATCTTCTCCGCTGGGAAATAGCCCTCTACCCAGCGCCGCACCGCCGGAATTTGTGCCGTTCCTCCCACCAGCAACACCGCGTCAATGTCGCCCGATTCCAATCCCTGCCGTCGTGCCTGCCGCAGCACCTGATTCATCGATTCGTCCAGCCGTTCAAAGAAACCGTTGGCTTGTAGAATCTGCTCGAAGCGATCGCGGCTCAGGTTCAGCTCATAGCTCTCCAGCGTCTCATCGTTGAAATAGGCTTCCGTCGCCTCTGTTTCTTGAGAAAGCCTGATTTTCAAGCGCTCCGCCAGCCGTAGCGTGAGGGGACTGGCGGCCAACCCCTGTTCGGCGGTAAAGGTATCCAGAATCCAGTGGTCGAGGTCTGACCCACCCAGGGTTTGCCCTGCTTTGGCCATTACCCGCGCTACTTTAGGCCGCTGAGCAGAATCCGTCAGGGTGCGCTGACCAAACTTCAGCAGAAACCCAAGGGGTTTGCCTCCGGCAGCATTGGTCTTTTCCAACTGCACCAGCGACAGATCCAGGGTACCGCCCCCAAAATCTACCACCAGCAAGGTTCCCTGGTTTTCCAGTCCATAACCCAGTGCTGCCGCCGTTGGCTCGTCCAGCATCCGCACCTGCTCAATCTGGAGCGACTGACACACCTGTGACAGCCACAGTCGATACGCCTCAAAGCTGTCTACCGGGACAGTCAACACCAGGGAGTCTAGCGCCGGGTCAGTCACCTGGATTTGCTGGATCACCTGCTTCAGAAACCACTGACCCACCTGCTCAAAGGTGACCGTCCGCCCATCCAACTCCGGCAGAAATCCCTGAATTTCCGTGCCGATTCCCCGCTTGAAGTTACGAAAGAACCGGGTATTTGAGCCGAGGTCGAGGCCGCGATCGCGCACAGTCTGTCCCGTCACGACTTTCCCCGCACCTGCATCTTCGACGTACAGCAGACTGGGAACCAGCGGCGGGTTTTGTGCCAGTTTGAGCGAGAGTCCTTCCAGGGTCAGGGTTTCGGGCTGTTGGGTGATGCTGTTCCAGCGGGTGACGACGGTGTTGCTGGTGCCAAAATCGATCGCGTAGGCGGTCATGGGGTTTGCACAAAGATGAATATCAATCGTTTGTTATTTATTTATCATCTCCTGCAATGGTTGCCGCCCCAAAGCGAAATGATTTGGGCAGGAAGTGCGGCGTTCTGCACTTCCCGTCTTAAGCTAAAAGCCCTTGCAATAGCTGGATCTGCTGCGGCAACAGCATTGACTGGTCATAGTGGTTGACAATCGTCTCCCTGGCATTCTGGCGCAGATGCTTCAGGTCGGCGGCGTTGTCCAGCGCTTCATTGATCCGACGGGCGATCGCCTCCCCATCAAAGAACGGCACCAGCAGCCCATTCTCTCCATCGCGCATCACTTCCTGCACGGGCGGCGTATCGGAAGCCACGATCAGGCACCCCATCGACATGGCCTCCATCAGCGACCAGGACAATACGAATGGGCGCGTGAGATACACATGAACTGACGACGCCTGGAGGACTTTTTTGTACACACCATAGGGTTGATTCCCAACAAAGTGGACACGGGATAGATCCAGCGGTACCCGCTCCAGCATCCACTCCTTGAAGCTCGCTCCCTTCGGTGAGGGGGGGCCATAGGCTACCCGGTCGGCGGCAATGATCACAACATGGCACTGGGGCCGCTGGTCAAGGACACGGGCGATCGCCTCGATAAACTGGGGGAATCCCCGGTAGGAATCCATACCCCGCGACACATAGGTAATCACCTCGCTGACGTGGGACAGATCCAGTTCCGGCAACACCATTTTGGCGTCCGGGTCGGGATGAAAATAGTCTGTGTCTACCCCGTCATGCAGAACCGTGATTTTGGAGTGAAACTCCGATGGGAACTGGTCGCGCTGCCAGCGGGTGGGTGAAATGCCGCGATCGCAGCTCACCAGATCCACCAGAATCGGCGCGTTGCTGGTGCGAATCCGCAACTCATCATCCACCGATAGCGGAAACATCGGGTCAAAATCCTGGTCAGATCCATGCGCCTTGCCAAACCACTCGAAATAGCCCAGCAACGCTGCCTCCGGAAAGGCGTCTTTGATAAACATCCCCGTTCCCCACCCCGAATGGGCACACACCACATCCGGGACGAATCCTGCTGCTTTCAGTTGGTCTGTCAGCCGATACACCGCCTGCCCATGCAGAACCGCATTCTCAAAGGATTTGACGTAATGATGGGTGCTGGGATGGGCTTCCCGCGAGGGGTTAAAGTTCACCTTCTTGACGCCCACTAATTGCACCCGGTCCGTGTGCCTGGTGCCAAACACCACCTGATTCGCTGGATCTTGAGCAAGGGCGATCGCCAGTTGCCGAAACTGTGCCGGGAAGTTGTTGTGCAGAAAGAGAACGCGCATGGAGGAAAGTGATTTGCAGGGACTACAGAAATCTTATTACCACCTGCCTATTCTGCGGGGCTTTTGATCTACAGTGCTTTGCACTGAAATAGAACCAGATTTTTGTTGGGAAGCCGCGCGGAACGCGGAAAACCATGTTTAGCGTCTCTCACGTGCCTCTGCGCCGCAGGGACACGTGAGAGACGCTAAACGCATACCCCCGCGCCACACTCTCCCGCCCTACGGCAATCGCTTTCTACGGCTCCTGGGTAATTTCGATCGTCGGTAGATAGGGCTTGCAAACCTCCATCCGAGCAAAGAACGCACCGATATTGCTGCCGCTGCGCCAGTAAGGAAGGTGCCCTTTCGGTGCATCCAGGGAAAAGTCCAACTCCCTGTAGGCTAACCAATCATTCCGGTGATGCCAGCCAACCCGAATCCCAAATCGCACCCAGGGGCTGTTTACCCTCCAGCGTCCCTGGTTGCGCTTGAGCAGACGATCCCAGTCCTCGCTGATGGGGCTTTGATGCCCCCCGACGTTGCCCCAGATCTCTCGTTGCACGCTAAACCCGAATAAACCATCACTATGGTCGAGCCACAGATAGTCAAGGGTATAGAGATCGCGACAGGGGAATTGGCGGAGATCGTCCAGCAAGAGGCGATTAGCGCTTCGCGCAACTCCAGCGGAACCACGCCCCACTTCACAGCATTGCAGCAGCAGTCGATGGGTCAGAGCATCAGCCTCCTGCCAGCGCTCAGCCTTTAGCAGTGACTCCAGTCCAGAATAGTCAATCCCTCGTTCGGAGCGCAGCATCAGACCTGGAGGGCCACCACCTGTAAAGGGTTGGATGGCTGTTTCCAGTTGGGGCAACGCGCTCGACTCAGGAGCAATGACGGGAGGGAATAGAGGGCGATCGGGCGTTAGCGCGTTCAAATCCGTTAACGCTTCCAGGGCTGTTGGATAGCGCTGGCGAAAGTCATAGCGCACCATCTTATCCAGAATGTCCGCCAGGGCAGGCTTAACATCGGGGACGCGATCGCGCCACATCACCTCCCCGGTACGGGGATCTTCAGGAAAATCTTTGGGATGCAGTCCTGTCAGCGCCTGAATCCCCAGCATCCCCGCTGCATACAGGTCGCTGCAAAACCGGGGTTTGCCTGCCATTTGCTCACTGGGCATATAACCGGGAGAGCCAATGGCGATCGTGCGGGTGGTGTGGCTGTGAACCTGGATGACTTGATTGCTGATCTGTTTCACCGCACCAAAGTCAATCAGCACCACTCGACCATCCGCAGCCCGACGGATCAGGTTGGAAGGTTTAATATCCCGGTGGATGATGTTGTGCTGGTGGACGTGGACAAGGATCTCCAGGATGTCTTGCAGGAGGGCGATCGCCGCTTCTTGACTCACCTGCTGACCCAGAGCCACTTCCTGTGACAAATTTGCCCCTGGAATAAATTCTTGTACGAGATAAAACTCTCGGTCTTCCTCAAAATGTGCCAGCAGTCTCGGCACTTGCCTGTATCCATTCAGCCGATACAGTACCTGTGCCTCGGTTTCAAATAAGCGCTGTGCGGTTTCCAGACTCAGGGTATCCGTGAGGCGTGGTTTCAAATGCTTGACGACACACTGCGGCTTTCCGGGAAGATGGGTGTCGATCGCCAGATATGTCTGTCCGAAGCCCCCACCACCGAGGGGGCTCACAATCTGGTATCGCCCGCCTACCTTTAGCCAGCTCTCTGGTTCGTCCACTCTTGGCCTGCGTCAATGGGTCATCGGAAGCACCTCATTCATTCTGACCTAAATTTTAGTGGAAAAAGTTGAAACCCCAAAAGCGGTCCCGCCCGCATTATGCATTCTTAACCCCCAGGGCGGAGGCGTTCCCGCAGATCGCGGGTGGCGGCGCTGGTGTTGCGGGTGTAGGCGATCTGGAGGGCGCGATCGATCAGGCTCTGGAGGTCAAATCCGAGGAGGAATTGACTGTGGGGTTGGATTTCGTAGCGATCGCCCTGGAGTTGGTGAATCAGCAGCCGATTCTTTTTGTACATCCAGACTTCGGGCACCCGGTACGGCAAATAATCGTTGACATCTGAGTAGCTGGTGACATCAATTTCCAGCGCCAGGTCGGGTGGCGGGTCTGTGCGCCAGTTGATGTGTTTCTTTCCAGTCACGGCTTCCCAGTGGTCAATGTAAAAACAGTAGTCGGGTTCGATGCCGCTCTCCTCCGGTAGCTCCATCGTGACGGGGGTAAAGGCATCGTATTCACGTTCCAGGTGATCCAGCAGGGTGGTGATGACGTTGGCGATGACGTGGGCATCCCTACCATGCTGCGGCAGCGGCGACATGAGAAGCACTTCTCCGGTACGGTATTTGATGCGGGGAATGGAACTGTCACCCCGCTGCAGGCTCAGCGCCTGATACTCCTCCCAGGTCGCGGGCATCCGCAGGACTGAGCCGGGTGGGAGCTGCGTTTTTTCCAGGGAGACGAGAGCAAACATGGCTGGAGAATCTTGTTTCTTCGATCGTACCCCAGTGTGTCCTGGCCAGTTCAGAGGCCGATGGAGTGTTTTAGTTTAACATTCTCAGTAACCGCCCAATGCTGTGGGGCGCAGAGAGACTGCTGTAATCGCTTGCTGCTGCTATCGACTTTGGTAGGGAGGGCAATGCTGACACGAATCTGGTGGAAACTTCTGCGACAATAGATGGGGCGCATTTGATTCCTCTGGCCTCCCCTAAAAAGGGCAATCCCCATCCACCCAAACATCTCAATGGCAGCAAAAATCCCCGTTACAATCATTACTGGCTTCCTGGGCAGTGGCAAAACCACCCTCATCCGCAATCTATTGCAGAACAACCAGGGCCGACGGATTGCCGTGCTGGTCAACGAGTTTGGTGAACTGGGCATTGACGGCGATCTCCTCCGCTCCTGCCAGGTCTGTGACGAAGAAACCGATGAAGCCCCAGCAACCTCAAATATTGTAGAACTGACCAACGGTTGTCTCTGTTGCACTGTTCAGGAGGAGTTTCTCCCGACAATGCTGGAACTTTTGAAACGGCGCGACCAGCTCGACTGCATCCTGATCGAGACCTCTGGTTTGGCCCTGCCAAAGCCCCTGGTGAAAGCCTTCCGCTGGCCCGAAATCCGCAATGCAGCAACGGTAGACGGTGTGGTGACGGTCGTAGATTGTGAAGCAGTAGCCAATGGCACACTGGCTCACGACCCCGAAGCGGTTGAGGCCCAGCGCCAGGAAGACCCCAATCTGGATCACGAAACACCGCTCCAGGAATTGTTTGAGGACCAGCTTGCCTGCGCTGATTTAGTAACCCTGAATAAGACCGATCTGGTGGATGAAGCAACCCTCCAGCGGGTCGTGGAGATCGTTCAGGCGGAACTACCTCGTGCGGTAAAGATGGTGCAGAGCGATCGCGGTCAGCTCCCCGCCGATCTCCTCCTGGGTTTCAATGCCGCTGTGGAGGACAACCTGGAGTCCCGTCCCAGCCACCACGACGAGGAAGAAGACCACGACCACGACGATGAGATTGCTTCGACCCATCTAGTGCTCGATCGCACCTTTGACCCCGAAGCCCTCCAGCAGCGATTGAAGAACCTGGTTGAGGAACAGGAAATTTACCGAATCAAAGGTTTTGTTGCCGTCCCCAACAAATCAATGCGGCTGGTGCTACAGGGGGTGGGCGATCGCTTTGAACAATTTTACGATCGCCCCTGGCAACCTGAAGAACCCCGTCAGACGCGGCTGGTGTTTATTGGTCGCGCTATTGATTCAGAGGCGATCGAGCGCTGTTTGAATTAAACGAGAAAAGGCATGGTGCAACGCACCATGCCTTTTCTCCTGGGGGTCTACGAGGTTACTCTGTAAAACGGTAGACGCCACCGTTCAAATTGCACAGGTTGACCTGAAATTGCTCCACTGAATCTCCATCGTCGAACACACCTTTGATGTCGTAAGCGCACTCAGAGCGACCGTCGGCGATGGTGACCGTGATACTTTCACCTGCGGGCACAACGTCTGAACCCAGAATGTCCTCCTCCCAGTTGTCTACATTGCTGGGGGAGGCATAGAACTCAACCAGGGTTTGGCTTGTGGCGTTGTTGAGGGTGAAGCGCATCTCCTCCGCCAGAGCGTTTCTTGCAGAGAGGGCGACCAGGGGAAGTGCAAACACAGTGGCAACGATCGCCCGTGTCCGAAGATTACACAGCACAGCAAACTCCATAGCATTCGAAACAACTGCTCTGAGAGTTCCCTCAGGGGCGATCGCTGTCACTCGAATGATTCAGATCTCCGCAAATTTTTCGTAAATTTTACTACTTGTTGAAATCCGGCTTCTCAGTATATTGCCCATTCAACCGCTGAGCCAGCGGCGTCTGAAGACCATCAATGCTGACCTGATTTTTCTGACGCCAGTAGTCCTGTAACCCCTGCGCTCCTTTTTTCTCTGCCCATGTCACCAACTCATCTCGCTGGCCCACAAAGTTGTAGAGCGGTACTCCCGTTCCACAGGAGGTCTGCACCCGCTCAACCTCCACCAGTACAATCTGTCGAGTGCCGGGAATCGCTGAGAACAACGGGTAAATACTTTCCCACTCCGGAGTGTTGGGGGCAATCACGCTCCCCTGCCCAAACAACCGCAGAATCAGGGGTGCCCCCTGAAATGCACAAAACATCAGGGTAATGCGCCCATTTTCCAGCAGATGAGCTGAGGTTTCATTGCCGCTGCCCGTCAGGTCATGATAAGCCACCCGATGGGGTGATACCACCCGAAAGCTATCCAGTCCTTTGGGAGAAACATTGATGTGCCCGCTGGCACTCAGGGGAGCGGTGGCAACGAAGAACATCTGCTGGCTGCTGATAAACCGCTGGAGGTCTTCGGTAATCTGATCAAATACTTTTGCCATAACCAGAGGCATGATATGAATCTCAGGACTCATCCTCTGACAAGATCTGATCGATTTTCTGTAGCGCGTATTCTTTTAACAATTCAAGCATGGGGGGCAGGAAAAGATTTTTCTTGGTTATAGCAAGTTTAGGGAGCGATCGCCTTATCCAAACAAAAAAGCCACCCGCAACGCGAGTGGCTTTTTTTTACCAGACATTAGGGCGTGTCTCAAAAACCCAGTAAATCATCGATTTTGCGTGCGCGAAACGAACACAAGATCAAGAATCCAGCGGGCTTTAAAGCGGCCCCTGGAACTACACGCCCAGAGCTTGCTTGGCAATTTGCTGAGCCAGTTCGCCCTTCGCATACTTCGCAGCGTACTCATCCAGAGAGTAAACCTTGATCTTGCTGGCGTTTCCAGCGGTACCGAACTGCTGATAGCGATCGGCACAGACGTTCTGCATGTACTTGATGGAGGGCTTCAGGAAGTAGCGGGGGTCGAACTCAGAGGGCTTCTTCGCCAGCGCTTCCCGAACGGCAGCGGTAATTGCCAGACGGCAGTCGGTGTCGATATTGATCTTGCGCACACCGCTCTTGATGCCTTTCTGAATTTCTTCAACGGGCACACCGTAGGTTTCGGGCATACTGCCACCGTTCTGGTTGATGATGTCCAGGTACTCCTCGGGAACCGAGGAAGAACCGTGCATCACCAGGTGGGTGTTGGGCAGACGGCGGTGGATTTCTTCGATGCGGCTGATGGCCAGAATTTCACCGGTTGGCTTGCGGGTGAACTTGTAAGCACCGTGGCTGGTACCGATGGCAACGGCCAGCGCGTCTACCTGGGTCTGCTCCACAAAGTCAACGGCCTGGTCGGGGTCGGTCAACAGTTGGGAGTGGTCGAGTTTGCCCTCGAAGCCATGCCCATCCTCTGCTTCGCCCATTCCGGTTTCGAGGGAACCGAGGCAACCCAGTTCACCTTCAACGCTAACGCCGATCGCGTGAGCTACGTCCACCACTTCCTTGGTGACGCGGACGTTGTACTCATAGCTGGCGGGGGTCTTGGCGTCAGCTTCCAGAGAGCCATCCATCATGACGCTGGTAAAGCCGTGGCGCATGGCGGAGTAGCAGGTGGAAGGTGCGTTGCCGTGATCCTGGTGCATTGCGATGGGCAGATGAGGATAGGTCTCTACTGCTGCCAGGATCAGGTGACGCAGGAAGTACTCTCCAGCGTAGTTCCGAGCGCCACGAGACGCTTGCAGAATCACGGGGCTGTCGGTCTCATGGGCAGCCTGCATGATGGACTGGATCTGCTCCATGTTATTGACATTAAATGCAGGGATGCCATACCCATTCTCTGCTGCATGATCCAGCATGAGTCGCATAGGCACTAGCGGCATACGGATTCCTCCTAGTCGGTGTGATCAGCGAATTTCGACTTCAGACAACAAAATTCTTACGACAATCTTAAGACAATTTCCGCTTTTAGGGCGAAAAGCATCAAAGATTTCTAATCCAACCCATCAAGGTTTTGGGGATTAAGAACCGTTTGTCCTATTCGGACAGACGAATCGAGACTCCATGAAGGCTCTAAGGTTGATTTATATTAAGTATAAATGCTCAAGGTATTTTTGCCTAGAATTTTGTTATTGCTCTTGCCTGTGATTTTGTGGAGTTCAATGCGATCGTGGGTAACTGCAAAGCAAAAAAAGTCGCGAAAGCGTAGTCACGGCAGCGTAGTTGCACGACTTCACTATATCTGCCAAACCAGGGCTAAAAAATGGGTCGCCTGGGATTCGAACCCAGAACAAATCGGTTAAAAGCCGAGTACTCTACCGTTGAGTTAGCGACCCGTAGATGTGTCTTTACTCAGAACACAATTATCTAAAGTACCACAAAACCATGTAACTTAACCAACTTTTTTGACAAATTCCGCGAAAACTCGTTCAAATGCTTGCGAAAGCCTATCCTGCTCCCGCAGTAGGGGGCTTACCATAAAACAAAACCCCAGTTAAATCCCAGTTTTGGCGGGGGGCGGGGGTGCCGCGCCCCGCGCGAAAAGGGGGTTTAAGAAAAACCCCAACACAGAGCAG
>CAZVXA010000088.1:0-25090 GCA_964630955.1 uncultured bacterium | reverse complement strand
GGCGCGGCTCCGCCGCGCCAAGCGAAAACTGGGGTTTTACTGGGATTTTATTTTATGACAAGCCCCTTACTGGAGTTTTGACTATTTTTCCTAAAATGCCGCGAAACGCTCTCGCAGAGAGCGTTTCGCAGCGAACTTGATTTTAGCAGCGATTTTCTTGAAACGCTGACGCAGTCAGCGTTTCAAGAAAATTCGGCGTGTTTAGCCAAAAGTCTAGACTTTTAGATGCTCAACACGAGTTGTAGTCCTGGCTCTCGCTGAGCTTCTTCCGGCAGTGGTTCGGGTTCGGCGCGAACGGCGGGACAGTAGCGGGCATAGGCACAGCGATCGCACTGTTCACCAGGGAAGGGGGACCAGGTCTGATCATGGCGCAGTTGCACCGCCAGCTCACCGATCAGATTTTCAACCTGGCGGCGGTGATTATCGGTGACATCGAAGCTAATCTTTTCCCCCGTCCGCAGGTACAGCAGGCTAAGCCGCTTCAGGTGCCGCTGGTAGCGCTGCTCCAGGGCCAGGTAGTACAGCCCGATTTGCAAATCCAGTTCTTCTTCCTGAATGTTGGTGTCGGTGTCCTTACTAGACTTGTAGTCGATCAGCTCCAGCCCATCGTCCAGCCAGTCCAGGCGATCATACCGTCCCGACAAAGTAAACTCCAGATCCTGAATCCGCAGCGACCCCTGAATTCGCCCTTCCACTGCCAGCGGTTTGCGAATCGCGCTCTGGCTGGCAATAAAGGTGTCATAGTAGCGCCGCAGAATCTTGCGTCCTTCAGAGATGTGGGTGGCAGACAGTCCACTCGTCTGCTGACTCCAGCAGTACTCGATCCAGTCGTACCGGGGGATGGGATCCTGGTAGTGCCAATCCTCGTAGATCCGGGCAAGCGCCTGGTGTAGGGAGGTACCCAGTGCCGCAGAACTATAGAACGCCGCCCCCGGTAATTTGCGCTCATACCGGAAATAGTAGGACAGCGGACACCGATAATAGGTCTGGAGCTTCGCAGCAGAGAGAACGTAGGTCATGTTGCTTCGGGGAGGGGTAACGACCTGTGGTAGCCTCCACAGGTTGCAGCTCTGCACCTATCATGACACTAGATATAGGATTTGGGGTAGGTTCGTTTGATCTACTGCTCTAGATGTAGAGGAGAGTGGGAGAATGAGATGGTGGATAGGGCGGGGACGACGTTGTCGCGTCGTCCCCGCCAGAATTTGGGTTTTCGGATAGGCTCTTAAAATAGAGAAATCCTATCGACAGGCATTCTCTACCAACATAAAACGGGTGCTATGAAACGATCGCTCCTCCCCATCATCGTCCTGAGTGTTCTTCTATCAACCCTCCTGCCGCCTGAGCCAGTCCAGTCGCAGACGGTGATTGAGCAAATTCAGCAGCTCTTTACGCGACGACGACCCCAGGGGAGAGCGGCGGGGCGATCACGGGGGGGAGCGATTCGAGACGAGTGTGCTTATATTGGCGATCGCCCCCTTGCAGCCCTGATTCCCCAGAGTAATGTGGGAAAAACGCTGGAGGAGCGACCCACCTTCTGGTTTTATCTGCCGTTTGGCCGATCTGAGCAGGTGCAGACCGCTCGATTCATGTTGCTGGATGAAGAGCTAAGCCCTGTTTTCCCTGTACCCATCCCAATTTCGATGCCGTCAGAAGGGGGAATTGTCAGTTTCCAGCTACCGGAGGATGTGCCCGCGCTCCAGGTGGGTAAGTCCTACAACTGGTATTTCTCGGTGGTTTGCAATACCGACGTACCATCCGCCAATCCGCGCCTCTCCGGCTGGATCGAACGGGTCGCTCCTGCCGTCGATTTGAACCGTCAGCTCACCACCACACGATCCCCCGATCAGTACACCATCTACGCCGCCAGCGATCTCTGGTTTGAGACCGTTACCCAGCTTGCCCGATCAAAAACCACTCACCCCTCCGCATGGACGCAACTCCTGGAGTTGTTTGACCTGGAGGCGATCGCCCCCCAACCCATCACCGTCCTCCAGGTACAGCGCTAAAGCCAGCTTCCCACCAGAATAAACGGTGCCCAGTACAAAGGATGGGCTGTATTCGGCTCCCCCAACAACTTCACCTGCGCCCGCCGCAAAGCCTCTGCCCTGGAAGTCCCCTGCCGCAGTTCCTGATAAAATTCGGCGGTGAACTGCACGCCCGACTCATCATCCAGGCTCCAGAGGGAGGCGATCGCACTCCTGGCTCCGGCGCGAATGGCGCTTCCGGCAATGCCCAGCACCTCCCGATCATTTCCCGTGGCGGTGCGGCAGGCGCTGAGGATCAGCAGTTCAATCGGGCTGATCGCGTTGCGCGTGCGGAACAGGGTTCCCAGATCGTCAATGGTAACTTTGCTTTCTGCCGTCAGCAGGAAGGTGGCGTCGCGGGTTGCGCCAAAAGTGCCGTGGGTGGCCAGGTGAACGATAGAGGGGAGGGTCTGGTTCAGCTCCCGGTTGAAGTTGGGGCGGGTGAATTCCTCGTCGCGCAGCAGGGTATCGGGTATTCCGGTGCGCTGGATTGCGTCCAGTTCAGCGTTGACGTTCTCCAGTTTGGCAAAGCGATCGCGAAACTCTGGAGGCGGCACCGTCAGACTGGTGGCCAGCACCCGCTGATCCGACGGGGGCAGTGTTTGAGGATTGGCAATTTGCAGACCCAGGGTTTGAGCGGTGGCAAATCGCTCGACCAGATATCGCTGGCCATCGTAGAGCGCTGCCATCGGGATATTGCGCAGTGCGCCATCCAGTACGAATACCAGGGTTTTGATCTGCTTCTGGGTGAGTTGGGTTGCAGCGGGGGCAATCAGCCAGTCGTAGATCTGTCTCCCCTCTCGTTTGACCGCCTGAAACGTGTATGCCTCCTGCAAGTCCAGTTGGAATTGTCGCAGAATCGCATTGATGCGATCGCCCCCAATTCGGGTCGCAGGATAGTGAACCAGATTCGCTTCTCCCGGCAGCTTCAGAATCACCTCCAGGCGATCGCTCAGGATAATCGGGTAAATCACCGCTGCGGTAGGGTCCAGTCGATCAACCACCTGATCCACCAGCGAGGCATCGGCACAGGCGGTTTGCAAAAAGTTTTCCAGCTCGGCAGCTCGCAGTGCCTCAATCACCTGACGGGCTTCCTGGAGGCGCGGTTGTTCCGGCGTGTCAGCGGGCTGGAGCAGCAGATCGACCAGGGTGCGGTAGACGGGCTCCACCTGCTGCCGGAATGAGAATTGCACATCGGGGTTGGCGCTGGCCAGGTCGGTTCGCAGCGATCGCAGCCGCTGAAAGGCATCTCGATAGGCGGTGATCGCCTTCTCTTTCTGGCCCTGCGCCTGGTAAATTCGCCCAATCTGCCAGTTCCACTGATAGCTGATGTCGCTGGCGTTGATGGTTTCTGCAATCAGCAGCGCACGCTGCGTCAACTCAACTGCCTCGGCCCCCTGTCTCGCCTGTTCATAAACGGTGCCCAGTGTTCCCAGACTGTAGGATTCAGCACGGCGATCGCCCAACGACCGGGCCTGCGACCCTGCGGTCTGTAGCAGCGACACGGTTGTAGCCTGACGCGCATTACCAGACTTCAGGAGGCTTTGAACGTAGTTAATTCGGGCATAGATATTTGCCCGCGAGGGGGGCAGGGCCGCAAGCTGGGATGAGAGTTCCCGCTGAAGGGCATCTGGAATGGGTTGTCTGGCCTCCGTGAGCAAGCTGAACTGGTTGAGCTGTGCTCTGAGGCGAGTGGCAGGATGGGTGCTGGCCTCGGCGTAGAGCGCCAGCGCTGCGGCCTGGTCTCCCTGGGCGCGACGGGTATTTCCCAGACTGAGCTGGGTGGCGGCGATCGCCTCAGACTGTTGCAGGCTGCGGGCGATTGTTAAACTCTGCTCCAGTATCCGCTGTGCGTCTTCCAGACTGCCAGCTACCCGCAGCGCGTCACCGAGACTGCGCAGGGCGATCGCCTGATTGAGAGAATCAGGCTGCTGCGAAAGGGTGCGGTTCACCTGGGTCAGGGTGTCGATGGCGCGGCGAAATAAACCAAGCGATCGCATGGCCTGTGCCTGATTCAGTTGAGTCTGCACGGTGCCGTCGAGGTCGTTCAACTGCTGAAACAAATCGGTGGCTTGCTGCCAGGTCAGGAGCGCCTGCTGGGATTGTCCCTGGCTGTACTGGAGCCGCCCCTGAATGTTGAGTGCCTGGGCCAGTGTCCGCTGTTCATCCGTTGATGAGGTTTGGGCGGTCAGCAGGGCGAGGCTCTGGTCGATTGCCTGCTGAGCAGCGTCCCACTCGCTGAGCTGCTGCAAACTCAGGGACAGGTTAGCCAGCGCCATTGCCTGGGCGGGGCGATCGCCACGGGCTGCGGCTTCCTCAGATGCTTTTTGAAATGCTGCTGCTGCTGCTCGATATTGCTCCCGACGATAAAGGTCGCGAGCGGTTTGATCGGGCGTTGTTGCAGTGATCACTGGGGAGATAGGGGCGATCGCCTGCGAGCGTTGGAGGGGCAGCAGCAAACAAACGATCAGAGTGAGGCAGGCCAGCAGCAGGGAGCACTGTCGGGGCGATCGCAGCAAACGCAGAACAGTCTGTTTCCAATAGCGGGATTTCCAAAATCTCAACTGACCCCACCTGAAGCGTTTGGTTAGTATTGTCATCTTTCGTCGAAGTGGCCTGTTCTGCATGGTCATCGCTCACTGGTGCGGGCAAAGGGGCAGGCTGCGGGAAGCATCTGGAGAGAACCACTGGCCACCAGGGTGACACGACCATCGGCGGTTTTGACCCAGCCGCTTGCTTCGGTAATGGTGTCAACTGAGATAGCCGCAGGGGGAATGAAGGATCCTTGAGCAGGTTCAGGAACAGAGGTATGGGGAATGGGAGATGGCGTCACGAGGTCAGCGTTCACACCATCCACGCTCAAGGGTTCACCTGGTGCGGTGGGAAGACCTCCTCGACCTGACACTACAAACTGGTTCGGATTGGTTGCCGTTGCGGAGTTGCCACCGCAGACGGGGAGAACGATCTGGCGGTTTGGGTCTGAAGGGGACTGGAATTGCAGCAGAAAGGTGTCCGGGGGGATGTCGGGCTGCTGGCGTGGACCACGCGATGGAGGAATGATTTCATCCTCATCGGGGAAGGACGTAATGCGCACACCCCCACTGCCGCTCAGATCGTTGCTGGGATCGCTGCGCAGTTCCTCAAGGGAAAGTCCCTGGCGCTGCTGGAAACCATTGACCTGTCCCGTGATCGAGACCTGACCGCCGTTACCTGTTGCCTCTGCAATAATGTCGCTGTTGTTGGTAGTGGGAGCCTCGACCTGCCCTCGATTGGTTTGAATCGTAATATTTCCACCACTGCTGGACACGCCCGGTGATCTAAACCCTGCGCTTGTCGAGAGCAAACTGTTGCGGCTCATGCGGAGTGTGTTCAGTGACTGGAGCTGAATATTTCCGCCTGTGGTTGCATCCGTTTCAGTTGCGATTCTGCCATTGTTGAGGGTGGCGCTGCTGGCGTTGACGTTGATGGAACCACCAGCCCCCAATCGACCGTTGCTGGAAGAGAGTCGCGAATTCTCCAGCAATAGCTGACGGGTAGTGAGCGTTAGATTTCCGGCAGTGCCAGGGGAAAGGCTACCCGCACTGGAACCCTGGGTGAACGAAATGCGATCGCTCCCAATCAGCGAAATATTCCCTGCGATTCCTGAGAGCGCGGTTGTTTCGAAAGAACTATTGGAAAGGGTCAGCGATCGAGTCGTGATTTCTATCTGTCCATTCTCTGCATCGCCACCGTTCTGCACTCTGGTCGCAATTCTTCCCTGCGTCATCTGAATCCGATCGCGTGCGTTAATTTCCAGATTGCCAGCAACGCTGCCAGAAAAACCGGAGGTTTGAACCAACGCACTGTTCATAAACAATGCTTGAGTCGTTATCGAGATATTACCGCTTCTGCCGCTTCCTCCTGAATTTCCACTCTGAATACTGGAACGATTTAAAGAAACGGTTTGCAATTGTTCCAGGATAATATTTCCAGCATTCCCAGTGCCGTCTAAAATTTGTGTTCTGATCTCACTGCCGTTGCGTAGTACCAGCGTTCTTGCAGCAATCGAAATTTGTCCTCCATTGGCGGTTCTGCCGCTCCGCACTTCACTGATAATCTGGCCTGCATCCAGCACAGTTGGCCCATTGACGTTGAGCACAATATTTCCCGCCTGCAAACCCTGGGGTGCCCCTACTTCTACCAGCGTGCTCAACTGGGCACCATTGACCAGATCCACTGCCCCTGACGTGACCAGAATATCTCCTCCCCGACCCACGGCACCGGGGGCAACACTGCTCAGAATACCGCTGAAGGTGGCTGAGGAATTGGTTGGATCATTCCTGTTGAAAAACACACGGCTGGCAGCATTGATAATAATATCGTCGGCGTCGCCATTGCCCCTGGTAACGGTCTGCAATCGTCCGTTGTTGACCCCCTCCAGCAAATCAGTGGTGATCCGAATGCTGCCGCTACTGCCAGTGGCTCCAGTTGCCAGCTCACTGCGAATTAGCGAATTATCCAGACGAGTCCGCCCGGAGAGAAATAGAAAAATGTTGCCTGCCTCACCTGTGGCCAACGTCCCCGTAGACAGCAGAGAATCGTCGCTGAGGGTGAGCGATCGCCCCCGTATCTCTATCCCATTCGGCGCACTGCTCTGTCTCGTCGCTGCGGTATTGACAATCACCTGACTATTGCGAATGTCGATGTCTCCCCCTTGCAGCGAGACCACCCCTGCCGTTGCACCACTGCTGGTCAGCACAGAACCACGGCTGAGTTGTAGATTACCAGTCGTTCTTAAGGTAATCGCCCCACCTTGACCGATCGCTGAACTGTCAAGCGTCACCCCGTTGACAGCAATGGACTCGGCACTGGCAAAGATGCTGCCGCTGAGGCCACCCGCTGCTGCTGCCCCCGTATTCAGGAACCCATTGAGGGCGATCGCTTCTCTAGCCAGTAACCGCACGTTTCCACCCGCAGGGGCCACCGTGGTCACGGCACCGTTCAGCGTCAGATTACTGCGAGCATCCACCGTGACGGTTCCCGCTGCCCCACCGCCGCTGGTGGAGATCGCTCCGATGGTAATGCCTGTCGGCGCAGTGAGGAGCGGATTGGCCAGGTACTGATTGGTCAGTACCAGGTCTGCACCCTCAGGCGTGCCTAACGAAGTGAAGCTCCCCACGGTAATATCGGCGCTGGTGGCGCTGGGGCCAAAGGTGGCAACACCAGGTGGGATGTCCACAACGGTCAGTCCGGGAAAGCCGCCGGGAACGCGAGACCAGTCGATGCCCGCTCGCACATCCAGCGTGGGACGGCGATCGCCCTCAATTGTCAAACTGCTGCCATCCGACAGCGGCAAATTGGCGAGAAATTGAAACAGCGGATTGGGGCTGCGGGGGGTAATCGTGGTCGATGGAATACCGGGCGCGTTGATTGCGACATTCCCCAGGGTGACACTGCCCCCCGCCAGCACATGCAGCGATGCCCCGGTATAGTCTCCTAGAGTGACATCCCCTGCCGCCAGAATTACCGGGTCATTCAGGCTGAGCAGGTCACCTGTGCCGCCGCTTAATTGTTCCACTCGCAGGTTCCCACCCACAAAGAAATGGGCATCGGCGCTGATCGGGTTGCTGGAACGCAGGGTCAAATTTCCTGCCGCAAACAGGCCGCTGAGGGGATGGTTCAGCGCAAACAGATCGACAAGGCGATCGCCCTGCACGAGTAAGTTACGCCCCGCGCTGACAATGGCCGGGGCCGTGGCGGAATCTCGCAGTTGTAGTGTATGAGTGGCGCTCAGGGACAGATCGCCCCCAGCCTGGAGCTGGCCTTGCAAATCCAGGTCGCGCCCAACGAAAGTGAGATGTTGTCCCGCCGTAAGCTGGCCTCGCGTCTGGATAGTTCCGCTCTGGGTGGCTCCCAGTTGCAGACCGATGGGCACCTGAACGTTGAGTATCGGTGGAGCCTGGGGATTGACTGCGCTGAACTCACCACCAGAAAAGGTGAAGCGATCGCCCGTGCTGGCCCCGAAGGAACCCCGCACATCTAACCGCGCCTCCCGTCCGAAGAGAATGCCGTTGGGGTTGAGCAGAAACAGGCTGGCAGTTCCTTCGACTCCCAATGTCCCCAGAATGCGAGAGGGATCAGCGCCCGTGACCCGACTAAGAATGGCCTCAACACTCGCAGGATTGGCAAAGTAAACCCGCTGACCAGCCCGAATATTAAATTGAGAAAAACTGTGAAACAGGGCGGCTCCCCGCTGAGCGCCCCCTTCAATGCGATCGCCCAGTCCTCCTGGTACGGTGACTCCCGGTGTCAGACGGGAGGATTCGGTTCCCAGGGTACTGTCTGGGGTGATTTGGGCGATCGCTGGCGCACTACCGCTGAGCAGAACCGTCCCAAATCCCAACTTCAATAGCCAGAGGAACCAATGGTTGATCTTCAGTCCACTTTTCTCCACACACACCACCCCAATCCATAAGGTCAATAGTAGTGCCTGCTGCCGGGGTGTGTCGAAGCCTGTTGAGAGCCTATCCAAAAACTCGAATTCTAGCAGGCGCGACGCTACAGCGTCGCGCCTGCTAGAATTCGAGTTTTTGGTTTTCGGATAAGCACTTAACCGAAACGACCGCTCACATAGTCCTGAGTTGCACGCTCCGCAGGGCTGTTGAAGATGACCTGAGTGTCTGCGTATTCCACCAGATAGCCGACCCGTCCACCGTTGGGAGTGGCTTCCGCATTGAAGAAGGCCGTCATATCGGACACCCGCGATGCCTGCTGCATATTGTGGGTGACGATGACGATGGTGTACTTTTGCTTTAGTTCGTGCATCAGGTCTTCGATCCGCAGTGTAGAGATCGGGTCGAGGGCAGAACAGGGTTCGTCCATCAAAATCACCTCCGGTTCAATGGCGATCGTTCGGGCGATACAGAGACGCTGTTGCTGACCGCCGGAGAGCGACATACCGCTCTCCTTCAGCTTATCCTTGACCTCATCCCATAGAGCCGCACCCCGCAGCGATCGCTCCACCAGTTCATCCATATCGCCCTTGTAGCCATTAATCCGGGCACCAAAAGCAATATTGTCATAGATCGACTTGGGGAAGGGGTTCGCCTTCTGGAACACCATCCCGATGCGGCGGCGAACCTCCACTGGATCGACCGACCTGTCATACAAATTCACCCCATCAAAAGCCACCCGACCTTCTACACGAGCGCCAGGAATCAGGTCATTCAATCGATTGAAGCAGCGCAGCAGAGTGCTTTTACCACAACCTGAAGGACCAATAAAAGCAGTAATCTTCTGGCGGGGAATCTCCATAAACACTTCCCGCAGTGCCAGGTTGGAGCCGTAGTATACGTTGACTTTGTCGCAATTCAGAACGGTTTCTGAAGTGGCTGCGCCACGGGAATCGGGGGATGCTTGAGAACGAGTCATAAAAGTCAGAGAGGGAGTAAGGAAAGAAAAAGCCTAGAACGCCTTCCGACGTGTCAGCCGACGAGCGATGATACTGACCACCAGGATCAACAGAATCAGCAGTAGTGAAGCCACCCAGGCAAGCTGCTGCTGGTTCTTATAGGGTGAAATTGCAAAGTTATAAATCAACACCGACAACGTTGCGGTAGGCTGCCAGATGCTACGAGCATCAAACTGGTTAAACAAAGCGGTAAACAGCAGCGGGGCTGTTTCTCCAGAGGCACGGGCGATCGCCAGAACCACTCCCGTC
Source organism: uncultured bacterium (assembly GCA_964630955.1). Lineage (GTDB taxonomy): Bacteria > Cyanobacteriota > Cyanobacteriia > Elainellales > Elainellaceae > CAZVXA01. The sequence goes on along the minus strand of CAZVXA010000088.1, from coordinate 15,364 downwards.
GCCAAAAATGGTAGCGCTGCGGGCAGAACAATCTGGCTAATGGTCTGGAAGTCGGTTGCCCCCACACCGACGGCTCCCTGGCGAGTCTCCATTGGAATTGATTTCAAGCCTTCCTCTGCGGTGCGCTCCACAATCGGGATCATCAACACCGCCAGAGCTACCCCGCCAGCCACTGCTGAGAAGGACCCGGTCGCCAGTACCACAACGGCGTAGGAGAACAGTCCAGCAATAATCGAAGGAACGCCGCTCAATACGTTGATCCCAAATCGAACCGCTTTGGCTAATTTGGTATCGCGGGCAAATTCTGAAACATAAATGGCCGCCAGAATGCCAAAGGGAACACTAATCAAAGAGGCGATCGTCAGCACGATGAAGGTTCCAGTTATGGCGTTGCGAAGCCCGCCACCATCCACCAGCGGTGGTGGTGGAAGTTCGGTAAGCACTCCAGGTCTCAAGCCGCCGATCCCATTGGTAATCACCGTCCAGATGATAGAGAGGAGCGGCAGTGCCAACAGCAGAGCGCAGAGGGTTACCAGAACCGTCATGACTTTGCCAAATAGCTTGCGCTGGGGTGAAACTGAGTAGGACATTTCACCGGGAGCGATATCTGAAAGGGGATTGGGGGAAGGAGATGTCATAAAAGTGGAAGGCTGAATCTCAAACTCAACAGAACAGTTGGTCAGGGAGGGTCAGGGGTTGGAAGCAGGGAGTTTTGCCACCCGGTCAAGGCGATCGGCATGGGATCGCATAACCACCAGGGCAAACATCAGGGTCTCTTGCACCGCAAACAGAAATCGCTGCAAAAGCTTGATGTTTCTGACGGGTTCTAATGAACTGACCATAACAGGTTGCTTCTTCCCCTACTCGATCTGCTGGAAACGGTTGATGATGACCTCCGCCAGCACGTTTACCAACAGCGTCAAGAGCATCAGAATCAAACCCAGATACAGCAGGGACGAAACTTGCAGACCACTGGCCTCCGGGAACTGGTTGGCAATGAGCGCCGCGATTGTCGTTGATGGATCGAAAACTGACCAGCTAATCTTATTGGCATTTCCAATCAACATCGCCGCTGCCATCGTTTCTCCCAGGGCACGACCTAGCGCCAGCATCACGGAACCGATAATTCCCGAAAGCCCCGCAGGCAACAGCACCTTTAAGATCGTTTCCCAGCGGGTAGCACCCAGCGCCAACGCCCCCTGTCGCAGTTGGGGAGGCAGGGAGGACAATGTATCGCGGGAGATCGCAATGATAATTGGGGAAATCATAATTCCCAACACCAGACTGGCATTCAGCAAAGAGCGACTGGACGGCTCAGTACTGAACAGGGGGATCCAACTGAAGGTCGCGTAAATCCCGTTGAAGATGGGAGTGAGGAATGGGATCAGTACGAAAATGCCCCACAATCCGTAGATCACGCTGGGAACCGCTGCCAGCAGCTCAATGATGAAAGCAATCGGAGTCCGAACCTTGTCGGGTAGAAAGTCTTCACTTAGAAATATGGCAACGCCAACGCCAAGGGGAACCGCAATCAACAGTGCAATGAGCGAAGTTGCGACGGTTCCATAAATCTGCGGCAGTGCGCCAAAGATATCCTCAACAGGATTCCAGCGACTGGAGGTGACGAAGCCAATGAACCCAAATTTTGCGATCGCCGGGAGTGCCGTTGTGAAAAGCTCAACAATGATCCAGAGCAGTACGCCTGCAATCCCCAGAGCAAACAGGGCAGTCAACCAGTAAAAACCGCGATTAATCGCATTGGCGACCTTCAGGTTACTGTCCTGGGCACCCGATAGGGTCTCTCTGCTAACGTAACTCATAACTTCCTTACTCGCGTTGGACTGTTAAAGCAATGGGAGCCAACTAAACCTGAATTTAGGAGCATTATTATTCAAGCGATCGCCATTCTTCTGTGGGTGACGGAGAGGGAGACGAACCACAGACTCCTGCGTGGGGTTACTGCTTACACGCCAATCATCCAACCCAGAACTGCTTTCAACATCATTGGCTCAACAGATGTTGGCGGAAAACTCTAGTGAATGCTTAGAGTTTGGCCCAAGTACATTAAGGCGAGGTAATCCTCTCAGGTGCATTTGTCAAAAATTTGGTTGTCAAATCTCGGAAATTGGAAAACCTCCAGACTACTTCGGCTAGAAGTAGCCGGAGGTTTCCAGTCTAACGTGCAGGATCAGGTCGCTACTTGGCTACAACTTTGGATTGAACGGTTGACTTGACCTGAGTCTCAATATCACCGGGCAGTGGGATATAGCCCAGTTCGGTTGCAAATACCTGACCATCTGTCAGTGACCATGTCACCACGCTCTGAATGGTTTCTGCCTTCGTGGCATCGTACTTACCCGCTTCAGTCGGGTAGAACAACATCCAGGTCAGCGAGGTGATGGGGTACGCTTGAGGATCAGCGGGGTCAGCAACCCTGAGGGCAAAGTCAGCAGGCAGAGTCGCGCCCTTGAAGGCCAAACCACCCGCTTCGGGAGAGGGAACGATAAAGTTGCCGGCCTTGTTTTGCAGTTGGGCCATTGTCAGACCGTTCTGCTTGGCATAGGCGTACTCGACGTATCCGACAGCACCCTGAGTCTGTTGCACCTGGGCGGTGATGCCCTCGTTTCCTTTGGCACCCGTACCCACAGGCCACTCGATCGACTTGGCAGCACCCGCTTGCCAGTTGGGGCAGGCAGCCTTAATGTGGTTGGTAAAAACAGCCGTAGTGCCGCTACCGTCGGAGCGGTGAACGAAAGAGATGGAGCGATCAGGGAGATTCACCCCGGAATTTTCAGAGGCAATCTTGGGATCGTTCCATTTGGTGATGGAGCCATCCACAATACCGCACAGCGCCTCACGGGACAGCTTCAGCTCCGGCACATCAGGCAGGTTGTAGGCCATCACAACAGAACCAGCCGTCATGGGCACCTGGATAGGCTCAGCCCCATACTTTTGCTTGAACTGTTCGCGCTGCTCATCTTTCAGGGGGTCATCCGTTGCGCCAAAATCGACGGTACCGGCCAGAAACTGCTCAACACCTGCGCCGCTACCCACTGACTGGTAGCTGATTTGCACGTTAGGGTTGAGCTTGTTGTATTCAGCAAACCACCGGGTGTACAGGGGAGCCGGGAAGCTCGCACCTGCCCCGTTCAAACTGATGGTGCCACCACCCCCTGCCGCAGGAGCAGCAGGAGAACCAGCCGGGGCATTGGCAGAGGGAGTTTCTGGAGGCGCAGTTTGGCAGGCCGCAAAACTGAGAGAGATGACCGCCAGGGACCCCAGGAATGCTCGACGCTTGAATCTTTGGTTGAAACTCATAAATTATTAGATTGACTTCTTCGCAGGACTTCGCCTTGCATCGTAATCATCAATAGCTAAGGAAAAGTTAACCCTATGGTTAAGAAAAGGTTAAACACTGCCTGTGGCGAAAAAATCTGTGACTTTTGGCACAGACAATTCGCCCCTACTGCTCTTGATACTACCATTTTGAACAAGTAAGTAATTGGGCGTGTAAAACCCGGAATTTAGTTTCTGCAAGCGCGGCTCCGCCGCGCTTGCAGAAACTAAATTCCGGGTTTTACTCAATCCGTGATCCTTAACGCTGACGCTGATAGGCTAGATAGACCGCATCCAGGAACTGGTCGGCGGTAAGGTTGGGGGGAATCGTTTCCAACTGAATCTTTTCACGCATCTGGCGTGCTAACGTTAGCCCCAGGTCGGTTCTGGCCTTCGTCGAAAATTGGCGGCGGCGCTGGAGGTAGGCCCGAATCGTCGCAAAGTCGTCCGGCGAAAGGCTCTCCAGCTTTGTCAGTTGCGGCAGATCTTTGGCCAGAGCTTCCCCCTCGTTTGAAAGGGAGAGGTCAGGCTTTGGTGACACAAACGGTTCCTGTATGACCAGCGTTCCTGCCACCAGGTCACCGATCCGTTTCTCCTTCTGGCCCAACAGAATCAGCAGTGCCCCTGCAAACAGCAGGTCATCGATCGGGCGCAGCAGCGATCGCAGCACCGCCTGCGACAACCCCACGGGTCGCCCATCGTCTCGAATCACCCGAATGTGGGTCAACCGTTTGCCGGGGGTCTGCCCCTGTCGCAGCGTTTCGAAATAGATAAAGTAACCCGTGAACAGGGCAAAGCTGATCAGCAAGCCGATCGCCAGCGACCAGGGCCAGGTGCGGCTGTAGGGAATACCTGCATTGTTCAGCATCTCCAGCGCCTGATTTGAGAGAAATATCCACAGCAGAATGAACCCGGTGAATAGGAAACCCAGAATTGTGTAGTCGAGCAAGAGCGCCAGGGATCGATTGCCAATCCCTGCGAGGGTAAAGTCCAATTCCACACTCTCCGGCGTCTGGAGCTGAATGTCCTTAAAGAACCGGGTGGCCTCGGTGGGAGGAGGAACATCCCCGTCCACAGGAGCGTCAGATAGAGACAGTCCCAGACCTTCCCGTCGATTTCGCAGGTCGTAGTACATCACACCCTTGATTCCCTGCCATAGGGGCATCAGGATTAACCCAACCGCCAGACCAATCGCCCAACTTGACAGCATCGATAGACTGGCAAGGGCGGGATTTCCGTCCCGGTTCATAATGCTGATCGCCCCCTGTGACGCAAGCGATGCAACCTGCACAACCACTTGCAGAGGCAGCGTCACCAGAAAAGCTGCTGTAAAGACCAGACTGATCCGCACCACTGACCCCGTTGTCAGGTCCCAACTGCGTCCAATACTCTCTGTGGCATTTGTGTTGGTCTCAATGGCCAGGGGCACCTCCGCCAGGGAAAATCGGCTGGCGAACCAGATAAACCCCAGCACCACCGCCAGAATGATCAGTGCCACCAGCAGAGCAGCAATCAGAATGGGAATCGGGTTTTCAAAGGGACTGTTGGGATTTGTCAGCCATGCGAAGCCTCCCATGAACCCTACAACGACCACGATCGCGATCGCCGCAGCAAAGTAGGCGGCGGTCGTGATCCCCATAAAGATGAGAAGCATCAGCAGGTAATTGCCCAAAAAACCCCACTGGCGCGATCGCACGAACCGCTGTGCCGTATCAATGGATTCAGGCTCACTGGTTAACCGAGAGAACGTGAGGCGGCTGAGGGCAGCGGCAGTAGATAGAAATCGCACCACACAAAACAACGCCAGCACAATCCAGGCGGGAATCAGCAGCCCCAGCAGTGCGTAATAATTCCGTACCACTAGGAAAAAGATTGCCAGGGCAATCCCGGCAACGATGGGTGCCATCCCCCATCCGGTGGCGATCGCCGATAGTCTGAAGAAAGCCTTGAAGTTTGCCCGGTAGACGCTCAGTGCCACATTGACAGTATTGCCTGCGCTGAGGGGCTGAAGGATGTGGGAACTGGGAGAAGCCATGATGGATGCTCAGGGTGAAAGAAAGTTTCCGCTGTGGCGGGGGAACACTTTGGACTGACGCGATTCTAATTTATGCTGAAAGCGATGCCCAGTCTCCTTCTGAGTAATTCCCAAAAAAGTGAATGAACATTCAGCGCTGGATTGCCCGCCGAGAACCGAGCTGGCGGCAGTTAGACGATCTCCTGAAGCGGGTTGAGAAGCGCGGCCTCAAAGCTCTCAGCGCAATAGAAATTCAGCAACTCGCCAGCCTCTACCGTTCCGTCTCCGCTGACCTGGCGCGGGCACGCACCCATCAGGCGGGGGAGGTACTGATCAACGACCTGCAAAAACTGACCAGTCGCGGCTACTCCCAGGTCTATCAGGGGTCGCGGCGGCAGGAGTGGCAGGCGATGCTGGAGTTCTATCGGCACGGCTTCCCGGCGGTCGTGCAGCAGTCCAGGGGCTACATCGCCCTGGCCTTTGGTCTGTTTCTGCTGGCCTGCCTGGTGGCCTGGTGGTTTTCCTGGCGTGACCCTGCCTTTCTGGAGTTAATCGTGCCGCCACGCATTATGGAGCAGGTGCGCGATCGCGGTGAACTCTGGATGGGTTCGATTCTGGGGGTGGAACCCTTTGCCTCCAGCCAGATCATGATCAACAATATCCGCGTCTCGTTTGCAGCGCTGGCCGGAGGTATGTTTGCTGGATTGGGGACGACCTATATTATGTTGCTGAATGGGGTGCTGATTGGGGCGATCGCCACCCTGGTCGGCCAGAACAATCTGGCTATTCCCTTCTGGGCTTTTGTCTTTCCCCACGGTTCTCTGGAGCTTCCGGCGATTTTTCTGGCAGGCGGTGCAGGTTTTCTGCTGGCCAGGGCGATCGTGTTTCCGGGACGCTATCGCCGCCTGGACGCCCTGAAGCTCTACGGCAATCAGGCGGCGCAGCTGATGTTTGGGGTTGTTCCTCTGCTGGTGATTGCCGGAATTATTGAGGGGTTTTTCTCGCCCAATCCTGCGGTTCCCGATTTATTCAAGTATGTCGTGGGGACGGGGTTGTTTGTGGGATTGATGTGGTATTTGGGGCGGTCAGTTCCATTACCCCCATAAGCCTCACAACGTCTGCACCCTGCGGGGAATCTCCACCCCAACTGCTCCAGTGCCCAGGCTTCCTCCGGCGGCAGATACGTTAGACGCTCCGCGTTTTCATTCAAACCTCTCGCGTGACTGTTCTCTAATGTACGAAGTCACAGGAATTTATAGCGCCACCGAACGATTGGAATTTTTGGGGTAAAGGACTTCCAAAAATAAAACCGTCCCATTTTTGAGTGAGAGGGCGGCTGAGCCGCCCTCTCACTCAAAAATGGGATGATGATTTTCCAGGAAGTCCCTAAAGGATTGGGGAATCTGCATGCGTGCAGCCAGGTTCGCCCAACTTACACCACCATCAGGGCTGGCCGGGTTTGACTGATAATACTCACATTCGGATCAAGCGCATCGCCAACCCTGAATAGCCCATCAAACACCTGCTGATTGCCCAGCATACTGGCTCTCAAGAATAGCCCACTCCAGCGGGCGATTGTTGCCGTTGCCGTTGCCTGATCGATGGTCGGACGATTTGGCTCACGGAGGGGGTTATCCTCATTGGTGATGCCATAGTGATTTGCCCCTGCAACCGTGATCAGCGCTTTGGGTGGATTGAGAATTTGATCGTAAGTCGCTCGGCTGGCAGCAGGGAGCGCGACACTATCCAAACTTCCTTCAATTAAGCCAATGGGAATGTTGTCATTGGCGATCGGAAGGAATCTGCCCGTGAGTTGATCACGGAAATTGGTGCCATAAAAAATACCCGCTTTTAGCTCCGGCGGTCGTGTGTAGTTTCCTGAGCAAATGCCAGGCAGGCAAAACTCTTCCTGCGTTGCTCCTAATCCTGCACCACCGCCAAAGGAATGCCCCAGCAATCCCAGTTTGTCCGTATCCACAATTTTAAAGATCGGTGATGAGGGATTCCGGTCTTCTACCCGCATCTGCGCCAGCACCTGATTGACCTGCTCCTGTTCCGGGAATAGCCCGGTGAAGGGTTGACCGCCCGGCCCGATTAGCGTCCGCCGATTGTTTGGCACAACAACAACAAAGCCATAACTCGCAACCTGGGAAGCAAAGTTAGAGTAGTCCGATTTATCCACCAGCGCACCCTGTAGCATGAGCGCGATCGGCAGCTCGACGGTATTGCGAAGGAACCGGGGCAATTGAGGATAATAGATATCGGCCTGATCGCCATCGGGCGCGATCGTTGTTGTGAAACGCTTGATGTTAAAGGAGAACGTCTCCCGGGAGAGGGGGAACTGAAAGCGGTTGTCTCCATTAACCCGGAAAATGTTGGACAGATCATCTGTCAACTTCGTCAAAAACGACACTGGCTCCCGGTTATTCAGTCCTTGATTCAAAAAGTGATTGAAAGAGTCCGGGTTAATGACTGTTGAACTGAGTCGCTGATTCTCTGCGGTAGTGATCTCCTGCTTCCCCAGGGAAACGACGCTGTCACCTGCATCAAAGCCTGTCAGCTCTATGCCTGCTTTTCGGGAACGAGTGGCATTCCAGAACGCCGTTGCACCCGCATCGTTGATCCCAGGTGTAGTCGCAAGGGGAACGCCAATGGGGGGACTGAATCCAAATACTGTGAAGCCAGTCATATCCGCAAGTGCTGTGATAGGGGGAATCACCTTCTCTACTGCCATGGCTTTCTTCCTCAATGGAATTCAGACTCAATCGAAATCAGAAGCGCCGTGAGAGGCTTTCAGAATTTTATCGATGGGACAGTATCGTCACGCACCAGTCTATAAAAATTAACCCACAGTATCGTGCCAGCCGATCGCCCTACCCAATTGCCAGGTCGAGTAGATCGCCCCTGAACCCGGTAATCTCAATCAAACCGTCACTGCCTGCCTGGAAGCCTGCAATGCCATCGTTGAGGGCCACAAATTGGCGATCGCTGCCAACGCTGAACGTGGCAGCGCCATTGGCGATGAAAGTAGTGGAAGTGAGCAGTTCTTCCAGTAAGGCTGAGTCGAGGGTGGCGATCGCCCCCAGCTTCGCAACGTCAGTGGCAATGACCGCAGTTGGGCCATCGATGACATCGCGGCCAATGTCCAGATCGGTGATGCGATCGAAGCTGGTCAGCAAGGAATCTTCGAGGGCAAACCCATAGGTGTCTGCTCCGTTGCCGCCCGTGAGAGTGTCACTCCCCAGCCCGCCGATTAGCTGGTCAGTGCCGTCGTTGCCGTTGAGGGTATCGTCGCCCGCCAGCCCCGATAGAGTGTCGTTTCCGGCTCCGCCGTCGAGGGTGTCATTCTCAGGGGTTCCCGACAGGGTCAGGTTGATGGGGTTAACCGCGATTGTGGCGATCGCTGGAGCCGTGCTGAAACCATCGCTGAGGGTGTAGTCGAAGGTGGCATTGCCCAGGAAATCCGTTGTGGGCGTGAAGAGAATGAAATCGTCACTGGTATCCGCAGGGGTGTCGTTGTTGTTCAGCACTGCTGTGCCGCTGGTGGCATTGCTAACGGCAGTAATACTCAGGGGGTCACCCGCAGGGTCGCTGTCATTGGTTAGCAGGGTGGCAACGGGAATAGTCAGCGGGGTGTTTTGGAACCCGGTGAGGCTGTCATTCACTGCCACGGGGGAGAGGTTGATCGCCAGCGTGGTCGTGGCAACAGTGCTGGTGTTGTTTAAGGCAGCCCCATCGTCTACGACAAAGGTGATGCTGCGGGGGGTGGTGTTTGGATTGGATGACGTGTTGGTGTATCGCAGGCCAGTAAGGACTTGTTGATATTGGGCGATCGTGGCATTTCCCGTAAGCCTGAACACACCCGTGGTGGCATTGTAGCTGGCGGTAATTGCGGCATCTGGGGCAGTGGTGGACAGGGATTCAGCCTCACCATCCAGGAGATTCGTAATCGTGATGGTAATGCCGTCCAGGGTGTTGCCGTTGTCGGTGATACGGAGATCGCCAGAGAGGGCAACCGGCACCCCGATGAAAGTAGTGCTAAAGTCGGTATCCGTCGCGGAGCCATTCAGGTCGAGCTGGGGGGCACGGTTACCAAACACGACATAGCTCGAACCCGAAGAGATGCCGTTGGGGTCAGCATTCGGTGCGCCAATGATCAGATCATCAATGCCATCGCCGTTGACATCTCCTGCTCGGCTTAGCGAGAAACCTGACTCATCAAATGCCGCCACACCATCCAGCCGCAAACCATTGGTGCCATTGAGACTGGAGAGCGCCAGTGTGGGGCTAAAACCACTGCGACTGCCAAATACGACATAGATTGAACCCGCATTTACCTCAGTTCTATCGGTCAGAATTGTATCGGCCAACGGTGCCCCAACCAGCAGATCATCGAGGCCATCTCCATTCAGATCGCCTGCACCACTCACCGCAAAGCCTGAACGGTCAAATTCGGCTGCGCCATCCATCCGAAAGCCATTGGTGCCATCCAGATCCGCCAGGGACACGGTGGCGTTTACACCGTCGCGCCGACCAAATACCACATAGCTCGACCCCGAACGCCCGTTACTGGACTGAGCTGAAAACGCCCCAATGATCAGGTCGTCAATTTCGTCACCATTGATGTCGCCCGCATTCCTGACCGACGTGCCCAGGTCGTCAAACGGTGCCAGACCATCCATGCGAAAGCCGTTGGTGCCATTCAGGTCAGCCAGTTGCAGGGTAGCGCTAAATTCGTCACGCTGACCAAAGACCACGTAGCTCGACCCGGACGAAAACCCGCCAAAGGCAGCTCTTGGTGCCCCAATGATGAGATCATCAATGCCATCACCGTTAACGTCGCCCGCATTGCTCACCGATTGACCTGATGAATCGGTTTCCGCTGCACCATCAATGCGGAACCCATTCCTGCCATTCAATTCTGTCAGCGACAGCGTAGCAGAAAATCCACTTTGACGGCCAAACACCACGTAGCTCGACCCCGAAGAAGACCCATTGGGGTCAGCCGACGGCGCTCCAATGATCAGATCATCAATGCCATCCCCATTGATGTCGCCTGCACTGCTCACGGCACTGCCAAATTCTTCTTCGGGCGACAAACCGTCAATACGAAAACCATTGTTGCCATTCAAATCCACCAGGGGCAAGGTGGCGCTAAATCCCTCACGGCGGCCAAACACCACATAGCTCGACCCCGAAAAGAGGTCGTTGTTGTTGGCGCGGGGTGCCCCAATGATCAGGTCATTAATGCCATCGCCGTTGATGTCGCCCGCACTGCTGACGGAAAAACCAGTCCCCTCCTCCGGAGTATTGCCATCGATCCGGAAGCCATTACTGCCGTCCAAACTGGTCAACTGCACAGTGGAACTAAACCCGCTGCGACGGCCAAATACCACGTAGCTCGACCCTGAACCGCTTTCGGTATTGCTGGCGCTAAAGGCCCCAATGATCAGGTCATCAATCCCATCACCATTAAGATCCCCCGCATTACTCACCGTTCTGCCGGATTGGTCAAACCCGCTGCCATCGAGTCGAAAGCCATTGCTGCCATTCAGAGCAGAGAGATTAAAGGTAGAGTTTCCCATGGTTATTGAGGCTCGTTGAACGAGTTGGTAGTTGAACGTGTGCCCAAACAGTCATCCTGATTCGCAGTTATCCCTGGCAGCCCGGATCCACCCCAAAGTTTATGCCATAAAGTTATCAAGTGTCACTTTTGCTACTTACTGGACTTCTGACTAAATTGCGCCAATTTTTTCTGAAACGCTGATGCATCAGCGTTTCAGAAAAAATTGGCGCAAAAACCAAATATGCTGTGAAAGGCTCTCTAGGAGAGCCTTTCACAGCATTGTAGGGGGAATAGTTAAAACCTCGGGCCAGCGACATTCGCCTGTAAAAAACAAAGCCCCAACAGTCCCAATGCTGTCAGCCCCAGTAATAGGGGCGTCAACCAGTTTCCCCAGCGAACGTACAGGGTTTGGCTGGTACGGCGGTAGATGGTGTGGGCGTGGGTCTCAAACGTCCGGAAGCCAGAGATCCATTGCGTTCTGCCGTGGGGATCTACGACGCCAGAGAATCCAGTATTGGTCGCACGTACCGCCCACCGATCGGTTTCGATCGCCCGCATCGTATCCTGGGCGTGGTGCTGTGCCATCATCGCGGCTTTATACGGATCATTATTCGACGCAGTGAGAATAAATTGTCCGCCCTGGGCTGCCTGATGCTGGAAGACCTGGGGAAAGGCCGACTCATAGCAGATTGCGGCGATCGCTCGGCCAAATGGCGTCTCGAACACCTGGTCTGACCGACCGGGTAGCATTGAATCTCCCAGCGGCGAAAGACGGTTAATCAAATGCCCCAGCACTGCCTCAAAGGGAATGTATTCTCCCAGTGGTACCAGCTTGATCTTTTCAAACCCACTGTAGACCTGTCCCGTGCCCGTAATCGTAAACAGGTTCTGGGTAATGCGCCCCTGTCGTTGCCCTACCGTCCCCACCCAGGTGGTCACCCCCTGCCGCAGGATGGCCTGATAGAGAACATTCTGGGACTGACGGAGGGTGCCAACCCAGCGCCAGGGGAGTGCGCCTTCTGGCGTCAGTACGGCATCGACCCCCTGAGCGGTGAGGGTTTCATAGCCATCGGTGTAATTCTTTAGAGAAAGCTGAATGCCCTCCTCAAAGAGTTTGATGCGGGTGGGGACGTTACCCTGGACAATACCAACTTTGAGGGCGCGATCGGGGGTGTCCTGTAACGGTTGCAGGTAGAGGTAGAGGCCCAGGAGGTGGGAGAGGAGGAGGAGGGAGAGGGCGGTTGCGGTAAAGACGTTCTGTGGAACGTCTGTACGGTGGATGGGTGAATGGGTGGATGGGTGGATGGGTGGATGGGTATGGGTAGAGACGTTCTGTGGAACGTCTATATGATCGGAGGATAAATGGGAGCGGTGGATGAGGATTTCGGCGAGGCAGGCGTTGAAGGCGACCAGAATAGCAGTGACCGTGAGGGGGCCGGAGAGTTGACCCAGGTGGAGGATGGATAAGTTGTAAGGACTCTGGGTATAGGAAATGGAGGTCCAGTAGAGCGCGCCTTCGCTCCAGAGTTGCTCCACGGCGCACCAGATGGCGGTGCCTGAGAGAATGCGAAACCAGGTGGGGGATTGTTGGGCGGGGGAGAGCGGAGAGGGTTTGCCATGTGCATATATGGCGAGTTGATTGAGCGATCGCACCCCCAGATACCAGCTCATCACCAGCAGCGCTCCCCACAGGGTAATGAAGCCCCAGGCAAACAGGGTAATTGCAACACTGCCCAGCCAGGGAATGCCCATCCAGGTGAGCGGGTGCAGGTCGGTAATCCATGACAGCGCCAGACCGTGATAGCCGACGCCCCAGGCCAGACAGAGCATCAGCCCCCGTCGCAGGGATAGGGATGGATTGCGAAAGAGGAGAAACCAGAGGGGGGCAATTGCGGCCCAGGCCAGAGGCCAGAGATGGACGGGGGCGGGCGTCAACCCCATGCAGATTCCCCCCAGGAAGGCGATCGCCACTGCTCCCGCACGGGTATGGAAGAACCGGGGGGAGGCCAGTTTTACAACAAAAGAGGAACTGGTTTTCAGCATTGCAGGGGCGATCGCACGGAGTTGTAAACTCTCCTCAGACTATCACTTCAGATTCAGCGGTCGTCGCTGGCCCCTCAGAAACCCGTATTTGGATTGTAAATCGAGTTTCATTATTGGTACTCTCCACCCAGATCTCCCCGCTCATCTGCTCCACTAATTTTTTCACCAGCGCCAGTCCCAGTCCTGTGCCGCCATATTTCCAGGGGTCGTTGTTAGGAATTCTGTAGAACTTGTCGAAAATACGCGGTTGTTCTTCTAAAGAGATTTCAATGCCCGTATTGGAAATTGTGATCTGTAAGTAATGAGAGACGGCAGCAAAGGTGGGATTTTGAACGATCTCGGCTGAGACAGAAATGGTTCCCTGGGTGGGAGTGTATTTGCAGGCATTACTCAGTAGCTCCGTAATGATGCGGTTGAGACCGAGCCTGTCCAGATTCAGAACCGGGAGATCGGGGGCGAGATTGACCTGGAGAATTTGCTGATGCTGCTGGGTGCGAGTTTCGAATGGCTCGATCAGGTGTGGCAGCATCTCTTGCAAACGAATGGGGGTAATCTGACCACTGTAGGTTCCTGCCTCAGCGTATTGTAGACTCAGCAGGTCTTCGACCAGGGCCAGTTCTCGATCGCACTCCTCCTGCAACACCTTGAAATACTGCCCCACTTTATAGGTTGGTCTGGAAGACTCGGAGCAATCCTCCATCCAGCTCTGGCTCTGATCCATCATTGCGGTCAATAGCCTGATCACCACTTTCATGCTGGCGATCGGTGTACGCAATTCGTGGGTAATTGTGCTAAGAAAATCGTTTTTCAGTTGGTCGAGTCGCTCCAATTCTCTGACCTGTGTTTGGGCTGCCTCGTAGAGCTGTGCCTGTCGGAGGGCGATCGCACACTGATTGGCCGCCTGCTGCACCAGATTGATCTCCATCTCACTAAAACTGGAATGCGTATCCCGAAACAGCCACAGTTCACCGACGATCCCCTGCTGCATGACCTGGTCATTGAAGATAGGGCAGATTAATACTGCAAATTGAGCCTGAATGACCTGGGGGTGAAGCTGGCAGAATGCGAAGCACATGCGTTCGCGCACCTGCTGCTGCACTTCCGTAAAGTTTGTTGCCTGGAGCGGTTTCTCCTGTGTCCCTTGAAATTCTGGTTTGACCCATTGGTAATGGATCATTGAGGTGGTCTGCTCCGGGTTATACAGCACTGCCTGACAGCACCAGAGGTTGAGGGTCAGGGCCAGTGTTTCGACCGCAGACTGAAAGATTTGCTGTTGATCCAGCGAATCTCGAACATAGTCAGAAATCGCTTTGAGTGCTAATTCAAATCCCAGCACCTGTTGCAGTTCCAGGGTGCGAGCCTTTACCCGTCGCTCCAGATCCATGTTCAGCCGTTGCACTTCGGCGACTGCCTGCTCACGCTCTTGAATTTCTGCCTGGAGCTGCTTTTGCTGGTGACAAATCAGTAGCTGGTTGTTGATCCGTGCCAGCACTTCCAATTCCTGAAACGGTTTCGTAATGTAATCCTGCCCACCCACCTCAAATGCTTTCACTTTGTCCTGAATCAGGTTCAGCGCACTGATAAAAATGACGGGGATGTGAGCGGTTCTTTCAGAAGCCTTTAGCTGTTGACACACCTCAAATCCATTCATCTGGGGCATACTAATGTCCAGCAGTATCAGGTCGGGAGCGTTATGACGGGCCACTTGAAGTGCCATTTTGCCATTCAACGCTTTGATGACTGTATATTGGTGCGACTCCAGAATTTTTACTAAAAGTCGCAGATTTTCCAGGGTGTCATCGACGACCAGAATTTTTGTCTCAGAAGCAGGTTTGATAATGGGTCTCCCCGCCGATTGAGCGATAGTTACAGGCATTGTTGGAACCTCCCCTGAAACAGTCCTGAAGCCAGACCAGAATTTGTTCGAATTGAACATGGATGGCAGGTTTCGTGAGGTGGCTACTGAGCATGATGTACTCGAGAGGAAGCTGGTTGGTAAGTCCTGCGATCGCCCGATCATCTCCACTCACCCCTGCATCTTCTGGTGCATGAATTCAATTGGCAGGGAAAGTGGCCAATTGTTCCGGGGTGAGTATGGGAAAAGCTGGAGGGCGTCATCATCAGGGGTGCCACTCGGCCATAGACCGTCCCAAAACCTTTTCTAACTCTGGGTTAATGAACTCAATTCTTCCCTGGTGTCACCCAAAGCGAACATCACCGGGGGGTGATCGGTGATTGTTTGAAATATTTCGTTACTTTTTCGTGGTGCTTTCTTATACCAGGTTGTATGAAGTTGAATAGAAGGGGGCAAGCGGGCAACGCCCCTTGTGGGGACTCCGTCCCTACCCCCTTTACAGCGCTTTGCGCTGAGATAGAACCAAAGTTTTTGTTGAGAGCCGCGCGGA
>CAZVXA010000087.1:4514-25443 GCA_964630955.1 uncultured bacterium | reverse complement strand
GGGTCGTGTTCTAGACCTGTGGATTTGTGATAATCAAAGGATGTATTTCCAGGCAGGATAATTGCGATGGTGCTTGAGCCAGTTCTGTGTCCGAGTTGTGGCAGTGATAATGTCGTCAAGCATGGTCAATCTGACGAAGGCAAGCAGCGATACAAGTGCCGCAATTCGGAGTGTTCTCGCTGCACGTTCATCCAGATTTACACTTACCGAGGTTACCTGCCTGAAGTGAAGCAGCAAATCTCAGAGATGGCGATGAATAGCAGTGGCATCCGAGATACGGCACGAGTGCTGAGAATTAGTCCGACAACGGTGATTGAAAATCTTAAAAAAAAGTCGTGACCTGAAGGCAGTGAATGAGGCACGAATCGCTGCGATCGCGCCGGGTCAGACCATCATCAGGCTGTGCCAGTGGCAGGAGGTAGAAGCGGAACTTGATGAAATGTGGAGCTTCGTGGGTTCAAAGCAGCATCAACGCTGGTTGTGGCACGCGGTTGACCATCAGACGGGTGAAGTGTTGGCTTATGTGTTAGCGGAGCACAAAGATACTGCATTTCTGGAATTGAAGAAGTTGCTTGTGCCATTTGGGATTACGCAGTTCTACACCGATGGGTGGGGGGCCTACGAGCGGCATGTAGAACCTGTGTTTCATACTGTTGGCAAAGTTCATATTCAAACGATTGAGCGCAAGCATTTAACGTTACGCACTCGGATTAAACGGTTAGCCCGCAAGACAATTTGCTTTTCCAAGTTGGAGTGGTTGCATGATACGGTGATTGGCATATTCATCAACCGATTTGAGTTTGGATTACAGATTTAGCTGTAATAGCCAAGACTTAATCTGACATTTCCTGTAAACTCAGTACGAATCAGGAATGTCACAATGAACACACAAGACAAGATCATCCAACATAAACTCGGCGTCCTCAACCTCGCCAAAATGCTGGGCAACGTCTCGCAAGCCTGCAAAGTCATGGGCGTCTCCCGCGACAGCTTCTACCGCTTCAAGCAACTCTATGACACTGGCGGTGAAGCGGCACTGCAAGAGATCAGTCGTAAAAAGCCCTGTCTCAAGAATCGCGTCGAAGCCCACTGCAAAATCGCACAAAGTTCGGGTTCATGTCCGCTTTTGGTGAAGGGGGTAGAAAGCTTGAAAATGGTAGGGTTGTTGCTCTCTCCTCCCCATCCCTTGGATCTCATACCGCATCTTCTTCCCAATCCAACCGACCTGAGTTTGCAAAGCTGTAGCCTGGACAAGACCGAACAACAACTCACTCTCAATGTCTCATCAACGCAGGTCGTAGCGCATTGCCCCTTATGCCACTGCCCAAGCCATCGCATCCATAGCCATTATGAAAGAACGCTGAAAGACCTTCCGGTTGCTCAATGGCAACTGATCCTCGTCCTGAACGTCTGTAAGTTCTTCTGCCTCAATGACGCCTGCCCTCGACAGATTTTTACAGAGCGGTTGCCTTCAGTCGCCGCTGCTTGGGCAAGACGCACTGCTCGCTACACTGAGCACCTCACCGCAATGGCATTAGCACTTGGGGGGGCAGCCGCAGCTCGATTAGGGGAGCAGATGGGCGATGGCTACAGCCGTAATTCTTTTCTCCGCCGCATTGCCAAGGTGCCGCTACCTGCGCCACCGACCCCCAAAATCCTGGGAGTGGATGATTTCGCCCTGCGTAAAGGGCACCACTATGGCACCATTCTGGTGGATTTAGATCACAACCAGCCCATCGCTCTGTTACCTGACCGCACGGCTGAAACGCTCGCAGCTTGGCTCAAAACACACCCCGGCGTGGAAATCCTGTCACGAGATCGCTCCAAAACCTACAAGCGAGGGATGAGCCAAGGGGCACCGAACGCGATCCAGGTCGCTGATCGCTTTCACCTGTTGCAGAATCTGGAAGAGACCCTGGAGCATGTCTTCAAGGGGAATACTCAAGCTTTACGGGCTGTAGAGAAGGCTCAGCTTCAAGCCAGTGGCATCGCAGTTCCTCAACCGCTAGAACTGCCTGAGGCTCCTGAATCCCCCAAAGCCTTGAACCGGACCCGCCGCCTGGAAAAGTATGAGCAAACCCATGCCTTACGGCAGCAAGGGTATACGATTCAAGACATTGCTCACCACCTGGGAATCGGAGAACGCACGGTTTATACCTACTTGAGTGCCTCAACCTTCCCAGAACGACAACCCACGATTCGCAGACGAGGCAGTGGGCTGGAGGCTTACAAACCCTACTTACAACAGCAGTGGAGTCTGGGTTATCAACAAACGAAAGCCCTGTTCGAGGAGATTCAAAAGCAGGGCTATCAAGGCAGTTATCAAACCGTCGCCCGCTTTACCCAACAACTTCGTCGGTTACAACCGCCCTCAAAACCTGACCCCCAATCCCTTCATGACCTACCGGGAAGAGGTCCAGCTCCAATGACCCAAACGCCGCCTCAAAAACCCTTGACTGCACGGCGCTCAGCGTGGTTAGTCTTGCAACGGGAGGACACGTTAACCGCAGAGGAAAAACTTTTGCTGGAGCAACTGGCTCAACAGCCTGAATTGACAGACGTGTTCAGTCTGGCCCAAGGCTTTATTGACATGGTGCGTCGCCGCCTGCCAGAGCAGTTAGACAGTTGGTTAGAGACCGCAATTAGTAGCTCAATCAAGGGATTTCAGAGTTTTGCCAAGGGGATCAAGGATGACTACGATGCGGTCAAAAATGGCCTCTTGTTAGACGTCAGTAATGGACCGGTCGAGGGTCAAAATAATCGTCTCAAAATGCTAAAGCGCCAGATGTTTGGAAGAGCCGGTCTGGACTTGTTGGCAAAACGATTGATTTTAACCAGTTGAGCAGAGCACAGTTTCTCCAGGGATCATTTTTCGGGTCACCAAAAACGGACAAGAGCCCGAAGTCGTGAGAATATGCATCTACCGCTGCAATTAATACCAATCCCCCATCACTGGTGATGCTGCCACCGCTAAAATCGGCAACGACTTGCCGTCGTCCCACGTTGTCAAATCGGTAAGTTCTTGCGGTACACTCTGTATTCATCGGGGTTCTTTTGTGAAACTGCTGTATGCTTTGTGGTTATTGCATTCTCGCAGTTTTTGAACCCCGTCTCTTCATTCTTTGTGAGAAATCCGGGTCAAACACTCGACTTTCTACATTGCACCGCTTCCCACACCCCTAAGTGGTATGCGCGATTAAGCTTGAACCCCCAAAAGCTGTTCCGCTCTGAGCGAAGTTAAAGGGCGGAACAGCTTTTGGGGGTTCGACTTTTTCCACGCCCACTGACTCTACAGAAAGCGGGCGGTTTTCGTATTTCAAAGCGGACAGGGCGTACCCGCAGGGTGCCCTGTCCGCTTTGAAAAGCATCGTGAGAATTGCTGCGATGCTTAGTGTTTCCTTGACAGAAGGGAAGCACTCGCCTCTATAATCATCTAGATGTCTAGACAATATTAAAGGCAGTTTAAGGAGAGCCATGTCATCCCTGACTCAGCGCCAGTGGTGGATTTCAGTTCTGGCAAAGGCTACATTAAAACCTTTGGAACAGCAGGTCGCACGACTGGGAGATCTGCCTGCCTACGATTTTCTACGACCTCCAGAAATTGGTCTGACAATGGTGCAAGGTCGCGCCGGGGGCACTGGGCAGCCCTTTTATCTAGGGGAAATGACCCTGACCCGGTGTGTGGTACGACTGCAAACCGATGATGAAACAGAGGCGATCGCCGGATTTGGGTACATTGCGGGGCGATCGCACCGTCATGCGGAACTGGCAGCCCTGTGCGATGCGCTGTTGCAACATCCCGCCTGGGTTGAGCAGGTTCAGGTGACTGTGATTGCTCCCTTGGTAGAAGCAGCCCAGCAACAGCGGGAGGTTCAGGCACGCCAGGTAGAAGCAACCCGGGTCAACTTTTTTACAATGGTACGGGGGCAATGATGGTAAGCCCAACCCAACCGGGATTTCAAAACCCCGTTCACGATGCCCAGCGAACCTTTCGGACGTTACTGGATGCGCTGGCTCGTCCGGGGCGAGTAGACCGCCTTCCGATTGACCTGACACCACCCGCTAGTCTGAGTCCAGCCTGTGCTGGAGCCTGCCTTACCTTGCTCGATTTGGATACCTGGGTCTGGCGGCAACCGGGGCTGGATGCCGAGGTGTCTCGGTGGTTGTCCTTTCATACGGGCTGCCGTTTCACCCAATCGCCCCAGCAAGCCACCTTTGCCCTGATAACGGATGGGGCAACCCTACCAGATCTGCAAACCTTTGCCTGGGGTAGCGCAGAGGCTCCCGAAGCTTCAACTACTCTGTTGATTCAGGTGCCGTCGCTGCTGGGAGGAATCCCAGTCACGGTACACGGACCAGGAATTTTGGGCGATTGGGCGATCGCTCCCCAACTGCCTCTCTGCTTTTGGACACAATGGGTTGCCCATCACCAGACGTATCCCCGAGGGGTCGATGTGTTTTTGTTTGGGCAACACGACGTCATGGGTCTGCCCCGTACCGCAACGATTTGCAGGAGTTAGTGTATGGCTTACGTAGCAGTGAAAGGTGGCGAGCAGGCTATCCAGAATGCAGAAGCGTTGCTCAAGGCAAAGCGACGGGGAGAACCGGGTGTTCCAGAGTTAAGCCTGGAGCAGATTAAGCAGCAAATGACCCTGGCGGTCAACCGGGTCATTTGCGAGGGTGGCCTGTATGATCTGGATCTGGCAGCCCTGGCGATTAAGCAGTCCTGGGGTGATTTGGTGGAAGCGATCTTTCTGGTGCGGGCTTACCGCACGACCCTGCCCCGACTGTACTACAGCCAGCCCATTGATACAGCACAGATGCACCTCCAGCGGCGGATTTCGTCCATTTTTAAGGACGTTCCCGGTGGACAGCAATTGGGACCTACTTTCGATTACATTCATCGTTTACTGGATTTCAAGCTGGCAGCAGAGGGGAACACCTTTGTTGCACCGGAAGCCGAGCCAAAGGGAGAATCAGTGCCCCGTGTAGTCGATACTTTAGGGAAGGAAGGATTGATTCAGGAGGAACGATCTGATGCCCATTCCTATACGTCCTATACAAATAATGAAGATGAGCGATTAGATGGTTCTGCGAATCAATCTGTAAATCATTCTACGAATGGATTGGATGCAGAACTCAATTATTCCATTGCCGCTGGTGTCGAGCCTTTTGATCTCACCCGTCAATCCCTCACGTTACCTGCGGGACGGGATGCCCGGTTGCAAAACCTGGCTCGCGCCGATGAAGGTTTTTTGCTCAGTCTGGCTTACTCGACTCAGCGGGGATATGGGAGAAACCACCCCTTTGCCGGGGAGATTCGGGTGGGGGATGTGGATGTGGTAATTTGCCCCGAAGAATTGGGATTTGAGGTGGCGATCGCCGACATTACCGTTACCGAAGTGCAGATGGTGAACCAGTTCCAGGGCAGTGACAAACTTCCCCCCCAATTTACTCGGGGATATGGCCTGACCTTTGGCTATAACGAACGCAAGGCGATGGCAATGGCCCTGGTGGATCGCGCCCTGCGAGCGGAGGAATTTGGGGAGGCGATGGCTGGCCCTGCCCAGAATGAAGAATTTGTACTGTACCATTCTGACAATGTAGAGGCACAGGGCTTTGTGCAGCACTTGAAGCTGCCTCATTACATCGACTTTCAGGCGGAATTGAATTTGCTGCGAACCCTGCGACAGAATGATAAAGAAGTGCGAATGCCCCAGGGAGCCGGGGAGCCGGAGAGCAAGGGAGCAGGGGAGGAGAGATCAAATGGATCGCAGCCGATTTCGGTGGCGTTGATTAAGGAGGTTGGTACTCAGCCCTTTGAACCGTCGTTACCTGTCAGGGCAGAGGTAAACGTTCCCCTGGTTCAGGGGAAGTGAGCATATATTTTTTCCCTATGAACATTAATCCTTCGCCTAATTGCAGATCATCGACTGAGGTCAGTCGATTGGGAAGCGAGCCATCGCTCAGTCAGACTGAGTCTGGCTTTAATTTTGCCTATCTGGATGAGCAAACCAAGCGATCGATTCGGCGTGGTCTTTTGAAAGCAGTTGCTATTCCGGGGCACCAGATTCCCTTCAGCTCGCGGGAAATGCCCATGTCCTACGGGTGGGGCACGGGTGGCATCCAGGTTACCGCATCGGTGATTGGCAAAAACGATGTGCTGAAAGTGATTGACCAGGGAGCTGATGATACTACCAATGCGGTGAATATCCGGCGGTTTTTCAAAAAGGTGTGCGGTGTTGCCACTACAGAGTCCACAGAGCAGGCTACTCTTATTCAAACCCGCCATCGCATTCCGGAAACCCCACTCAAGGAAGGGCAGATCATGGTTTATCAGGTGCCGATTCCAGAGCCGTTGCGCTGGATTGAACCGTCTGAGGTGGAAACGCGCAAAATGCACGCCCTAGAAGAATATGGCTCTATGTACGTGAGGCTTTACGAAGACATTACCCAGTACGGGCACATTGCAACAGCCTACGACTATCCCGTCATGGTACACGATCGCTACATGATGCGCCCCAGCCCCATTCCCCGCTTCGACAACCCCAAACTACACATGAGCCCAGCCTTACAACTATTTGGGGCAGGGCGGGAAAAACGTTTGTATGCTGTCCCCCCCTACACGCGGGTCAAAAGCCTGGATTTTGAAGACCACCCTTTTACCATCGAACGATGGGACAAAGCCTGTGAGTTTTGCGGTTCCACCACCAGCTACCTGGATGAAGTGGTAACAAATGATCAGGGCGATCGCCTCTGGATCTGCTCAGACACAGATTACTGCAATCAAAGGCAGAAGGTCGTTCGGCGAGGTTCTCGAGCCGCAGAGGGCAGAGGTTAGACCTGATCCCCACCCACCCCACCTACTTACCTCGCTTACCCATCCGCCCATCCACCTATCTACCCCCATGCTCCCCCTCCTAACGGTTCAAAATCTTTCAAAAACCTACGGCTCTATCCGTGCTTGCGATCGCATTTCCTTTGACCTTTATCCCGGTCAGGTGTTGGGTGTTATTGGCGAATCGGGTTCGGGCAAAACGACGTTGCTGCGGGTGATCGCTGGACATTTGCCGATGGATGATGGCAGCTTGATCTATGTGAATCATGCTGGAGATAGCCTTAATTTGATGAGCCTGGCGGAGGCACAACGGCGATCGCTTCTACGGACGGAATGGGGCTTTGTACACCAGAACCCACGGGATGGCTTGCGGCTGGATGTGACTGCTGGAGCCAACATTGCAGAACGGCTGATGGGGGTAGGAGTACGCCACTATGGCAACCTGCGGGCGGTGGCAGCCCACTGGCTGAGTCAGGTGGAGATTGGGGGTGATCGCCTGGATATGTTGCCCAGCACCTTCTCAGGGGGAATGCAGCAGCGCTTGCAGTTGGCGCGGGTACTGGTCACACAACCCCGGTTGATTTTGATGGACGAGCCAACCGGAGGACTGGATGTGTCGGTTCAGGCAAAATTGCTGGATTTAATTCGATCTTTGGTGCGATCGTTCCACCTCAGCGTTGTTCTGGTTACCCACGATATTGGTGTTGTGCGGCTTCTGGCTCATCGCTTGCTGGTGATGCAAAACGGTCAGGTGGTCGAAGCCGGACTCACTGACCAGGTGTTGGACGACCCCCACCATCCTTATACCCAGCAGCTTGTTAACGCTACGCTGATTCCCTAAGGGTGAAACCACTCGCCCAACTGGCAAGGGAAAGCATTGCTTTCATCCTTCCTTCAGCAATACCAACGATGCTGTATGACCCATTTCTGGAGCTGTGATGCTATCCCTGGAAAAAACATTGGCAAGTGAGGCGATCGCCCCTTCCGACGGCATCCTATTACAGGCAGAAAACCTGTACAAAAGCTTTGTACTACATCATCAGGGAGGAACCTGCTTGCCCGTGCTGCAAGGGGCATACCTGACGGTCAAAGCCGGGGAATGTGTGGCTTTGGTGGGGGCATCGGGGTCGGGGAAATCTACATTTATGCGATCGCTCTACGGCAACTACCGGGTAGACCGGGGGGCAATCTGGGTGCGGCACGGACAGCGATGGGTCAATTTGCCTCAGTTGTTGCCCCATGAGTTAATCGAGGTGCGGCAGCAGACCATTGGCTACGTTAGCCAATTTTTGCGGGTCATTCCCCGCGTGTCAGCCCTGGACGTGGCTGCCGAACCCTTGATGGAATTGGGGGTTGCAGCAGATACCGCCTATTCCATCGTGAAGGAGTTGTTTACACGGCTCAATTTGCCAGAACGGCTGTGGACGCTCTCCCCCACAACCTTTTCGGGCGGTGAAAAGCAACGGGTGAATATTACCCGCGCCTTCTCGGTAAATTACCCAATTCTGCTGCTCGATGAACCCACATCGGCTCTGGATGCAACGAACCGCGAGGTTGTGATGGACATGATCGAAGAGCGGAAAGCCGCAGGTTGTGGGCTGATTGGCATCTTCCACGATGACGAGGTGCGCGATCACGTTTGTAATCGCAACTTAACCTTTAGCTCCGACAATTGTAGTCCCGGCAATTACCCGGGTGAATAATTTTCTGTACACAGGAAATCATTCACCCGGGTAATTGCCGAAGGAATAGGAGGTTGTCAGAGGTTCCGCCTCTGCACCCATTCAGTTTTCAAAAAAGTTCGCAATATCTGGCATTTCTCCTTGTGGAATACCCTAACCATGAACGAGCAAATTTATACCAATTACCGCCTTCAGCTTCCCGACCAGGAAGTTCTAGGAACACTGGTTGTACGGGATGGCAGGATTGCCGATGTTCAACCTGGTTCCGTTGCCCAGG
The DNA here is from genome assembly GCA_964630955.1 of uncultured bacterium. Classification (GTDB taxonomy): domain Bacteria; phylum Cyanobacteriota; class Cyanobacteriia; order Elainellales; family Elainellaceae; genus CAZVXA01. The sequence goes on along the minus strand of CAZVXA010000087.1, from coordinate 16,646 downwards.
GGCAGGATGGGGAAGGCAACTATCTGTTACCGGGTCTGGTGGAACTGCATACAGATAACCTGGAACAGTGTATGTCACCCCGCCCCAAGGTGCGCTGGCCCCTCGAAGCAGCGGTCATGTACCACGATCGCGAGTTGATCAGTGCTGGTGTGACAACGGTGTGCGATGCGATCGCTGTGGGCGACCTTAGCCCTAACTCGATGCGGCTCACCCAGTTTGAACCAATGATCGCCGCCATCACCCATGCACAGCAGCACCAGCGATTTGCCGCTGATCATCGGTTACACTTGCGCTGTGAACTGGCTTATGAATATGTTTGCGATGTAACCGAACAGTTTGTTGATCATCCCCTACTTTCCCTGGTGTCATTGATGGATCACACGCCAGGGCAACGGCAATTTGCCAAACTGGAAAAGTACCGTGAATACTACATTGGAAAGCATGGAGTATCCCGCGATCAAATTGACGACTTCATCAAAAAACGCATCGACGCACAACACCAATATGCTTTGAAAAATCGACGTAACCTGGTGGAATTGATACACCCGCACGGAGTAGTGCTGGCAAGCCACGATGATACAACCCTGGAGCATGTGCAGGAAGCTATTGACGATGGAGCAGCGGTTGCTGAGTTTCCTACCACCCTGGATGCCGCTAAAGCTTCTCACCAAAACGGTTTGCAGGTGTTAATGGGGGCACCCAATCTGGTGCTAGGCGGCTCCCACTCGGGCAACGTTTCAGCCCTGGAATTGCTGGAATATGGACTGGTGGATATTTTCTCTTCCGATTACGTGCCCCAAAGTTTGCTTCAGGCGATGTTTTTGATTGTGCGCTACATCGGCAAGCCGCTCCATGAAGCTGCCAAGCTGTTTACGCTGAATCCCGTAAAGGCGATCGGGTTGGAGGGCGATCGCGGCAGTTTAGAAATTGGCAAGCAGGCTGATTTTATCACCGTTCTCGACGATGGCATTGTCCCCCGGTTACTCTCCGTCTACCGTCAGGGGAAACGGTTGGCTTAGTCGTGTGTCAACTTTGTCTCTGAGGTTCACCTCTAGCGATGAAAGTTGAGTTTTACAGCGCTTTGCGCTGAAATAGAACCAAAGTTTTTGCTGAGAGCCGAGCGGAGCGCGGCTCTCAACAAAAATTTTGTAACACATGCGCTTGCAGAACGCTGTAAGGATAAACTTCATTGGAAATAAGGTTTCTGAGTTTGGAAATTGTTTTGCAGCACGGTTTTGTCGCGCTAAAAAACAATTTCCGATAAAGTCCGATTTTTTGATGGGTATAACCCATCAAAAAATCCTTGAGAGAACACGAGTAAGGACTCCATCCATCAACCTATGAAACAAGTCACCATTCAAAATCTAGCCCTGCAAGGGGTATCGGTGCTAACCCCTGCCGGTTGGTTGCAAGATGCAACGGTTTTAATTGAAGATGGCATCTTCGTGCGGGTAGACCAAACCGAAAAGCCCAGTGGGTATGTGGCGATCGATGCTAATGGGCTGTACCTGCTACCGGGCATTGTCGATATTCATGGGGATGCCTTCGAGCGGATGATCTGCCCTCGCCCGGGGGTTAGCTTCCCGTTAGAAATGGCTATCCTGGAAAACGATCGCACCCTCCTTTCCGCAGGCATTACCACCTTCTTTTACTCCATTACCGACTCCTTTGAACCAGGATTACGCAGCCGTGACACCGTCCGCCAGATCATGCGTGTCGTCCTCGACGAACCTCTAGGATTACAGGTCGATAGCCGCATCCACGTTCGCCATGAACAGGCGAACACTGATCACTATGACGAATTAGAACAGTGGCTAGACACAGGGAAAATTCAGCTCTTATCCCTCAACAACCACCTGCCTCCCGCCACCGATGACGAAACCCTCCTCCGCTGGACAAAAGGATTACGACAGCGGATCAAACTCTCGGATGCAGAAATTCGCGCCCTCATTGAAGCGGCAATGGCTCGGCAGGAGGAAGGCTTCCATCAGCTAGAGCAACTGGTGACGAAAGCCCATCGTGTGGGTGTTCCTGTCGCTTCCCATGATGACGAAACAGAAGCAGATGTGGTCGTTAGCCAGCGTCGGGGTGTGGCGATCGCCGAATTCCCCGCCTCCATTCCCCTCGCTGCAAAATCACGGGACTATGGAGCCGCTGTGCTGATGGGGGCACCCAATCTAGTCAGGGGCGGTTCCCACGTCGGCTACATGGGCGTTGCTGAAGCCGCCAAAGCTGGAGTGCTGGATTGCCTTTGCTCTGATTATCATTACCCCTCGTTGTTCCATGCTCCGTTTAAGCTGTCAGAGATGAACCTGATGCCCTTTGAGGATGCCTGGAAAACCGTTTCCACCTATCCAGCCAAAGCAGCGGGCATTGTCGATCGCAAAGGCTCCATTGCCCCCGGTCTGGATGCAGATTTTCTGCTGGTGCAGCCAGAACAACGCTTGCCTTCGGCGATCGCGGCGGTCTATGTCAAAGGGAAGGAAGTCGCCCGCTATGCCTGAGCAATTCATCCTCTATGTTTGCCCGGTGGGGGAACTGGCAACCCAGTTGGAAACGTACTTTACCGAAAGTAAGCGGTTGTGTGGCTCTAATGCAGCGCACAAGTATATGCCGCACTGCACGTTAACGGGCTTTTTTTGGGATGGAGAGGAGGCCGTGGGGCTGTATAGGAGGGCGATCGCCCAGGCTCTTCAAGAGCAACCCATGCCTCCTATCATCACCATCCAGGGCATGTCCTTTCGTCCTGATTGGCATGGTCTGGAGCTGCAATCACCGTGGCTTCAGAAGTTCACAGCCCAATTTGCCGAGTATGCCTACTCCCCCACCCGCCAGGACACTCTCCGCCTGAAAAGTTGGCTTCATCTCAGCCTTGCCTACAACTTCCCCCCCGACCATATCACCCCCCTCCAGCAACTTGCCCTGAAACAGGTCAACCCCCACGCCCCCGTCCAATGGGAAATCCGTTTTTACCAGCGCCATCCCGACCACCATTGGACTTGCCATGACATCTGGTCTCTCCCGACATCCAACCCCGAGTTCAACCGGGCATAAAGTTGCCCCTTATCAACCCATGAAAAATTCCCTTTCTCAAATTCTTGAAATCCTTGCCCAAAAAGGCTCTGAGCAATATGGACAGGAAGTGGTTACCCAGCTTGAACATGCACTGCAATGTGCAACTCTGGCTGAAGTGGCAAACCGTAGTGATGAAATGATTGCAGCCTGTTTGCTGCACGATTTTGGTCATCTAGCTCATGATCTGGGGGACGATGTAGCCCTCCGAGGTCTGGACGATCGCCACGAATACCGCGCCATTCCCTTTCTAGAAAAGCTCTTTAGCCCTGCGGTAACAACCCCTATTCGGCTTCATGTGGATGCCAAACGCTATTTATGTGCGGTTGATGCCACCTACTGGGAATCCCTCTCGCCTGCGTCGAAGCGCAGCCTGGAACTTCAGGGGGGAATTTTCTCTGCCGCAGAAGCCGATGGGTTTATCCAACAACCCCACGCACAGGACGCGGTACAGCTAAGAATTTGGGATGATTGCGCTAAAGTTCCTCACCTGGAAACGCCCTCCCTGGAATATTTCACCCAAATTTTACAACGATGCCTCTAATTTCGAGGTTAGACTAATTTTCCCACCGCGCCGCGAAGAGCGCGCTTCGCGGCGCGGTAATATTTTAAGCACGATTTTTCTGAAACGCTTGCCAGTAAATGTTTCAGAAAAATCGTGCTTGATTTAGTCTAAACTTCAGGTGCGTTTCACAACGTGTAAACTTTTTTTGGCAACGAAAGCTGAAATCTTTGCTTTGCCGGGGTTTCAGCTTTCGTTGCCTTTGGATTGCCGGATTCATATAGATAGCTGTAGCCAATTTAGTTATTACCTCAGCAACCTTTTAGAATACAAAAATTAAATAGAATGCTGTGTGTGGGCGCACTTAGCGCGCCCACACACAGCATTCTATTTAATTGTCGGAGTCATAGGACAAGGGGGGTAAAGGGCTTCCCCCCAGCTAAAAGGGGAAGCCCTTACCCCGTACTAACCGATATGACTATGGTTATACATTAGATAAGTTTTTGGCGCAGCTTGGACGAAATCGTGTCGATAATCGCTACTGCCGTAATCAAAATGATCAAAATTGCGCAGACCTTGGGATATTTGAAAGAGCGAAAGCTTTGGTAGAGCGAAACCCCAATTCCACCCGCGCCTACAATTCCCAGCACAGAAGCCGCTCGTACATCTGCCTCAAAACGATACAAAGTGTAAGACACCCACAGGGGTAAAACCTGGGGAATCACCCCAAAAATAATTTCCTGGATCTTGCTGGCTCCTGTCGCCCGAATCCCTTCTACCTGACCGGGCTCAATGGATTCGATCGCCTCTGAGAAAAGCTTGCCTAGGGTGCCCGTCGTATGGACAAAGAGCGCCAGAACTCCGGCAAAGGGACCTAAACCAACCGCAACAACAAACACCAGCGCAAACACTACTTCGTTAATCGCTCGCATGGCGTCTAACAACCGACGCACAGGGAACACTACCCAATTGGGAAAGATATTTTCTGATGCCAGAATACCAAGTGGAACACTCAGGATCGCCGCTGATAATGTTCCCCAAATCGCCATAGAAATCGTTTCGATCGTATCAGCAAGATATAATCGCCAATCTGTAAAGTCCGGCGGAAAGTAACGGCTGATATAATCCGCCATATTGCCGCCACCCTGAATCAGTTCAATGATACTAACATCGCTCTGGATACCAGAGAAGATAAGAATGGCAATCGCCACCACCAGATAGAAAATACGATTTGGGGTAATCAGTTTCGCTTCCTGATCCAGCATTTTCTGAACTGCTGGAGATGGGGCACCGTTGGGAGAGGATATACTGACTTTCTGGCTCATGAGCATAGGGTGAGAGTAACGGATCAGGGGAAAACAACCTAATCTGTTGCAGGACAAAGGAACGTTAATGTTTTATGAAACGTTCCATAAAACATTAACAGTTCTGGTATTCACGGAACCGATCTGGCGATCGCCAGATTGAGTGGGTCAACTGGTTTGAACATCGCCATTACCCTCATCCCCCAACTCCTTCTCCCAAAGAAGGCATCTGTTTAGCGTTTTCGGATTCTCGTCTGGGCCTAGTTCAGGCACAAGAAAACCTGATTTCAGCGTCTCTTGCATACCCCTGCGGAGCAAGGGTATGCAAGAGACGCTAAACGCATGACAAAGGAGAAGGGGAGCCAGATTAGAAGTTGCTCTACCAGTGGGAGAGGAATTCAGGATGAAGGAAAGATGGCTACAAGCGTAGCAAATGACCCACTCGCTATCCCAAAACTGATCGGAGGTTTTGGGATAGCGATGCTCCAAGCTATTTCAACGCTTCGAGTTGCTTGTTCAACTCATCAATCCTTGCTTGCTTATCGGCATCACTAAGATTTTTGTCATTTTGAACATCCAGAATCTCCTTACCAATATTCAACTCGCGGATCGTGTTCCACTTAGCATCATCGGCAGAAACAAATTTCGACCAGCCTAAAGGCTCTAGAACAGACGCATCAGAATAGTTGTAGAAGAAGTTTTTAATTTGCTCCTTCAAGCAATCGGGTAGGTCGCTGCGATAGGCGAGGGGGTCGCTAGGAATCACGGGAGAGGTCCAGATGATTTGAATCTTTTCCAGAGCAGCCGGGTCAGATGCCTTTAGATTTGCTAGGGACTCGTTGTTATTGGTTGCCACATCGACCTGATTGTTTGCAACGGCTTGAGCCGTGGCTTCGTGGCTTCCTGCAAAGATCAATTCCTCAAAAATTTCGTTAGGGTTAACGCCATTTTTTGCAAAGACATAGTAGCTGGGCACCAGATAACCGGAGGTGGATTCGGGGTCATTGAAGGCAAAGGTTAATTCGGATGAATTTTCCAGAACATACTGGTCGCCATTCCCCTTTTTCACATCAATCTTCGCCAGGATGGGATTGTCTTTGTTGGTAATCAGGTGGGAGTAGTATCCGTCGGAACCATCTGTTGCAATGGTTTGGGCAAAGGCTTCCGCCTGGGCATTTTCTGCTGCTGTAATGTACGACTTACCGCCGTACCATGCCATTTGTACTTTGCCAGCCCTCATCGCCTCAATCACCCCAGCATAATCCGTTGCATAGGCCGCATTCACAGGACGGCCCAACGCCTTTTCCATGTCATCAATGAAGGGTTCCCACTTGGGTCGTTGGTTGTCCTGAGATTCCGTGGAGATAATGCCAAACTCCAGGGTCGCGATTTCGGGGGCACATGCTGCCCCCTCGGCGCTGGCACCACTTGTGGTGCTTGTATCCTGAGAAGTTTGAGGTGCAGTGCAACTGGCGATCAGGTTGGCCAGCACAAGGCTACTGATCAAGGTTGCGGTGGATTTAGTAAACAAATGCTTCAACATAGTTATTTCTCTGGAAATGAGTGAATCAAGCGTGGAGAACGAAAACGGGAGTCCGCATGGTATAGTTCCGGGCAAGCAAACGATCGCAGATAGTCGTGGAAAGAATTGGGTAATGAGAAATTGGTCGCTGAACCATCAATTGCAGGACGGAACGCTGGTGTGGGAGTATCGAACCCCTTAGCGGATAGAGGCTTCCCCGTGACCAGACAATACTAGTTCTTCGACGGCAGAGCCATAGATATGACCCAGTTTGCTGTCGGTTAGGTCAGTCGTTTTGCCGTCAAACTGGACTTCGCCTCCCCGGAGGGCGATCGCCCGCTCAAAATACCGCTGTACCATCTGCACTTGGTGCAGGGAGGTAATTACGGTAATGCCATACTCTCGGTTCAGGTAAACCAGTAGCTCCATGATTTTGCGGGCAGATTCTGGGTCGAGGGACGCGATGGGTTCATCGGCGAGGATGATTTCAGCACCCTGCATCAGGCAGCGGGCGATCGCCACCCGTTGCTGCTGCCCGCCCGATAGGGCAGCAGCTCGCTTATAAGCCTGATTCAAGATACCAACGCGCTCCAGTGCCTCCATCGCTCGCTCTTTCTCCGTCCGGTTAAACTGACGCACAAGCGATCGCATCAGGGAAACGTTGGCTAAGTTTCCAACCAGCACATTTTCAAGTACCGTCAAACGGTTAACGAGATTGAACTGCTGAAAGACAAAACCAATTCGACTTCTGAGACTACGCACTTTAGAATGCAGAACGCCGTTTGTTTGAATAGCGGTGCCAAAAACCTCGACCCGCCCCTTCTCGGCTCGTTGAAGACCGTTTACATTACGGAGCAACGTAGATTTGCCAGAGCCAGAAGCACCAACTAGGGCCAGCATCTCACCCTTTGCTACCTCAAGATCAATGTCTTTCAAAACATCAAGCTTTCCACTTCCCTTAACCTTAAAGGACTTGGTTAGATTGATGACCTCAACGGCCTTGGTCGAATAGCTCTGCATAACATACTGTGTCATTCGCGTTTACCTGGAAAATCCGACTCCAAAACCAACAAGTTAAATGAGTCCATACTCCCCTGAAAGCCCACCAAAAGGCAATCCCTCCAGGAGAAAATATCATCCTACAAACTTGAGAGTACTACTTTGCAATCTCTGCCAATCTGAAAACGTCTAGACATCTGGATTACCTGTATCCAATCCTCTTGTATTGACTTTAAAAAATAGGAAAATCCTGGTTAAGCTTATCTGAATTCCTGAAGAATTATGGCTACAATCGGGTTTCCTCAATCCCAACCGACCAGATTGAGGGGATACTTGTACCAATCGAATATGAAGCTGCGTCAATAACAAAAACAACACAGTGCGAGTTACAACCTCGGCTATGCCGAGGTTGTAACTCGCACTGCTATAGCCATAGTCATCTGAGTTACTAGACTTTAGGCTAAAAGCGTGCGTTGCGAGGTGCAATGCTGGCTTAGCGAGTATTGCACCTCGCAACACATGGAAAAATTGCAGTGCCGCGAGATGTACTCTTCGAGCGAATCTAGCGGCGCGGCAACCAGAATTAGTCAGTTATTACTTCGGCAATTGAATAGAATGCGGGGCACGGCCCCTTGAGGGGATGGATTCCCTACACCCCTCTAATGTGCAGGTTCATATTGAATTGGTATTAAGAGCCTATCCGAAACCCCAAAGTCTGGCAGGCTCGATGCTACAGCGTCGCGCCTGCCAGACTTTGGGGTTTCGGTTTTCGGATAGGCATAAGGGGACTGGAGTTTTGACTATTTTCCCCATAACGCCGTGAAACGCTCTCGTAGGGAGCGTTTCACGGCGAACTTAATTTTAGTGCCGATTTTTCCTGAAACGCTGACACAATTAGTGTTTTAGGAAAAATCGGTGCGATTTAGTCAAAAGACCAGTAAGGGTAAATTCTTTCCTGAAAATCCCCTTATTAATCGTTTTCAAACACCAGTTCCATGCGATCGCCTCGAAAGCGAGTAATGCCGTACTCAATGACTTGCCCCGTCTGATCCTCATTAATCGACTCCGTGAGAAGGATGGGGGCATTCAAGGGCAACTCCAACAAGCGGGCATCTTTGGCTTGCACTGTGCGGGCTGAAATGCGAGTGCTGCGGCGAATGTGATCAACGCCGTACTCCTGTTGCAGCATTTTAGAAATCGAATGGTACTGCGGGTAAAGCTCGGTTAAATGGGGAAAGCGATCGCGCTCAAAGTAACTACTAGCAACACTAATGGGATGATCATCCGCAAAGCTTAACCGTTCCAGAAAAATAACCGGACTACCGACGTTAATCTCCAAGTGATGGGCAACGGCTCCATCCGCCAATAGTTCTGTAACAGAGAGCAACGAATGGGTAACTTTCAACCCCTGGGCCTTGAGGGTTTCGTTGTAACGCACACGTTTGCCAATGGAGTAGGAAATAGGAGCAGAGGCAACATACGTACCCCGCCCTCGATCAATCCGCACCACCCCTTCATGCCGCAGGATCTCAATGGCACGCCGAAGTGTATGGCGGTTCACACCAAAACGGGTACTCAGTTCTGCTTCTGTTGGCAGTTTGTCCCCTAACTGATAAACCGCCTCAGCAATATTCTGCCGGAGTTCGTTAGCTATTTGAATGTAGAGCGGCAGAGCCTCCTGGGTCATGAATGCCATCATAAAAGTGATTCAGCGACTTATTATACTCCCTTGTGCAGGTTGATTTAATGTAGGGGAGAGTGCCTCCAGCAATTCTCATGATGGCTTTTACTGCGAGTGGGGCGCACTCTGCGGGTGCGCCCCACTCGCAGTAAAAGCGCGAAACAAGCCCGCCAAAGGCGGGCTTGTTTCGCGCTTGATTTCAAAATGAGAATTGCTGAGTGTCTTTGGACTGCGACCTTGATTTAGTCTAAACTCCAAGTCTAGTACAGCAACAAAAAAATTTGCAAGGGGTACAAGGGGGAAAGCCCCCTTTGGCTTGAGTGCTCAGGTCGAAAGCTGCTTAGGGGCTTCGCCCCCAACCCCATGTTGCAAAACTTAGTGTTTGTAACACTAAACTCCAGTTGGAAACTCTTATTCTGCAAGATCAGAATAAACGGTTCGTCTGAGGACAACCGCTGTCCAAAATCCCATTGCCAGGATGAGTGCCCCTACTGTCAGTACAGCTAGAACAGGATTGTAACTCCCGGCTTTTGCCCAAAGTGCTGCTGCCCCCACCGGAGCCAGAGCTTTTGCTAACAACGATGGAGCAAGAATGACGCTGTTGATGGTGCCGTAGGAATAGCGCGTTAGCATTTCAGGAATGGCAACCCCTCTCACAATGGTCATTACACCGTTGGCTGCTCCGTAGAGAACAGCAAGGCTGACCAGTATGGTTAGCCTTGACGGGAACCAGGCGATTCCCAAAAATATCAGGGGGAATAAGGCAACAATAAAAGAGCCAATGATCTGAACAGAAGCCTGTGGTGCAAATTTCCACACCAACAGCCGCCCTAAGACCTGGGCTGGACCAATCATTGCCAGAACAGTAACAACCTGGGGAGAGGTTAAGCCCCGCTCTAACAGCAGTGGGTAGAAGTGGAAAGTAAAGGCGGAAAAGACTGCGGCATACGTTAAAAAAGATGCCATGAGTGCCCAGAAAATGGGCTGTTGTAGCGCCCAGGGCACAATCCAGTGTTTTCTCAATGCCGAGGATTTGTTGAGGGTCGCTGGTAGAAGAGGTTGATTCTGCTTGGGGTGGATAACTGCCGCATAAAGACTGGCGCAGATAATCATATTCACGCCTCCCAGGATCATGAGTGTTTCCCGCCAACCGACCTGCACTAATAATCGGTCAATCAGAGGAATGAAAACAGTGCTGGCAAACCCACCCCAAAGCGTTAATGCGGTAATGCCTTGTCGCGCTTTGTCTGCCCCCATTTGATTGGCAATCACCGCAAAAGCAGGCTCATAAAGGGTTGCCGCCTGCAAGCAGCCAATGCCAGCAAAAATGACATAAAATACAATCAAACTGGAAACCTGTGACCAGGCTAACAGGAGCAATCCTGCTAGCAGTGAGCCAAATGTCATGATTCTGCGTCCATAGCCCCGGTCAATGGCAACCCCAATCGGATATGTAGCAGCGCCAGATAGGAAAAGACCCAGAGTTGCAGCCCCATAAACACTTGTCTTTGTCCAACCAAACTCTGTTGACATCGCTTCTGCCAGTAGGGGGAAACTGTAGTAGAGCGACCCCCAGGAACAGATTTGAGCAATTCCCAAAGCATTAATGAACCGTTGATCTGCCGATCTGGGGCAGAGAATTTTGGTTAAAGGGTGATTGCTCATGAAATCTTTACTGATAAATAAGCACATGCAGTGTCATCGCCATACGAAAAGGTTGGGGTGCATCCCAGTTTTATGAGTGTGGCGGGTGAAGCCTGCTGCACTCATAAAACTGGGTTTTAATTTGCAAAAGTGGGATGCACCCAAAGGCTTTTCACCCTGGTTTGTTGATTAATCAACAAACCACCTCACAAATAACAAACAGCCTTTCTTCTAGGCGCAGCAAGTTTTAACCGTCTGACTTGGTGCCTGGGTACTGCATGAACTAACGTTTTTTTCGGGAGCCGTATCTGCAACCTTGACAACAAAAATTTCCCAACAGTTGCCATCGGGATCAGTGACCCAGACCTTATCTTGCAAGGCGTAGCAGCAATCTGTATCCTGTTCCTCAAAGGTTGCGAGTCCTGCGGATTGGAAGCGATCGATCGTCTGCTGCACCGTTTCGGTACTATCCACTTGAACACCCAGGTGAGAGAGCGTTCCATGCGACTCGATGCGATCGTTCAAGTGCATGGTGAGATTGAGGGCAGGGTTGTCTAAATCAAACTTGGCATAGTCCACTTTATGTTTGACTGGGGTGACCCCAAACATCGCCTGGTAAAAGGTAACAGACTTTTCAATATTCGAGACTTTCAGTGCGATGTGGGTTTTAAAGGTTGACATGATTTTTCTCCTCAATTAAACAGCATGGACTTTAATGAACCATAACATCGAACATTGACAATATTCGATATTTGGAACAAGCAGCAAACCGATCAACCCGCTTGCTTCCTAGCCTCCCATAATGAGGCGAGCGGCTTCAGGGAGTCCTGTTACACAATCGTGGTTAAGACTGTAGTAGATATAGTTGGCACGTCGTTCTGTTTTGACAAAGCAACTGTCTCGTAGAATCTTGAGATGATGAGAAATGGTCGGTTGCCCCAGATCGAAGCGATCGACAATATCGCAAACACATAGAGGCTCTTCATTTCTGGACAGAAGATTGAGAATCCGCAGTCGGGTAGGATCTGCTAGGACTTTGAACCATTCTGAATATTGCCGAGCCTGCTCTTCAGAAAGGTTAGGTAAGACTATCTCCCCACAACAGCCTGCTTCCTGTACTGCTGGTTCCAATGCTGCCTGTTTCAGCGCCACAAGTTCTAGGTCAAATCGCAGTGTACGATATTAAATGTAATCTGTATATTGATGCTAGTCAATATTGGAAGTCGTCAATATCGTTAAATTTTCTGACAGCAACTCTCATTATGGAATTAGGCGCGATAACTGCCCGCCGCAAGCGGGCAGTTATCGCGCCTATAGCGGGTACCGCCATATAATCGAGAAGTGGGGGGGGGGGGGGGGCGCCCCGCCCCCGATATGGTGGGCGGAAAAAAAAAACAAAGACAAACAA